>CAZSBQ010000006.1:0-41433 GCA_964604795.1 uncultured Victivallales bacterium | reverse complement strand
AGGCCGCGCCCTGTACTTGTATCGGGCGGCGCCCCGACGCACGCGGGACGGTCGGGCCGGGCGCGGGGGCCGCGCCCTGTACTGGTAGCGGGCGGCGCCCCGACGCACGCGGGTCGGTCGGACCGGGCGCGGAGGCCGCGCCCTTTACTGGTAGCGGGCGGCGCCCCGACGCACGCGGGTCGGTCGGACCGGGCGCGGAGGCCGCGCCCTTTACTGGTAGCGGGCGGCGCCCCGACGCACGCGGGTCGGTCGGGCCGGGCGCGGGGGCCGCGCCCTGTACTTGTAGCGGGCGGCGCCCCCGACGCCCGCGGGGCGGTCGGGCCGGGCGCGGAGGCCGCGCCCTGTACTGGGCTCAAGAAGCACTCTGCGCCTGGAAGGTCCAGTTGTCGATTCCACCGCCAAGAATAAACTCGTCATCCCGGAGGTTGGCCTTGACAGGATTGATCCGAATGTATTTGTCAATTCGCCTACATTCCTTTTCGTTCCGAACAATGTGATCGTACGCATCCCTGCCCCATAGCCGGCCACTCCGTTTCAGCAGCCGATTGATGTGTCGAGCACTAACGCGCTCCCATGTTTCGGTAGTATTCGACAGTTCAACGCCAGAATGAGGAACAACAAGAAGGTGGATATGGTTCGGCATCACCACGAAGCTGCCAAGGTCATATTGCTTGCCGTCGTCGTGAAGAAGCGTGTCAACCACGCATTGCGCACAGGCGGGCTTGCGCAATGCGCAACTCCCCGCGCCCGCATCCAAGTATCGTTCCATTGCCTCGGTAAAACGTTCATGGTACTCTCGGGTAACTTCTTGTGACCACGGCAATGGATGGTGTTCCAACCAGTTTCGACGAACTTCGGCCCACAGCCGCAGCATCCCAATCGGCAGGGAATCGCCAAGATGGCAGGTTACAAAGTAGGCGCATCCTTCCTGTCGCCAATGCGGCAATCTTTTTTCGCTAATCCGTAGAGGGTCCGCAAAATCGAATGGTTTGATCGTGACGGGCATTTCGGATTTCCCCTTGTTTTGATGTGCCGGGCGGACGGGCGCGGGGGCCGCGCCCTGTACTTGTAGCGGGCGGCCCCCCGACGCACGCGGGCCGGCGGACCGGGCGCGGAGGCCGCGCCCTGTACTTGTAGCGGGCGGCGCCCCGACGCACGCGGGACCGGCGGGCCGGGCGCGGGGGCCGCGCCCTGTACTTGTATCGGGCGGCGCCCCCGACGCCCGCGGGGCCGGCGGGCCGGGCGCGGGGGCCGCGCCCTGTACTGGGGGCGCGGGTTACTCCACGGTCACGCTTTTGGCCAGGTTTCTTGGCTGGTCGATTTCACAGCCGCGCAGCCGGGCTACGTGGTAGGCCAGGAGTTGGCAGGCCACGCAGGTGGTGATCGGAGCTGTCAGCGGCGATCCTGCGGGGATGTGCAGCACCGCGCTTGCGGAGTCCGCCCCCGCATCGTCGCCTTCGGTGAGGATGGCGATGACCGGCGCGTTGCGGGCGCGGCACTCCTGGATGTTGGCCAGGGTCTTGTCTCGTCCCGGCACGTCCGGCGCCAGGGCGACGACGGGGACGGAGTCCTCGAGCAGTGCGATCGGACCGTGCTTGAGTTCCGCGGCATGATAACCCTCGGCATGAATGTAGCTTATTTCTTTTAGTTTCAGCGCGCCTTCGAGGGCGACGGGATACATGGTGCCGCGCCCGATGAAGAACACGCTGCGCGCTTCGGCAAGCAGTTCGGCGACGGCGGCAATGCGCTCGTTGAGCTGCAGGACGGCTTCGACCTGTTCGGGGATGCGTTCGATGGCGCGACAGATTTGGATGCCGGTTTCCTGCGACAGACGCCGGCAGCGTCCGAATTTGAGCGCCATCATCAGCAAAACGGCGACCTGACAGGTAAAGGCTTTGGTGGAGGCCACGCCAATTTCCGGCCCGGCGTGGAGGTAGACGCCCCGACCGGTTTCCCGCGCGATGGTGGCGCCTACCACGTTGCACAGTCCGGCCACGAGCGCCCCTTTGTTTTGCGCTTCGTGCACGGCGGCGAGGGTGTCCGCGGTCTCCCCTGATTGGCTGATGGCCAGCACCATGTCGCGCGGGGTCACGATGGGATTGCGGTAGCGGAACTCCGCCGCCTGGTCGACATCGGTGGGCAGGTCGGCCAAGTCCTCGAAGAAGTATTCGCCGACCATGCCGGCGTGCATCGAAGTGCCGCACGCCAGCATGACCAGGCGTCCTACGTCGCCGATTTCGCGCGGGGTCAAATTCAGTCCGGACAGGATCGCGGTGCTCTGCTTCGCATCAAGCCTGCCGCGCAGGGCATTGCGCAGCGAATCGGGCTGCTCGAAGATTTCCTTGAGCATGAAGTGTTCGAACCCGCCTTTTTCGGCGGCGCTGAGGTCCCAGTCCAGATCGGAGATTTCGCGGGAGACCGGGACGTTGTCGATGTTGCGGATGTCGAGTTCGCCGGGGGTCATGACGGCGATGTCATCGTCGTTGAGAAACACCACCTGGCTGGTGTGCGCGGCGAGGGCGGCGGCGTCGCTGGCGACCAGGGTTTCGTGTTCGGCCACGCCGATGACGATGGGGCTGCCGCGCCGGGCGGCGATCAGCGTGTCCGGCTCATCCTGACAGAGGACCGCGATGCCGAATGTGCCCTCGACGCGCTGGAGGGCTGCGCAGACCGCCTCGAGGAGGTTGCCGTCATAAAACTCTCCGATCAGGTGAGCGAGTGCCTCGCTGTCGGTCTCGGAGTGAAATTCGTGTCCCTGGGCTTGGAGTCTTTTGCGGATTTCGCGATAGTTTTCGATGATGCCGTTGTGGACCAGGGCGATCCGTCCGGATTGGTCGTGGTGGGGATGAGCGTTGGCTTCGGTGGGGGGACCGTGGGTAGCCCAGCGGGTATGGGCAATGCCTGCATGAGCGTCGATGATCGGGGCGGTTGCGCCGTCGGGGTGGAGTTGGTCGACCAGTGCGCGGACTTTGCCTACGCTTCGAATGCTGCGCAGGTCGCCGTCGGTGACCAGGGCGATGCCCGCCGAGTCATATCCCCGGTACTCCAGGCGCTGCAGTCCGCCCAGTAAAACTTCCACTGCGCTTCGTCGGCCCGTGTATCCCACGATTCCGCACATGCTTGCTCCTATTACGTTGGTGTCAGACCGATCAGACAGATCAGACAAATCAGACCGATCGGTCTGATCGGTCTGATCGGTAGCTGCCGGTAGCTGCCGAAATATTCTCATTGAAGGGGGAAGTACAAGCTATTTCAGGGATGTCAGGAGGGGGGGGCTCCTATGAGACTTCCCTTGGTAACAACTGCAGGGCGTTGTTACTTGTTCACGCGTCCTAAAGGCCGGTGGTACCAGTACCTGCGGGCTTCAAGCCCGCGTTCTCCGTTTCACGCGGCCTAAAGGCCGGTGGTACCAAGTAGTGCCCGGTGATGCCAGTTGGTACCGACGGCCTTCAGGCCGTCGAGGGCACGTCGCTTTGCGGTGATCCGACGCTTGTGCACACGGGCTGAAGCCCGTGGGTACTTTCGCGTTCGGCAGTCCGCGCTCTTGGTCTTTGGATGGACTCAGGCTGTGAACCAACCGTCCGGCAGGGCGTCCTTTTCGGCTTCCAGCAATTCGCCCATGAGAGCACGCGCGTCGGCGAGGCTGGAGACCAGCGGGTCGCAGACGAAAGCCCGCAGCAGCAGGTCGCGGTCCTGCTCGACAGCGGCGCGGGCGGTCAGCTCGTGGGTGTCGAGAACCTGTTGCCAGAGCCCGCGCAAACCGACGGGGGCGTCGCCGACGGGGCGCGGTGCCGGTCCGTCCATGTTGACGTCGCACAGCAGTTCGAGGAAGGCGTCCTCGGGCATGTTGGGGACCGTGCCGGCATTGGCGGTGTTGATGAAGAACGGCTTGGCTAGTCCGGCCCACATGGTTTCGATAATATCGGTGGCGTGATCCGGGCCGTGCTTTTCAAAGAATGTGTCCATCGTCTCGACGCCGAGGTTGTAGCCGTCGACTTCGCGGAACATTTCGGCATGGCGTTCGTAGCGGTCGCCGGTTTCCCAAAGGGCCAGGGGTGGAACGGTTTCAGGAGAGTGATTCAGACCCTGCCAGAAGCGGACGTACTCCTTGGTGTGGCCGACACAGGTGGGCACGTAGCCGAAGGCTTGATACAGCTCGTGGCTGACGGCGGCGTTGAATACGGCCTTGGCGCCTTTATCGCCGCCGTCGGTCTCCCGGGCGGCCTGGGTGCGCAGCTTTTCGGCGATGAGGAGAGCTTTGTCCTCACCGTCATACTCGGCTTTGAGCAGCCAGGTGAAATGATTGGGACCCGCGATGCGGAAGTCGAACTTGGCGTCCTGCTCGGGGGTGAGTGCCTCGTTTTCTCCGACAATGTCCGCGCGTTGCGCGTAATTGCGTTTGACGTGCGGCATGTGCAGACCGTCGCAGAGGGCAAAGCTTTTGAGATCGGGCGCGAAGAGACGCATGGCGATGCCGTTGGCGGCGGTGGGGTTGATGTAGTTGATGACCCAGGCGTCCGGGCACAGCTCCTCAATGTCGCGGCAATAGCCAAGGATGTGCGGGAATTCGCGCAGCGTGCGCATGATTCCGCCTGGTCCGATGGTGTCGCCGCTGCACATGCGGATACCGTATTTCTCCGAAAGCGCGCAGTCAATTCCGCGAAAGCGCACGGAGCGGTCCGCGAAGCTGAGCACGACGAAGTCGCTGTCCGCCAGCACGTCCCGCGCGTCCGTTGACGCCTCGATGCGCAGGGAAACGCCCGCGTGAGCCACTGCCTTGTCGGCCAGATTCTTCATGCGCGCCAGAATCACCGGATCCCGGTCAACCAGGGCCAGAGTGCCGGTTTGCAGATGTTCCGACTGCGTCATTTGCCAAATTGCCTGGCGTCCGAAAAACAGGCTTCCGGCACCGATTACCACTACTTTTGGATGTTGCATATTGTCCTTTTCTAGGTAATGCTGGGGTTTTCTTTTGCTTTGTACTCGGTGTGGAGAAGGTGGTGCGACTTGTGCCCGAGGGGCTCGCCCAGAAACTCCTTGTAGATTTGGGTGATGGCCGGGTTCTCGTGGGATTTGCGGAGTTCGCGTCCCTCGTCCTCCTGATAGACACCCTTGATCCTGGCGTTGCGGACTTCGTTGGTGGTGAAGCGCGGCTGACCGCCGCCGCCGATGCAGCCGCCGGGACAGCACATGACTTCGATGAAGTGATATTCGGCTTCGCCCTTGGACACCAAGTCGCAAACCTTGCGGGCGTTGGACAGCCCGTGCGCGACGGCTACCTTGGCGGTGACACCCTCGAGGAAGCTCCATTCGTCCTTGACGTTTTCCAGGGGCAGCTGCGCTTCCTTGAGGCCCTCCAGGCCGTGAATGGAGGTGACGTGCAGCTTCTCGGTGGGCAGTTCGCGCCCGGTGACGACCTCGTAAACAGTCCGCAGGGCGGCTTCCATCACGCCGCCGGTGTTGGCGAAGATGTCGGCGGCGCCGGTGGACATGCCGAGGGGAAAGTCCTGCTTGTCGTCGGGCAGGCTCATGAAGTCGAGCCCCGCCTCGGAGATCATCCGACCAAGTTCGCGGGTGGTCAGCACGTAGTCGACATCCTGAATCCCCGAATCGCTCATTTCCGGACGCACGCATTCATACTTTTTGGCGGTGCAGGGCATGACGGAGACGACCACGACCTTGTCCGGATCGATCCCCTCCTTCTCGGCGTAGTAGGTTTTTGCCAGGGCGCCGAACATCTGCTGGGGCGACTTGCAGGTGGAGATGTTGGGAATGATGTCGGGGTAGAAGTATTCCATGTAGTTGATCCAGCCGGGGGAGCAGCTGGTGAACATGGGAAGTTTGACGGACGGATCGCCGTCGACCAGCGCCTTCTTGAGGCGGGTGAGAAACTCGTGTCCCTCCTCGATTATGGTCAGGTCGGCGGAGAAGTTGGTGTCGAATACCTTGTCGAAGCCGAGCCGGCGCAGAGCGCTGACCATTTTGCCGGTGACGCAGGTTCCCGGTTCCTGTCCGAAGCATTCGCCGAGGGCGGCGCGGATGGCCGGGGCGGTCTGCACAACGACATGCTTTTCGGGATCGTCGAGCGCATTCCACACATCCTCGATGGAGTCCTTTTCGTAGATGGCGCCGACCGGGCAGACCGCCGAGCACTGGCCGCACTGCACGCAGACGGCGTCAGACAGCTCCTCGGATGCGCCCGTGCCAATTTCGGTCTCGAAGCCGCGGTTGCGCGGAGCGAGAGTGCCGACGCCCTGGACATCCTGACAAACGGCCACGCAGCGGCGGCAGAGCACGCATTTGTCCATGTCGCGGACCAGTGCTGCGGTGGACTCGTCGCGGGGGGTTTCTCCCTTAGTGTAGGGGAAGCGGACCTCTTGGATGCCCATTTGCTTGGCCAGGTCCTGCAGTTCGCACTCGTTGTTGCGCACGCAGGCGTTGCAGTCCCATGGGTGATTGGCCAGCAGCAGTTCGACCGACAGGCGGCGGGCTTCGCGGGCTTTTTTGCTGGTGGTGCGCACGACCATGCCTTCGCGGGCTTCGGTGACGCAGGACGGCTGGAGCGTGCGCGCGCCCTCGACTTCCACCAGGCAGACGCGGCAGGAGCCGGGGCTGTCCACGTCCTGCAGGTGGCAGAGGGTCGGAATTTTGATTCCCGACTGGGCGGCCGCATCCAGAACCGTTGTCCCCTCGGGAACCGAGACTTGCTGATTGTCAATGGTCAGATTGATGGCCATGGGGCACTCCTTGCTGCTGCTTTGCCGTTCTTTGGGTTGAATGTAGAACCTGAATCGTGAATGTATGGATTTTGACCGGCGTGGTTGTCACACTAGGAGTTCGTCAAGCTCCAAGCGCACGTGGGTGTCGCGGGGGCGCTCCAGCTCGTTGTCGACGCCACTCTCCATTTCCGGGCGGAAGTAGCGCAGCGCGGACATGATCGGTCCCGCCGGAGACTGCCCCAGCGGACAGAACGCCGCGGACTTCAGCGTCATGCACAGCTCCTCCATCAGGGCGATGTCGCCGGGATAGCCGAAGCCCTCTTTGAGGCGCGCGGTGATATCGGTCAGAATCTTCAGTCCGTTACGGCAGGGATTGCAGTTGCCGCAGGATTCGTGCTTGAAGAACTTCATGCACGCGTGCAGGAAGTCGTTCACGCCCACGCTTTCGTTCATGATCAGAATGGCGCCGGAGCCCAGCACGTGGCCGACGTTCTGCATGGCGTCGTAGTCGAGCGGGACATCGAGCACTTCCGGGCCGAGGACGTCGCCAGCCGTGCCGCCGAGCTGGGCCATCTTGAATTCGCTGCCGGCCATACCGCCGGAGTAGTCGTTGATGATCTCGCGAAGCGTGATTCCGGAGGATACCTCGATCAGGCCGGGGCGGTCGACGTGTCCGATTATCGTGTACACCTTGGTGCCGGGGGTGCCCGTGCTGCCGAACGAGCGGAACCACGTAGCGCCGTTGCGCAGGATGGCGGGCACGTTGGCCAGGGTTTCGACGTTGTTGACGTTGGTGGGCTTGCCCTTGTAACCGCATTGGGCCGGGAAGGGCGGCTTCAGGCGGGGCACGCCGCGCTTGCCCTCCATGGACTCGATCAGGGCGGTTTCCTCCCCGCAGACATACGCGCCGGCACCGATTTTGATCTCGACGTCGAAGGAGAAGTCCGAATCAAAGAGCTTGTCGCCCAACAGTCCGAGACGGCGCGCGTCATCGATGGCTTTGCGCATGCGCTCGATGGACAGCTTGTATTCGCCGCGGATATAGATGTAGCCCTGGGTGGCGCCGATGGCGTATCCGCAAAGGGCCATTCCCTCAAGCACCTTGTGAGGATCGCCTTCCATGATGAGTCGGTCCTTGAAGGTGCCCGGTTCGCCCTCGTCGGCGTTGCAGATGACGTATTTTTGGTCCGCTTCGACCGGCGCGCAGAATCCCCACTTGGTGCCCGTCGGGAAGCCGGCGCCGCCGCGCCCGCGCAGGCCGGAGTCGGTCACTTCGGCAATGACTTGCTCGGGCGTCATTTCGGTGATCGCCTTGCCGAGGGCGAAGTATCCGTCGCTGGCGATGTATTCGTTGATGCTTTCCGGATTGATGCGTCCGCAGTTGTCCAGGACGATGCGTCCCGGTTGGTGGGTGCGCTTTTCATCCAGGATGTCGGTGAGGGCAGGGGGCTGTTCGCGCGGGATCAGGTGTCGGCCGCAGATGCGCCCCTTGACAATGTGCTCCTCGACGATGTCGGCCGCGATTTCGGGGGTGACGTTGCCGTAGACGACACCGTCGGGCTGAACGGCGGCGACCACGCCGGCGTTGGAGGGGCCGAACGATCCGGTTTCGATCACCTGCACTTCGTCCGACAGTCCGCGCCGACCGATCTCGGCGGAGAAGGCGCTTTTCACGCGACGCGCTCCGATAATCACGGTGTCGGCGTCGATCGGGATCAGAATGTACATTCTCGGTTTAGCCATATTCGCTACTCCACGCGTTCTTTATGCCACGGTCAGCATTGCGTTGCTATCGAGTCGATGATGTCGCGGGCCTTTTGCTCGGTGAGATTGCCGTAGACTTCGTCGTCCACGCTCATCACCGGCGCGACCCCGCAGGCGCCCAGGCAGCTGGTGGTCTCCAAGGTGAACTCGCCGTCCTTGGTGGTTTCGCCGATGCTTACGCCGAGTCGGTCCTGCAAGGCGTCGAGCAGGTTCTCCGAGCCCATGACGTAGCAGGGCGGACTTTCGCACAGGCGGACGATGTGCCTGCCGCGCTGCTCGAGGCTGAACATGGTGTAGAAGCTGGCGGTGCTGACCAAGTCGGAGACCGTCAGACCCATGATCTCGGAGAGGGTCTGCAAATCCTTCTTGTGCAGCGAGTTGTCCCCGCCGGCATCCTGGATGTCGTGCAGAATCTCGATGAGGTTCTCACGCGCGTTTCCATGTTTTTCGACAATGTCGGCTATGCTCATCGTCATCTCCTGTGAGATTTGAGGAGGTTTCAAGTGTCAGGTTTTTGCAGTACTACAGGCATCCCTGCCTGTAGCGGCTACCACATCTCGAATAGGCAGCGATGCCTGTTTAACTTTGCCCTGGCGCAAGTCTCACCCATTGGTATACGGGTCGGCCGGAGGCTGACCTCCTATTAAACTTCTTGTTGTTATGCGGGTCTCCGTGCCCGCATATCCGATAGAATTCTGAGGTGTCAGCTTGCCTGAATCTCCGGGCACGGAGACCCGGAGGACTATTCGTCAGCCTCACCCTGGGGTGTCCGGGCCGCCCGAAATGTCCCCCCTGAAGGGGGAACTACAAACTGTTTCAGCCGCGGTTCTTCGGGTTGACCGGAGCTTGGCCTCCGATGAAATTTCAGTTGGTGCCGACGGCCTTCAGGCCGTCGAGGGTACGTATCTTTGCGGGGCGGGCGCGTGGGCACACGGGCTGCAGCCTGTGGGTACTTATGTGTTCAGTGGTAGCCTTCCGTGAATTTTCTGTCTTGTCGATGTACGGTTGTTGATTCTGCAGGCGAGACGCCCGCAGTACTTGGGATTGTTGTCCAGGCAGGGATGTCTGTTTACCTTATTACTCCTTGTAGTCGCAGCGGAGGCAGCGGCGGGCTTCGCGGCGCGCCTCGCTGCCGTTGATGCTGCGTTCGACTTCAACCGAAATCACGCGCTCGTCCGCGGGGAGCAGAGGTGGTTCGGCCGGGAACTGCTCTTCGATGTCGGCGTCCGTGTCCACGGTCACGTCTGGAACGGTCAGGTCCTCCCACGGATACGTGCGCTCGGGATTGGGGAAGAAATGCTGGTCGATGGAGCGCGCGCCGATCTGCCCGGCTTGGATGGCTTCGACGACCGTGGCCGCGCCCCAGACGAGGTCGCCGCCGGCGAACACGTCGTTTCGCGAGGTGCTTCCGGACTTGGCGTCGGCCTTGAGGCTGCCCCAGTCGGTTCCTTCCAGGTTCTCGGTGGTTTCGACGATTTCCTGCACGTCGGGTTTCTGGCCGATGGCGATGATGACGTTGTCGACCGTCCGAGTCTCAATTCCGTCGGGGATCGGTTCGGGCCGTCGGCGTCCCGACTTGTCGAAGGCGCCGAGGCGCATTTTGCGCACGTCGATGTCCAGCTGGTCGCCGTTGGGGCGAATGGCCTCGATGTTGGCGAGGAATTCGACGTTGTTGCCCTCCACTTCGGCCTCGCGGATTTCAATGGGGTTGGTGGGCATTTCACTGCGCGTGCGGCGATAGAGGATCGTGACATCCCGAGCGCCCAGGCGACGGGCGATGCGCGAGGCGTCGATGGCGCTGTCGCCGCCGCCGACAACCACGACGTGCCGACCGATTTTGAGGTCCTCGCCCTTGGCCGCCCGGTCGAGGAAGTCGATGCCGGTGTAGACGCCGGGGGCGTCAATGCCGGGAATGGAGGGCTTGATTTCCTTGCCGGCGCCGGTCGCCACGAAGAAGGCGTCGAAGCCCTCCGAGCGCAACTGGTCCAGCGTGGTGTCCGTGCCGATGGCCACACCGGTTTTGATGGTGACGCCATATTCCTCGAGTGTGCGGACCTCCTTGTCCACGTACTCACGCGGCAGCCGGTAGTCCGGAATCGCGTAGCGCAGCATGCCTCCGGCTTCGTCGCGCTTGTCGAATACAGTGACATCGTAGCCGCGCTGCACCAAATAGTAGGCGGCGGTGAGTCCGGCGGGACCCGAGCCGATGACAGCGATTTTCTTGCCGTTGGTCGGCGCCTTCTCCGGCAGCAGGTGAAGGTAGTCGTCCTGCTGGTCGGCCATGAAGCGCTTGACCAGGCGGACCGCCAGCGGTCCTTCGAGGTCGCATCGGCGGCACTTTTTGATGCACCATTGCGGGCAGACACGCCCGCAGACCGACGGGAAGGGGTTGGCCTTCAGGTGCTCGCGCAGCGCGTCCTCGTAACGGCCTTCGGCCACGTAGGAGAGATAGGCGGGGACGTTGACGCTGGCGGGGCAGGCATTCACGCAGGGTGCGTAGACCAGCTCGTTGCATACGCCGGCGCGGCAGCGCTTGTCGAGCACGTGCTCCTCGTATTCGTGGCGGAAATGGCGGAGGGTCGAGAGTACCGGGTTCGGCGCGGTCTGACCGAGTCCGCAGAGCGATGTCTGAGCGATTTGACCGGCCAATTCCTCGAGGCGGTCAATGTCGTCCATGGTTCCCATGCCGCGACAGATGCGGGTAACCAGGTCGAGCATGATGCGGGTGCCGATGCGGCAGGGCGTGCATTTGCCGCAGGATTCCTCGGTGATGA
Organism: uncultured Victivallales bacterium; assembly: GCA_964604795.1. Taxonomy (GTDB): domain Bacteria; phylum Verrucomicrobiota; class Lentisphaeria; order Oligosphaerales; family CAZSBQ01; genus CAZSBQ01. The sequence goes on along the minus strand of CAZSBQ010000006.1, from coordinate 30,176 downwards.
ACTCGAGGAAGTAGCGGGCCAGGTCGACCATGCAGGTGTCCTCGTTCATGACAATCAGCCCGCCGGAGCCCATGATGGCGCCTAGTTCGGGCAGGGATTCGTAGGTGATCGGCGTGTTCAGATATTCCTTCGGAATGCATCCGCCCGAGGGACCGCCGATCTGGACGGCCTTGAAGTCCTTCTCGTTGGGAATGCCGCCGCCGATGTCGTAGACCACCGAGCCCAGGGTGATCCCCATCGGAACCTCGACAAGACCGGAGTTGCAGATGTCGCCGGCCAGGGCGAACACCTTGGTTCCCTTGCTTTTCTCGGTCCCCAGCTTTGCAAACTCCGCAGCGCCGGAGGTGATGATGCTCGGGATGTTCGCGAAGGTCTCGACGTTGTTCAGGACCGTGGGCTTGTCGAACAGCCCCTTCTGCGCGGGAAAGGGGGGTTTGGGGCGAGGTTCGCCCCGCTTGCCCTCGATGGAGTGCATCAGCGCGGTTTCCTCGCCGCAGACGAAGGCGCCGGCGCCCATGCGGATTTCCAGGTCGAACCGAAAATCGCTGTCGAAAATGTTGTCTCCGAGCAGTCCCAGCTCACGGGCTTCGTCAATGGCCTTCTGCAGGCGCTCGATGGCCAGGGGGTATTCGGCGCGGACGTAGACGTATCCCTGATCTGCGCCGATGGCGTAGCCGCAGATGGCCATGGCCTCGACCACGCTGTGCGGGTCCCCTTCGAGAATGCTGCGGTCCATGAAGGCGCCGGGATCGCCTTCGTCGGCGTTGCACACCACGTACTTCTGCTTTACGTCTTCGCGGGCGGTGAACTCCCATTTCAAACCGGTCGGGAAGCCTGCGCCGCCGCGTCCGCGCAGTCCGGACTCCTTGACTTCGGCGACGACTTGCTCAGGGGTCATCTCGGTGAGCACCTTGCCCAGGGCCTCGTAGCCGTCCGCGGCGATGTACTCGCGAATGCTCTCGGGATTGATCATGCCGCAGTTGCGCAGGGCGATCTTCTTCTGCAGCTTGTAGAAGTCGATGTCGCTGATGATTTGAACCAGCTCTTCGGACGACGGCTTGCGATAGAACAGGCGGTTGACAACGCGCCCCTTCAGCAGGTGCTGGCCGACGATTTCCGGCACGTCCTCGGCCTGCACTTTCTGGTAAAACACGCCCTCGGGGTAGATCACCGCGATCGGGCCGTTTTCGCACATGCCCATGCAGCCGGTGGTGATCACTTCGATTTCACGGGCGAGATCATGGCGGGCCAGCTCGGCCAGGAAGGCGTCCCGCACGCTTTCGGTTCCGGATGAAATGCAGGAGCCGCCCGCACACAGCAGAACCTGGGCTCGTTTGTTTTTCATGCTCGCTCCTCGGTTACTCGTATTGGTCCAGTATGCTTGAAAGCTTTTTCGGGCTGACGCGCCCGTGGACATCGTCGTTGACCATGATGACCGGGGCCAGCCCGCAGGCGCCGAAACAGCGTTGGGCGGTGAGGGAGAAGCGGCGGTCCTCGGTCGTCTCCCCCAAAGCGATGCCCAGCTCTTCGCGCAGTGCCTCGACGACTTTTTTGGCGCCGCGCACATAGCAGGCGGTGCCCAGGCAAACGTTGATTGTATGGCGGCCGCGCGGCTGCATGGTAAAATAGTGATAGAAGGTGACGACGCCGTAGACTTCGCTGACCGGCAGGTCGAGGGCGTCGGCCACGTGTTGCTGGACATCGACGGGAAGGAAGCCGAAAATATCCTGTGCCTTGTGCAGCACGGGAATCAGGCTGGCACGGCCGGATTTCTGCTGAGCGATGAACTCGTCGAGTTCGGCGAAATGCACGCTCGCAGCCGGTGAGGTCTCACAGGGGGTCGGCATGATGGCCTCCTTGTATAGCCTAGGCGAAAACCAGATCGTCGACCCGACGACCGGAAAGGATGTGTTCGTTGACGATTCGGCGCGCGCCGTCCGGGTCCACTTTGCCGTAGCGAATCGGCTCGTCGCCCTGGACTTCGACTTCGACCAGCGGCTCCTGGTCGCAGAATCCCGCGCAGCCCGCGGCCGTGACGGCCACGTCGGACACGTTGTTCTCCTCCAGCGCGTCCATGACCGCCTTCATGGTGTCCCGCGCTCCGGCGGCGATGCCGCAGGTGCCCATGCAGACCACCACGCGTGCTCTATGGTCGCCGCCGCGCATGTCCATGTCCTTCTTCACTTCCTCGCGGATTTTTCGGAGTTCATCGAGACTTCTCATGGTTCTGCCTGTCTCCTGTCTGTTTTGCGCTGGTGGGCGCCTGAAATGAAATTCTCCGACCACACGGCCGGAGAACAACAAGGTCGTCGCCGAAAAGTCCCAAACTATGCAGGGGCAAATTCAAATGTCAAACCAGGCCTGAAAAAAAATACGCCGACGTCACCGCTCGTTATGTCCTGCCGTGGCTGCCAGGTACAGGGAGTCCTGGTTAATGTACTTTTGAATACCCACGTGCCGTGGATCCCGGCTGCGAACGCGGATATAGGAGACGGGGTATTGGTTCATTCCGAAGAAAGATGGCAGAGCGGGGAAAAGTCCCGCCGATTGATGCCGGCCAGCTGGGTTTCGGTGTAGTAGCTGTACCCCGGCTGAATGTATGGCTTGCCATACGGATCCTTGACCGTGTGCTTTTCCCATCCCGGATAGAACTCAGTGGTTCGGTCGGCTCAGACGAACTTGCTGAACAGGATGATCTCCACGCCCAGCTTGCGGCAGTCCTCGATGGCCTGCTTCAGATCCTCCCAGCTTCCCAGTCGGTCGTCCGTGCTGTGGCTGGGATTGCCGTGATCCTGCCCGCCGTACGCCCATCCGGTCAACTGGATCGCTTTAACGCCCCATTTGGCGCACTGTCTGGCGTATTTGACGAGATCTTTGTACTGGAACCATAACGTATCTTCCGCACCATTGATCTGGAGTTGCATCCAGGAATGCACGTCTTCCGTCCAGTTCGCCACTCGGGGCTTGCTGTACCAGGTCTCCCGCCACTTAAGGAACAGATCCACGCCCTTGTGCCATGTGCCTTGATACGGCTAGATGACGATGGGGCTGAGCGTGTACGTCTCCCCCGGTTGGACCATACCGTGGTGCCATACGCTGAATTCCAGTCGGTTTGGCTGAGCGTCGATCTCCGCTTCGGGTGACGCCAAGCCATGGTCGAGGTGGAAGGGTTTGTCAAACCCGGGCTTTAGTTGGTATGCAAACGTTACCAGCTTGTCCCCGCGGGGGTGGTGTCGACCTACATATATACCTTGGCTCGTGCTGCCGATCAACATCCACCAGGCGAACGATACGCTGTGCATCTGGGTGGGGTAGTTGACACCCCAGTAGCCGGTGTAGTCGTTAGCGAATTCCGGCAGCAGCGGGCTGGCGTTCATGCCCGAATAGTTATACCGCCGGGTATAAAGTTGCTCGTCCGGCTGGGTCTGTCGCAAGTCGCCAAACTGAGGCACGTTGATGCACTCGATGACGTACTCGCTACGATTGTCGACCTCACAGTTGTAGGCAAGTCCCAACTCGTCCAGTGACACTTCAATCCGCAGTCCGATATCCAGCCCGGCGGTGTGCTCGCTGTCCAGGCCGTCCCAGGTAAACGTAACGGAGAGTCCGTTGTCCGCGACATCGACCGACACCGGCTTCTGCGTCTCGCCGTGGACGTGGTTGTAATGTCGTTCCGGCAGGGGAACGAGCATTTTGAACGAGAGGCCGAGCTCGGATCGCCCCTGGATTTCCCAGCCGGTACGCCTGGACACCAGGTTCAGCAAAGCTCCGTTCGACGGATCAAACGTCGCCTTGAGGTTGCTGTTTTCCAGTACGACTAAATTCATTGTCTCTCCAGTCACTCGTTGCTGATCCGTTTACGCTTCCATTAGCACGACGACCGATCGCGGCGGGACCCCGATCTCGCCGCAGGCCGGCTGGGCCTCCGGAACCTCGGGTGTCGCCATGAGCAGATCCGCGTTGCCATCGTCCATCTGCACGCCGGCACGAACGGTCTTCTGGTCGTCGATGTTGCAAATTACGACCGCCCGCTTACCGCTCTCGCGGTCCCGGAATACGCTGAAATCGTCGCTCTTTTCGCTGTCAATGGTGACGGTCGCGCCGAGGTGGCTGCGGAATTCGCCGTCCCACAAAAAGTTGCGGTACTTCCGTCGCAGGTCGTCCACCATCCGGCCGTACTCGATGGTCTTCGGCGCGTCGCTCGGCCGGCCCTTGAAGTGATACGGCTCGTAGCTGAGGATGTAGCGATACTCCAGGTGCTTGTTGATCTGGTTGCGGTCGTCGAAGCCCGGCGCGAACATCATGATCTGGGCATTTGGATCGAGATAGCGATATCCCGGCACGTGGCCTTGCTCGAAGCGGTTGTAGATCAGGTGGTATTCCTGCATCTGCAGGTCGTAGCAGAGTTCGCCCGAGTAAAGGAAATCCGGATTCTTCTCGTCAGAGAGCTTCTTGAACCCGCGGGCCAGTTCCACGTCATAGCCATAGAGATAGGCCGGGGTCGGATGGTCGTGGTCCGGGTCGAAACAGTAGCTGGCTGAACCGTGGTGCTGGCATTCGTCGAACAGCATGCCCGGTGTGCCGGTTTCGAGCACCTTGCGGAATTCGTCTTCGGCGATCTTTCGCCATTCCGGGCTGGCGGTACACGTCGGGATCAAGGGGCGGGTGTTCAGGCCGGCCAACTGCGTGTAGGAATAATACTGATACCCGCCGGCGGGATAGTGCTGGCCGAAGGGGTTCTTTGCGGTGTGCTTGAACGCATCGCCCCGGGTAAACCAATCGCTGCTGGCGTCGATCCACGTCCACTTGGTGAACAGAATGACCTTGACGCCCATTTCCTCGCATTCGGCGATGGCGTCCTGGAGCTCTTTCAGCGTGCCCAGGGCCGGGTCGATACTATGGGAAGGATTTCCGCGGTCCTGTCCGCCCTCGGCCCAGCCGGTGACCTGAATCGCCTTGATCCCGTATTCCTTGCACTCGCGGGCGATCTCCGGCAGATCGGCATACCGGAAGTTGGCCCGGTCGCCGGCGCTGTAGATCTGGATTTGCAGCCAGCTGTGGACCTCGTCCAACCATGCCGGTCGCCTGGGCGCCTTGAACCAGGTCTTGCGCCACTGCCGATACACGTCAATGCCGGCCTGCCAGCCACCTGTGTAAGGCTGAATCACACACGGGGAAATCGAATACGTGCTGCCCGGGGCGATGAACGTGAAGTGCTGCATCATCATTTCCATGCGGGCGGCCTGACCGGCGATCTCATCCCCGTCGGGCAGGGTCTTTTCGTAGAAGTCCCGGTAGCCGGGCTTGTATTCATAGAACCAATGCACCATCTCCCGGTTTGTCGTCTCATGGACGCCGAAATAAAACCCCCGATCGTCTTCCGCCAGCAGCGTGAACAGGTTGCCGTTCGTTGAGGCGGTGGTGACGGTGGGGTTGTACGTCCCCCAGTAGCCTTTTGCGTTGGGGAACTTGGGCATCAGCTCCTGAGACACCAACGACTCCCACGCCACCGAATGGTCCTGAAGCTTGCGGTCCTCGGATGAACGGGTAATGTCCCCGACGCAGGGGTAGGCGACCACGTCCACGGGATATTGACTGTCGTTGCGAACCTCGGCTTCGAACCGCAGCCCTTCATCGCTCAGCGAAACCCGGCTGGTAAACGCGATGTCCAGCGATTCGCCGCTTTCGTCGGTGAGAGCGTCCCACCGGAACGTCACGGCCGTCCCGTCTTCGGACAATTTAACGGCCGAAACGGTTTGCGTCTCGCCCAGAACGAAGTTGGCTTCCTGGTCCGGCTTGGGCACCTGCAGCCGGAAGGAAAGCCCCAACTCCGCCCGGCGGATCAGGTCCCAGCCGGTATGCTTGTGCGTCAAACCGACCAGTGCGGCGCTATCTTTCGAAAAGATGGCGGTGAGCGTCTCGTTTTTCAGGACAAGAGTGTCCATGCGTTTACTCCTTGGATAGTAAGCCGGAAAGGTGTTCGCCTCCCGCCCGAAGGTGTATTTGGAAGGGTTGCTTGATTTAATTTAGAACTCGTTGCGGAGATAATCTTCCCGCTCTCGGAAGTACCGGACGGTCTGGTTGACCAGGTGTTCCAGGGCGACCGGATCAGGCTTGCCGTGCATGGCCGGGTACGGATCGCCGCCCGGGCCCAGCGGTTCGGGCGTACAGTAGCAGCCCGCCCGGTTGTACCCGATCAGGTACAGGGCCATGATCATCGTGTCGACGTCCATGGCACCCTCGCCCAAGGCGCAGCGGTTACTGTCAGCCAGGTGGAGGTTGGTCAGCATTTCGCCTGCATCCATCAACGCCTCGCCGATGTGCGATTCCTCAACCTGCATATGGTACACGTCGCCGTTGATGTGTTTGACGCCCGGATGGTCGACCGCCTCGATGTAGTGTTTCGCGTCGGCGATGGTGTGACATAAACTGACCTCGGCCGAGCGGATTGGCTCGATAGCGGCCTTGACGTCGTGCTCGACGAACAGGTCGGCGACCAGGCGCAGCGTGTCGACTGACCGTTCGAACTCGGTGTCGTCGCAGGCGTCCGTCCGGCCGACCGCGCCAGGTACGACGAGGATGTAGCTGCCGCCCATCTCCCGGCAGAAGGGGATCTCCCGCTTCAGGTAGTCCACCGCGGCCTGGCGGGCCAATCCGGAATTGCTCGACAGGTCATTCTCGGCGGAAAACATGCCGCACACGCCAGCCACCTTGATGCCGTGGTCCGATAAAATCTTTCGGACCTCATCGGGTTTGTAACCAAGATCCGCCCCGTAATGGTTGCCGTGCAGCTCGATGTACTCTAAGCCCGCGTCCGCCAGCCGTTTGACGGAGTCGGTCAGGGATTCCCGCCCAAAACCCCAGTTGCTCCAGGACAAATTCAATCTCGCCTGCATCGCGTCCGGGCTTTCCTTCTTCAGCTTGCGAAACGCCTGGGCGATCTTCTCGTTTTTCTGTTGGAAGTTCTGCAATGACATAATCCATTCCTCGTTTTATGGAGCGGGGATCGTGCTACTTCGCCGGGACGCTCTGCGGGGTGTCGGGGTGATTCGGGCCGAAGTGCTTGAGGATCACCATGGGCTCGAACTGACTGCGGTTGGTGATCGTGACGCCCGCCTGAGCCGCCGGTTCGCTGACAAAATACTCGTCGGCACTGGCCTGGCCGTAACGGAGCATCGTGGCGGTCTCAGCCTTGTACGGGCCAAGCTGGCCGTGGCCCTGAACAATGATGCAGCCGTAGGCGGCCCCATCGGTGACCGTTACCGTCTGTCCGGGCTGAACCGTCAGCTCCTTGGCGGCGATGTAACCGGTGGCGTAGGTAATCCACTTTTCCGTGTGCTGTTTGTCGCTGTGGGGGCAGGTGAGCGGCGGGCGGAAGAAGTGTTTTTTGTAGTGCGGGTCGACGTTCTTTTCCCAATCCATCAGGCTGATGACGTAATCGAGATCCATCTTTTTGTCCTCGGGGCAGTTTTCCACCAGGAAATCCTGCGAGTAAACCTCGCCGGCGGCGATGTTTTCGTAGACGCTGTTGACGTCGCTGTTCCATTGCGGCTCGTACGTCAGCACCGAGCCCGGAGCGTGGACGACGCCGGGCGGTGTATACCAGCCCGTGCCAAGTTCGATCCGATAGGCCCGGGACAGCTCGGTAATCCGGTTGTCGCCCTTGGCGTAGAGCGTCAGTCGCTGCTTGACCTGCTCTCTGGTCACGTCCGGATCGAAGCCGAAGTACGTCGCCGGGAACGTGCCGAGGTGGTTGTTGAGTTGCGGCGGGAAGTAATACGCCTCGGGCTTGCCTAGTTGGCCTACCCGCCCGGCATCCTCAAAGCTGAGGTGCAGGTGGTGGAAAAGCGGCTCGCCGAAATCGAAGAACTTGGAGTACATCGGCCAGCCGCCGAACTTGTCCATGAGTTCCCGGCCGACCAATTCGGCTTTCAGTTCCTCCTGGGCATCGCGAAGCATGAACTTTTTGGAGGTGTCGCCATCCAGTGGCAGGACGTAGCTTAGGCCCTCGTCGGGTTCAGCCAGCGGGCCGTTCATGCACTTGATCACGGACGAGAACCAGCGCTCCTTGATGGCCCCGCGCTCAGTGCCGAGGGCGAAATAATCGTCCGGGTGCAACCGAAGACGTCGGCCGGGGGCGCTGAACCGCCGCGGCACGAAAACCGGCATCAGACGGAAAATTCCCCGGCCTTGTTCGAACGTTTCCTGAATCAACGCGGACATGAGTTTGTCTCCTGGCAATCAGATTGGGGCTTCTCGCTCAAAAGAGCTCTTGAAGCGTCTTTACCGCCCGGTCGAGCCCCGTGTCATCTTCCGCATAGACGGAGATGATGTCATAGCCGATTCCGCAGGCGTCGGCGGCCCACCAGATCACTCCCCGCCCGGAACCGATTTTTGAAGTGTGGAACTGCGGCCACGGTCCAAGCAGGAAGGGTTCGACCAATTGCTTCATGACGGTATTGTTTTGGCGGTTGCCCAGCACAATCACGTCTTTGTGAACAGCCAGAGGCTTGACCATGATGCCACTGAAGAAGTTGAAGATTTGCCCGCTGATCACGATATCGATCGGTTTTTCGAACTTTTCCGCAGCGGCAGCACGCACCGGACGCTCGGGGCAATTGAGGTTGGCGGCAAGTTTTTCCGCGAGTGGCTTGTGCGCCGCATCGCCGTAAAGCACGAGAACTTCACCTGTACGATCCGCAAAGTTGGCCACCTTGTCCCGGTCAAAGATTTCGACAGCACCCGCGTCGGTCACCTGGAGCTTTTCGGCGCCAATCGTCACCGTTTCCCGCACCGTCCTGCCCGTCACTGTTTCCTCCATCTCAATCCGATACTCTCCCCCCGGCATGGCGGCGCCGATGGGGATGCGAAGTGCGATCCTGCCGTTTTCATCGGTTGCACGATACAGCTGCAGCAACCGTGCGCCATCCGGCGCAAACACCCGGACGGCAACAGGGAGGATGGCCGGGATCGGTTCTTCTGCTCCGGATACGGTTGCTTCCAGAACAAATTCGCCGGCTTGCCAGGTTATGTTGCTCACAGAAACCTCTTCGATGGTGTCCGGCAGCAGCGCGTACAACTTTGCGTCTCCCGCTGCGAGATGCAGATCAAGCTCCCGGCGCTGTAGCTTTTCCTGCGCAAAGACGTCATAGACGACGGCAGCATCATCGGGAAGCTGCAATCGCGTTTTCATTGGCACCGGGTCGAACTGGGTGTCCTGCACGCGGCGGTTCTGCTGGTTGACAACCCACAGGTACCGACCTTTGCCCGCCAGGTATTCCCCGAGCTGAGCGTGGGGGCTGTCGACGACGGCGGGCGGAGTCGCTTTCTCATGCAGGATGGGGCGCAGTTCGGCGAGATTCGGCGCAACCAGTGTGTCGAACGCGATTTGCATATTGGCGCTGTTGACGGGGGTGATTGGCTCCAGAATTTCGGGATCCAGGCCATCTTTAAACTCTGCTCCAAGTTTGACGGCGCCTTTGATCGTCACTGTCGAGGCGGCGTCCAGGATCACGGTTCCGCCCTTCTCAATATATTGTTCCAGGGCATTTTTGATTTCGGGTCGTACCCAGGTCAGGGTGGGCGCGACCACCGCGTCATGCTGTTCAAGCACCCCGGTCAAGATATCTTCTTCCGTCAGCCATGACGCGGGAAAACCGGCCGCATTGATATTCCACCAGGCGGTCAGCATGCGTCCGTGGTAGCTCTGTCCGGGGTTCGGTGCATACAGGTTTTCGGAGTTGATTTTCAGGTGTTGGTCGAGACTGTGGAAGAGACCGACTGCGTCGCGCGGTTTTTCAGTGTCGTGCAGCATGCCGGATATGGGCAGGATTTTCTGCGAGACCTCCTCTGCCTCGGGCCAATCACGCATCCAGTCGAGCGGCCAGACAATGCCTTCCACTTTCCGGGCGAGCAGTCCGTACATGACGGCCCGCACACCCCCTTCAGCCGCCTGATGTCCCTTCCAGGGCCCGAGCATCCACAACGGCTTGTCCCAGGCGCCGCTGCGCATGGCGTCCACCTCGAACGCCGGGTTCATGTGGCCGAGATACGTCCACATGGCGTACCCATGGGTGGAGAGTACATCCACTCCTTTGGCGGTTTCCGGCGGATAGATGCCCTCGGCCGTGGTGCGCCAAGCATAGACCTGACTGTACCCGAGCAGATCTTTGTCAATGCGATGGACCTGGTCGGTAATATCCGCGAACAGGTCCCCGAGGATGGTCACCCGGAAGCGCTGGAACTCGCGCCATCCCTGCCAGTCCTTTTCCGGATGACGCCAGTCGGCGGGTTCGCGCCCGGTTTCGCGCCGGTAGGCTTCGTGTTGCGCAGGTACCGCGAACGGGCCCGTGTAATGGTCCTGCTCCCCCTGGAAAATATGTCTCATTTTACCTTCGGCGTTCTGTCCGCCCCAGGTCAGTCCCGGTTCATCGGCGTAGTGAACGCCGGCGAAGGGCGCACCGGAAATGCGTTTCCATGCCTGGGCCACCCAGCTGGCCCGATAACGGCATGCAAGCTGTACTCCCGGTTCGGCCCACGATGTGGAGGTGCCGCCCGGTTGATGTTGACCGGCGACCACGTGCTGGGCGACAATTCGCGCCCCCAGCCGGGCGATGCGATTGGCTTGCTCAACGGGAATGGGGCCGCCGAGCGCCCCCGTATTCATGATCAGGTTCAATCCGTACGTGTCACGGTAGAGCTTCTGCCGTTCCTCCACGGGAAGGGGACCTTTGCCGCCGTGGGTATTCTCCTCGTCGCCCGGGATACCTCCACCGTACATGGCGATTGTGAACGAACTGTTCGGCAGGCCGTTGACGACGGTGAATTCAAACGTCTTTCCCGCCGCCGCAGCTGTCCATGCACCGTATGACTCGTCGAAAAGTGGGCCTGCCGCCAGTGCCCCGGCGGGAATTTCGACGATTGCCCGGCCACCGGCCACCACGGCCTCCGTCTCCAAGACAGCGCCGGCTTGATTGCGCAAAATCACTTGTTCCCGAGCGCCGTCGTCCCGCTCGCTGGGAATGTGCAGGCGAATCGGCTCATTCAGAAAGAACACTGTCCTGCCGCCGGGAACGTACGGTTGCGCCAAGGCCGAGCCGACCGTCAAGCATCCGGCAAGTAGGCAGCCGGCGAAACCCGCCGCCCGACCGGAAGCGACCGGAGGCGAAATACATCGACTGCTACCGTTAGCTGCCGATGGCAGTCGCCCGCGATCGACCGCGATCGACCGCTGTCGGCGACACCGGCGGCACCATGACTGTCGAGTGGTGGAAATTGAACGTGCAAGCCGTTTCAACATGATTTACCTCAATATGCTGGGGTTGTCGTCATTGTGTGAGCGGACAGGCTCATTGCTCAGCCTGGTTATAGAGAAATTCAGTCGGCACCGTCTGCCGATTGCGGGAAGGAGTCTGCCAGTTGAAGCGCAGCACCGGTTGGTCTCCGCCTTTGCGATAGCGAATCTCGATCGGGTATAGTCTGCCCGACTGCAGGCGCAGCGGTTCCGTTTTGACGTACCGGCTGTCGGGCGTGGCCGGGCCGTCGAGAAGGACTCGATCATTCAGTTCCAAACGCACGTGGTCACGCGCTCCGCCGGCATGCAGATCCAGGGTGTAATCGTCCGTGACAGGAACCTCGATGTATCCTTTCCAGACGGCCGCCTGGCTGTTCTCGGGCCAGCTAAGCCAGGTATGATCCCACATATTGGGATTGTTGTGATGCCGCACCGGTTCGACGCGCGACTCGATAGGCTTTGCGAAATCCGCATCAGAATAGAATGTCACCGCCAGTCCCTCGCCGGCGGCGCGGGCCGGAACCGGCTCGCGCTCAATCTCGATCGCGCCGGAGTCCCGGCTTATATCGTCGACCCCGAGTATTTCATAGAGATCCACCCGATTGATGTTGGCCTGGGCATGAAAAACGCGCCCGTCGTCGGCGGTGACAATGGCGCCGCGCATGATGTCGGCACGGGTATAGGGATCCTGAAGGGTCGGCGGCACTTCATCGGGACGGTTGTCGCTCCAGGTATCGCCGATGAACAGGCCGTCATCGGTATAGACCTGCTGGCCGGGACGCGCCCGGTCGGTGACAAACACCAGGCCTCCGGAGACCCCGGAAACAACCGGCTGCACGAAACCGTGCCGTTCGAGGCGTGTCGTCTGGACCCGTCCGACCTCGAACTGGACCTGGCCTACGGGTGAAATCTTGTACAGAATGCTGCTGGCCGATTCGACGCCGGGCCAGTACAGATGCTGGTCTTTCTCGCGACGGACTGCCACGTTGCGGTCGCCAAATGTGCCGTAGTAGCTGCCGTCGTCGTCGTAGACGCCGGGGAAGAGCTGATACAGATCGAGCCCCGGAAATGAGCTTGTGGCGTCGTAGATTTGCTCGGCCCTGCCCCACTCCGGCACCGGCACTCCACCGGCAGAGAGATCGGCGGGGATTCGGAAGAGGTGCGGGGAAAACTGGCCGCCCAACGCCATTAGTTCCCGCCCGTCTTCCCGTGCGCCGAACAGAGCTATGGGGGTGGGCGGCAGGACATCGCCGCGGGGGCGGGGACGCAGCTCGGCCGCGCCGCGGATGGCGGGTTTGTTGATCATGTAATGCGGCTTGTCATCAGGCACACCCTCGGGACGCTCCGGAGAATGAAGCCGCAACACGGGAAACGTCCGGTTGCCCTTGATGCGCGCCAGGTCGAATTGAGCGTCGCCGGCCACAAATAGGCGGTCGCGCCAAGTAAACAGGCGGTAGTAGTTGCTCTGGGTTGCACCGATGTTTGAAGCGGTATTGACAACCAGGCGCAACGGTTCCCACGTCTCGGCTTCCAGGTCGATGGCGTATTTCCACAAGTACCGGCCGAAGATGCCGCGCACCCACAGGCGGTCGTTGCGTCCGGAAACGGCGATGGGCAGGGTGAAGTAGCTGCCCTCGCTGAGAAAGCGCTCGGCAAGCAGTTCGCCACTGTTGAAGTCAAAGTAAACCAGGCGGTTCGGCCAGTCAAGCGCAATCAGTTTCCCGTCGGCAATCGCAAAGTCCTTGACTCCGTTCAGGTTTTCGCTTTGCCAAGGGCCTTCATAGTTGGTTTTTCCGGTACCGAAAGTGCGCACCACGGTGCCGTCGCGCTCCAGGATATAAATCTGTCCGCCGTGCTTCGCCACAGCCTTCTCTGTGGTGCTTCCATGAGCGTCGGGATCGGCTTTTATTAGATATCCTCCCTGGTCCGTGGCCACAACCAGGCCCCGGCCGTGTCGGCGGATGACATGGGGATACTCGATATCGACGGGCAATGCCTGCGGATCCCCATCCTCCTCCAAAATGTAGACGCGCCGTTCCCCCGCCGAAACAAAGGCAATGCCGCGCCCGGTGTCCGCCAGAAAACAGAGATGTTCGGCGGAAGGAGCATCGACCTCGGCCGCGACTTTCAGCCCGTCCAGCGAGAAGAACCGGATCTTGTCTTCATTGGGATAGCTGACAGCCAGCCAGTCGCGATTGACGGCAAGTTGCGAGTTCCAGCCGAGCCGCTGGTCATGGGGATCGGGGCGCTGATCCTGGTGAGAAAACTCCGGCACATGATGGACGGACAGCTCCCTGCCGTCCTTCGAATAGCGGTGGATCCGGTTGGGGCGCTGCAGAACAAACAGTGTCTCTCCATCCGCCCCGCCCATGCGCAGCGAGCCGACGGAGTGCAGTGACGGCTGATAGAGATCAATGTTCCACAGCATAGTCTCGGCGCTCAAATCGGTTTTCATCATGATATCTGAAGCGTCGCCGACCGGCGCGCCCAAATACAGGGATTCGCCGTCACTCTCGAGGCGGGTGGTTCCGGAAATGGCGCCCGGGAAGTAGACCGGGTGGCCGTCGGCATTCCTGGCCGGATCCGCGCCGATCGCGGTCGCCCAGCGCGAGCGCAAGGCGCCGGCTTCGATGGCAGCCGAGCGCCACTGGTATTGGCCCGGATCAACCGGGTTGCCGCGGTCGTCGAGCCCGTCCCAACTTTCAGGGGAAGGGGGGCTGGGATCCAGCACCGACCACTGGCGGACAAGCTGCCCGTCGTCATTGAAGATGCCGACTGTGGTCAAGCGCTCCGGGCCGTTCTCTGCCAGGACCGGGAACCCGGCCAGCATGAGGATTGCCGTCAAAGCCATGCCTTTGGCTATTGACCAAGGCGCCAGTCGCCATTGCACGTCCTTTCCGGCGGTGTGTCTACAGGCTGAGGTTTGGAGTTTCAACGTTTTCTTTCCTTATAATCATTTAGTGTCTGGCGGAGTTGGCCTGCGGCGGCTCCATTGATCGGCTTGCTGGCGTGTACGGGGCCCCTTTGATGTCAATAACAACTAAGCGCCGAAAGTCAATCACCACCAGTGCATGTAATAGTCAAACGACGCCTGACTGGGGATGAATTCAGTTTTCATCACGCCAGGGATGGGTTTCGCCGGGAAGATAGCCATAGGACGCGAACGGCACCTTGTTACGGGCCACGTGTCCGTCCACGTACACCGCCTGTTCGAATCCAGTATGACGCTGCCACGCGAGATTCTTCACGCAACTGTAGGTGGACCAGTCACCGATGAAGTTCTGGCCGTGATCAACGCCAAGTTCCCCGACAACCGGTTGTTCACCGACCAAAACGACCTCTGATGCGTCATTGATGGAAGCAGGTGACTCCTGACGGTATGTCTGACCTGCATTGGAATAATCCTTTGTAATGAAAAGATTCAATCCGTAGGTCGGCGCATACGCCGGGTTGTCGCCCCCGGCCGCCGGGCATGACAGCAACGTTCTCGGCATCTCGATATCTTCTTCGAAAAAAACGTTGCTGAGAACGGCCGTGTCGTCCGCGTCCACGCCGGTTCTCATGTATTCCGCCAAGGGTCCGCGGGGGCAGTCCCAGTCGCCGATTGTGGCGCGATTGGTGGCTCCTGCCGTTCCTTCGGTGTAGTAGAACCATGTCGACGGGAACTTTTCATAGTCTCCGGCATAGTTATAGATTGCCAGATGCCATTGCCGCAAATTGTTGGTGCACCCGATGGCGCGGGCCGCGCCGCGTGCTTTCTGGAGCGAAGGCAGCAGCATTGAAGCCAGAATGGCAATGATGGCGATGACGACCAGCAGCTCGATCAAGGTGAATCGGCCGTTTTGATTACTGTTTTTTATTGCACGTCTCATGCGACGTCTCCTGATGCGGAAGAAAACCCCGGCCGGGCATCTTGCCCGACCGGGGTGAAGGAGTGGAAAAGTCAGACGCGCGAACGCCGCCGTCCACCGAGGAGCGCCACACCACCCAGTGCCAGCAACACCAGGGAGCCCGGCTCGGGGATTGTCTGACTGACCAGCAGGTCGTTCGTACTGAATTCGCCTTCGTTGAAGTGGAAAAGACGCACTTCGTCGATCAGGGTGTCCGTCGGAGCCATCTCGCCACCACCGGGTTGCGCGGCGATAGACATGTCGCCAGTCGGCGAAGGCGTATTGGTGACGCCGGTAGTAAACTGTTCGGCGTCCTTATAAATGAACCACGTGCCCGATTCGCGAACTAAGGCGATATGCTGCCATTCATTTATATCCACTGTGGCTGAGGATGCCTCAAGAGCGGCACCAGGCATGTGAATCTGCCAGATATTTCCATCCGAACGCAATGCCCAAGCATCACTGTCACCGTTCTGAAACGCCGTAAAGGCGCCGGCCACCGTCGGGTTTATCCACATTTCAACGCCTATGTTGTCCTGCAGGGTCTGTACGCCGGCGGTTTGCAGGTAGCTGCTACCGAAGCTGGCATCCAGCGTCGAGCCCACTGAGTCCACGGCAGACTGGGCGACGGTATCGCTGTAGACCGGTGAGTTGATTACAGACATATCGTTGTTGCCTGCGTTGTCAATCGTAGAACCGCTCATCGTAACCCCGTCGGCCGCGCCGGGATCGTCTTCACCCAGACGCCAGTAATTGTCGACGACGACCGCCGCCGGACTTGCGCTGGCCAGCAACAGGGAAACTGTGAGCAGAAGAAGGACTTGGACAGACTTTGTTGTATTCAACATTGTTTTCATGGCTGATCTCCTTTGGGGTTGTACCGTTAAAACACTGGATGACACGACAACTGACGATAATGCTTGAGTTGCACGCTTTCTCATGGTTTCTCCTTTTCTTTCGGTTGACGATTTGTGAACTCTCGACTGTTCTGGGATCCTCCTGTTTTTTGTTTATTGCGTCAAGACGGGAATTGGCTTGACTGCCGGTGACGACATCGAGCGATGGCGCTGAAAATTTTGAGATGCGCCATCGTCGCCGTTCAATTTGCCGTGGATGGCACATAACGACGTATGCGCAGCTACCTCGCCGCCTTCGTTCTGCCGCCGTAACAGCTCGATACAGGTGTGCAGCAAACCGTTGACGTCGAACCCGATTCGGTCGACCGGCACGGCGGTGTTGGCGGGCAACGGGAAGTTGGCGTGTGAAACCACCCGCACGTGGTCGGGAACGCGAACGCCCGCGTCCATGAAGCCCAAGGCAGCGGACTCAGTGAGGTTGTCGTCGAAAATCAGCAATCCGTCAGGCCGATCGGCCGGGTTGCTCATCAGCAGATTGACGGCATTGCGCGCGCCTTCGGGAACGTAGGTGCTGGGGTATTGCTGCCATTCTTTGCGCGTGACCATGCCTAATTCGCGCAGATCGCACTCGAGTGAGTATTCAGCTTCGGGCGGCATGGTCATCACATCCAGCAGGGCAATGCGGCGACTGCCGCTTTCATACAGGTGCGTCAAGGCCAGGTGAACAAAGTTCGAGTAATCTGGATACACGGTGGGCAAGCCGCCGAAATCGTCGTGTGGTGCAATCAGTACTCGCGAGAGATCGGGCGCATTGAGTACCGGGGTGCCCCGCAATTCGTGCGGCGGCGACGCAAAAACCAGGCCGGCGAGCCGGTGACTTTCAATGTCGTCCACTAGCCGTCGATAGTCTTCACCCTCCTCTCCGCGAAGTGCGTCGTAGTAGCTTTCCAGGCGGCAGGCGTCCGTGACGGGAAAATCCGCGGCCACCTCGCTCAGAGCGCGCCAGAACAATGACGGGGGGCCATGATAGTGGCGCCGTGACTCGGGAAACACCAAGCCGTACCGCGTAAGGTGCGGAGGCGTGTTCGAAACAAACGTCCCCAGTTGTCCCCGGGTTTCAACGAACCCATCGGCCAGCAGTGAATCCATGACCTTTTGAATGGTTACGTTGCTGGTGGAATAGCATTCGATCAGCTCGGTGCGCGTCGGCATTCGACTGCCGCAATCCCAGTCGCCCGCAAGAATCCGCTTCTTGATGTCGCGCAGGATCATCGTCTGCACATGGGCTGTTCGCCGTCGCCGCTTTTTGTGGTTTGCCGACATTTGATCTACCTTATTTATCTGAAAACTAGCTTAGTATATAACATGCTTCGCGGCATGTCAAGTGAAGCGGCGATTTTTTTTTGTCGTCCAGCCCCGCTGTCCGTCCGAGTGCGCGCCGGAATCCGGCTGCCGCAATCCCAGTCGCCGGCAAGGATCCGCTTCCTGATCTCGCGCAGGATCATCGCCTGCAGATGGGCTGTTCCGCGTTGCTGCTTTGTGTGGTTTGCCGACATTCAATCCACCTTATGCATCCTAAAACTAGCGTACCATATATCATGTTGCGCGGCATGTCAAGTGAAGCGGCGATTTTTTCGTCGTCCAGCCCCGCTGTCCGTCCGAGTGCGCGCCGGAATCCGGCTGCCGCAATCCCTGTCGCCGGCAAGAATCCGCTTCCTGATCTCGCGCAGGATCATCGTCTGCACATGGGCTGTTCTTCGACACCGCTACTTTTGTGTGTATTTTTGCCATACACTCCACCTTATGCGTTTGCAAACTAGCGTAAGGCGCGCTATGGTACCCGAAATTGCGCGTGAACCGGCATTTTTTTGCCGCGCAGCACTCGCTGGCCGCCCGAGGGCGCGTCGAAACCCAACATCGAAATTTTCACAACCAAAGGACACGCACGATGCAACATTTTCTTGCAGGCCTGGCCGTCATCATTTTCGCCGCGGCACCGGCGCAGCACAGCTTTGGGGCCGAAGGGTCCAGTGCAAAGACCGTTCCGCTGGTTCAGTTGGAACCAACGGCTTCTGAATACGGGATGCTGGATGATTCACCTCCGGCCTGGAATCTGCCGAAGGGCAAAGGTGTGCTTGCTCAAGCCCCCTATCCCAACACTGTCCACTGGAAAAACGGAACAAAAATCGTGCGGGAGATTCCCGATGACTTTTCCCTGCCCGGAGGGGAGCGGTACCGCAGCAGGATGACGGAGATCTTCGCGGTTGAAGGCGATGTTCTGACCGGGGTCGGTCTATGGTGTCCCAGCGTTTGCTCCTACCACTGGGTTGAATTCGAGATTCCGAAGGGGACGCGCCGGTTCAGCGGTGAACTGTATATCACCGACGACGTGCACGGCTCCTGCTTCCATCAGAACATTGAGATGAACAACTGGGTTTCGTTTGTGATCAGCATTGACGGCAAAAAAGTCTGGACGACGGACGTTCAGCGGTTTTCGCAGGTTGATGGTTCCGGCGAGAAAGTCAAGGACATCCAGGTCACCATTCCCAAGGGCGCCAAGAAGATTCGCTTCTTCATGAAATCCCACCCCATCGACAATAATCACAACACCGAGCTGGTCATATCGAATGGCACATTCACACTTCAGTAAGTCATATCCGTTTGCGTTGGTCGTTCTCGTTATTCTCTTCTGCCGCATGACGGTTTGGGCTGGGAATTACCAGGTACAATTCAGCATTCCGGCTTCGCACGAACTGTTTTCCGTTGTTGTTGACGATCAGGCGGGCGCGCGCGTCCGAAACTTGGTGGCCATGGGTGATGCGACGGCGCTTGGAAAGGCAGCGGCAGACGGCGGGCAGCGGACAGTGACAGTGTCATGGGACGGGTTGAACGACACCGGCGATCCCGTGCCGACTGGAACCTATCGTGCCCGAGGCCTGTCGCTGCCGAAGCTGCGGGCGACGTTCGATTATGCCTGGTACAACCCCGGCTCCCCGCCATGGCTCGGATACCCGAACAGTGGCTGGGGCGGCGATCATTCGGGCCAGACGGGAATTGCCTGTGTGCCGGCAGAAGCCAACAGTCCGTGGCATGTGATCATCACGGGCGAAATCGGGGAAGGCGGCGATTCGGTGTTTGCTCTCGACCAGGCTGGGAACAAGGTGTTTGGGTTCAAGCGCGGCTGGGGCGGTTCGCGTCAGGTTGCAATCGACAACGGGCTTGCCTACCTCACTCTATGGGGCGAAAACACGCTTTTCCGACTGTCGTGCAGTACCGGGCGAATTCAGCCCTTCCAACGGCGCGCCGGGGTCATTGATGAAGTTCGTCTCCCGGGGCGGGGTCACGACATTGCCGTCGGAAAGGACCATGTCGCCGTTCTGATTGCTCCGGATTCGCAGCATGGCCCCACTTCCCCGAAGCTCCTGTTTATTTCCAAGGACGAAGGTCGAATCCAGGACACCCTCGATTTTCCCGCCTTGGGCTGGATCGCGTCCGGTCCCGACGGCCAGTTTTTCTACAGTGGCGACGTGGGGGTGCTTTACTCCAACGACGGAGGCATGTACACGGCACAACGCTGCTATTACCACGCCACCGAGAACACGACGGTCAGCGATCTGCCGACCGAGGCTGAATTGAGACCGGCACAGTGGAAGCACGTCATGGTGCGGAAGCCCGGCGGCGACAGAAATTGTGCGGAAGAAGGCGAATGACTCCATCCGCTGGCTTGGACCTGCGCTCCAATTCAGGATCAACTGTGACCAATGAAAATATCAGGCGAATCAACTATGTCCGACATTCCTCTTTACCTACAATCGACGCAACCGGTCGATGCGCGCGTGGACGACTTGATGAGGCGAATGACGCTCGAGGAGAAGCTCGGGCAACTGCTGCAACCGCTGGGATGGAAATCCTATGAGCGCAGCGGCGGCGATCTCCGCATCACGCGGAATTTTCAGAAAATTCTGGCACAGCCGGGCGGTGTCGGCGGTCTGTACGCACTGCTGCGCGCCGATGCCTGGACCGAGGTGACGCTGGACACGGGACTTTCGCCGCGTGAAGGGGTGGATATCGTCAACCAGCTGCAGCGGT
The DNA here is from genome assembly GCA_964604795.1 of uncultured Victivallales bacterium. Classification (GTDB taxonomy): domain Bacteria; phylum Verrucomicrobiota; class Lentisphaeria; order Oligosphaerales; family CAZSBQ01; genus CAZSBQ01. The sequence continues at coordinate 10,047 of CAZSBQ010000006.1, read as the reverse complement.
TCGTGCTCGACAACTCGCGACTCGGCATTCCACTGTTGCTTTCCGATGAGTGCATGCACGGCCACATGGCAATCGGCGCCACCGTGTTCCCAACCGGCATCGGCCTGGGCAGCACCTGGGACAAGGATCTGCTGCACAGAGTCGGCAAAGCAATCGGGGCGGAAACGCGCGCCCAAGGCGCCAACGTGGCCTACGGCCCGGACCTTGATCTGGCGCGCGATCCGCGCTGGTCGCGATGCGAGGAAACCTTCGGGGAAGACCCGGTCCTGGCCGGGCGACTGGGGGCGGAAATGGTCAATGGGATGCAGTCGCAGGGCGTGGCGGCAACCTTGAAGCATTTTGCCGCCTACGGCGACGCCGAAGGCGGCCACAACGGTGCGCCGGCCCACGTCGGGTGGCGCGAACTGCATGATGTCCTGCTCGCACCATTCAAACGCTGCGTCGAAGCGGGCGCATGGTCGCTTATGGCATCCTACAACGAAATCGATGGGGTGCCCTGCACCTGCAACGGATATCTGCTGAACGACGTTCTGCGACGACAATGGGGGTTTCAGGGGTTTGTCGTGTCGGATTGCAATTCAGTGAATACCATTGTTCACGACGGGTTGGCGGCGGACTCGGAAACGGCCGCGAAAATGGCTTTGGAATCCGGCATGGACAGCGATTTGGATGCCCGCGCCTATCGCGAGCCGCTGCGCCGGGCGGTTGCCGGCGGCCGGGTCAAAATGGGTGCCGTGGACGCTGCCGTCGCCAACATTCTACGGGTCAAGTTCGCGCTGGGACTGTTCGAGAATCCCTATGCCGACGGTGGCCGCGCGGTCGAAGTGACCGGGTGCCGCGAACATCGCGAGCTGGCTTTGGAAACCGCCCGCAAACAGATTGTGCTGCTGAAAAACGAGGCAAGTGTTTTGCCGCTGGCTCGGCGCTCCGCGCGCCTGGCGGTGATTGGTCCGAACGCCGATGAGCCGATGAACCAGCTTGGCGACTACACCGCGCCGCAACCGGCCGGGTCGGTGACCACGGTTCTGGACGGGCTGCGAGCGCTGAAGGGCGAAGGAGTCGAAATCGCCCATGCCCGCGGTTGTCGAGTAAAAGACAACGACCGCTCCGGTTTCGCGGAAGCCGTGTCCACCGCTCGCGAATGCGACGTCATCGTCGCGGTGGTCGGCGGATCGAGCGCACGCGGCATGGGAATGGGCATCAATCCTGAAACCGGTGCCGCAGTGGCCGACGAGCGCGCCACCGACATCGACATGGAGTGCGGCGAAGGCTTCGACCGGGCCGACCTCAACCTGGCCGGCGTACAGCAGGAATTGCTTTGCGAACTTCGCACATTGGGCAAGCCGCTGATTGTCGTGGTCATAGCCGGGCGGCCCCTGTCCATTCCGTGGCTGGCCGACTATGCCGACGCGCTCCTCTACGCTTGGTATCCGGGTTGCGAGGGAGGCCGTGCGATTGCGGAAATCCTGTTCGGCGATGTCTGTCCCAGCGGCAGACTGCCGGTCTCCATCCCTCGGCATGTGGGACAGCTCCCAGTCTATTATTATCACAAACGACGGGCGCGACCGAACTATGTCTTCACCGACTCGACACCGCTCTTCCCGTTTGGCTGCGGACTGAGCTACACCCCGTTCGAGTACAGCGATATACAACTGAATCAAACATGCATCGAAGTGGATGGAACGGCATCGCTGTCGGTCACGGTGCGGAATGCCGGGGAGCGTGCCGGGGAAGAGGTTGTGCAGCTGTATGTTCGCGATCCTGTCGCCAGCGTGAGCCGTCCCAAGCACGAACTCAAGGATTTCGCGCGGGTCGCTCTCGACCCCGGCCAGGCTCGGCAGCTGCAGTTTGAAATAACCCGGGACATGCTGGGGTTTCACGGGGCGGACTGCACGTGGAGCGTCGAGCCGGGAGTTTTTGAGATCAGCGTCGGCGGGAGCCAGGAACCGGCGGCGAAGGTGACCTTGACAGTGGTCCCCAAAGGCGAGCAAACGACTAGCTAAAGGAAAACAAGGTAATTATGCTTTTTCGACATTCTGCAATCACTGAATTGACCCGAAACCGGGCCACGGAAACCGCGCCCAGGCCGCCGACCACGATTCATCCGTTGCTCCTCGGCTCCGGACGTGTCGGGTTGGGACTTGACGCCACGGGGATGCAGGGGCTGAACAGCCGCATAAACCGGCTGCCAAACACGCTTTCGATCACCCACGGAGACTTCGCGACCAACGGCAACCTCTATATCCGCCGCGATTGCGCATTGTCAAAACACCACGGCCAGCAGGACCAGGCAGATCCTTCAAACAACTACAGGCTGATGCCGTGCGGCTGGCTCGACTACGTGCTGGTCATCGACGACCACGCGTTCGACGCCCACAGAATCGCCGCCGAAGCCAGCGACTGGAAGCGGTCGTTCACCCCCGGCATCGGACTGGCGAAAACAGAATTCACTCTGGCTGGAGTTCACTTCACCTGGCAGGCGGTGATGCCAATCGACGATGTCGTCGCGGATTTCGCCTTCACATTCGCGGCGGTCGACGGCGAAGCCCATGATATCGCATGCACCGTTCGCTGCAATCTGACGCTGCGCGACGGCCTCCCGCTCGCTACTGCACGTCTGCAACAAGATGCGACAGATACGATGGCTAGTGCCAGATGGCAGGCGGACAGCGACAGCGCCAGCGCGCGAATCTACACGCCTGCCGTCTATACTTGGGCACTGGCATGCTCGACCGCAGACGCACGCTATGAAACCGAGAAAAACGCCATATGCGCCAGCTTCGGGACAAGCGGCGCCGATGGTCAGACATCATTCCGTCTGGCCTGCGGCTCGGAACTGGACGGCACACACACGGAAGCCGAAACCGCAGCGCGAATCGGCACTTTTCAGAAAACCGCACCGGAAGACACAATCCAAAACGGATGCGAAACTTGGCAAGAGTTTTTCGCGGAGGCCGCCGACATCCACTGCGGTGATTCGGAGCGCGAGTTCCTGATGCGACAGGCGCAGTACGTCCTGCGCGCCGGCGGCAGCTGGCGGAATGGCTACCCGCTGGGTACCCTGTGGAACGGGACCTTCGGTGGCGCCACGTTCTGGGACACCTTTTTTGCCGCGGACGGCATGCTGCGCTGCGGTCATGTCCAGCCGGTGCGCGAATTCTGCGACTGGCTGGTGGCAGCCCGGCAAAGCGAGGGACGACCGTTCTATTGGATGACCTACTTCGACGGCACGCCGGTCGAGACGGAAGACACCGCCTACCAGGTCTGCCTGGCCTATGCGGGCATCGCGATCCGTTTGTATGAAATCACGCAACGGGAGGACGACTTGCGCGAACGAGCATTCCCGATCTTGAAGCAGTTGGCGAAGTACGCCTTGGCCGAGGTAGTGGAGCCGGTGGATGGCACCTGGAGATTGCGCGGGATCGTTTCGCACGATGTCGGGGCTGACGACCTGGATGCCACGCATGAGCCGGGCATGCTCGCCTGGGTGTCGGTCTGTTTGGCCAAATTTGCCGAATATGCCGACGTTCTCAGCGTTGATGATCACCCGGTCGAAACGTGCCGGCGGCTGGCCGCGGATCTGAAGAGCACTCCGCTGTCCCTGGAAGATCCCGGCCTGTGGGGCGCATGGTACCCCTATCTTTTGGGATTGAACCCGTTGTACGATGACGATTCCTTCAGGCGCTACATTCACAAAACCTACGGCGACCGGATGGCCGTGCCCATCTACAATCAGCCGTGGTTCGCGTTCTGCGAGGCGGCTGCGCTCGCCATGACAGGGTTCCCCGAGCTGGCGCGAGAAACCCAGGAGGCCGGCCTGAACCTGATTGCCGGCTGCGGGTACTTTACTGAAACCCCCTACGTCCTGCGCTCCGGTGGCTATGCCCCGTACGTCCCGGCGTCGGGTGCGTTCTTAAGCAGTATGGCGATACCCTTTGCGCATGGCAGCATGTGGACGGACGACGTCCATGTGGCCACCGGCCTGTCAACGGTCATGCGGTCGCAGTACATGTCCTGGGAACGGCTGCATACCCTGAACGGTGCGGTGGTTTCCGGAACATACTCCCCGGAACGTCTGGAATGCATGATCGTCTGTCCGCGTCCGATGCGGGCGCACCTTGCCGCTCCCGCCTACATCGCCGGCGAACCACTTCGCGTGACGGTCGACGGGACGCCGCAGGAGGATGCCGCCGCGACCGGCGAAACCGTGATCGTTCCGCTGCCCAAGGGGACCCATCGGCTGGCGATAGAGCGGGATGTTGAATTTGCCAGTCAGGTTACCGTGCTCGAACCGATGGCGTATGGAGCACAGATCGTTGAACAGCTTGAACATGCAGGGCTCGCTGTGCGATGGCTCCGCAGCATGGACCTGTTGCCACGGTTGATCGACACAACGTCCGCCATCCTTTGGCCGGTCAGCTACGTGGCGTCCCCTGTCGAGACTGTGGACACCTTGAGAATGGCAGCTGAAAACGGCAGGACGGTGATCACGACATTTCACGGGGGCCGTATTGACGTAGATCGCGCCATGGCTGAGCTGTGCGGGGTCCAAGCAACGCAGGCAACTCCGCACTGGGCCTGTGAGTCGGTGCCGGTGGTCTACACGCTGACCGCAACCGGTCGGGAGCTACTTCCGGACCTGCCGCCGACCTTTGAGATTCCGCAGGCGGCGCAGTTCGAACCCGATCCAACGCCTGACACCGAGGTCATAGCCACGGCAGCCGACAGGACGCCGGTGGTCACCTGCAGGCGTATAGGTAAGGGGCGGGTCTGGTGGATCGCCGCCGGAAGCCGGTCGGCCGGTGCAGACCATCATCCGTGGTATACCGGCGCCGACATTCATATGTGGGGGCGCGACCAGCAGGACCGATACCCAAGGCAATGGTGCAGCACGCCCGCCTGGCATCAGCTGATGGCGGCCGTTGTCAAGACGGCAACCAATGAAGATCGCCAATCGACAAGACACTGAACCAAGCAACTAAGACGAAAGATGCCGTATGGCATCGAATAAATACGCGATATTGTAACCGCAAAAGGAGACTCAAATCATGCACCATCATCACGAACTCTTCACCATTCCCGACAACATCGAGGCTCGCTGGATCAACCCGGAGAACCCTCAGGGGGCCAGGGCCGCCGGCGGGACCGAAAATTGCGGCCGCAAAGGACGCCCGAACTACGGGCAGCTCAAGTCCGGCGACACGGTCGTCATGGCAGACTACAGCGGAACCAGCGGCGTAGTCCGGCATATCTGGACGACTGTTGACAAACGCACACCAGAAGTGCTTCAGGGGCTCAAGATCGAAGTTTTCTGGGACGGCGCGGAAACTCCCGCCATCAGCTGCCCCTACTCCGACTTCTTCGGAATGGGCCTCGGGAAAATGGCGCCGTTCGAATGCTGTTTCTTCAACAATCCCGAAGGCCGCAATTTCAACAGCCATATTCCCATGCCGTTCCGGAAGGGGTTCAAAATCACCGTGACCAATCAGAGCAATACCGACCTGGACTCGTTCTGGGCGCATGTCGATCTGACAGCACACGATCCCATCGGGCCGGACACCCCCTACCTGCATGCGGTCTACAACCGGCAGAATCCCACGGTCTTGCGCGAAGACTACGAATTTCTCCCCCAAGTCACCGGCCGCGGCCGCTACCTGGGGTGCCATTTCGGCGTTCGCGTCGATACCGAGACCTACTTCAAAACCTGGTGGGGCGAAGGCGAAGTGAAACTCTTCGTGGACGATGATGCCGCATTGCCAACCCTGTGCGGAACCGGAACCGAAGACTATATTTGCACATCCTGGGGCCAGGGCAAGTATGAGTGCTGGCGCTACGGCTGCCCGGTCGCCGACGAAGAAGCGTTCGAATATTGCTTTTATCGCTACCACCCTGACGATCCGATCTACTTCCGCCAATCGATCCGCGGCACAATCCAGCAGATTGGCTGCTGGGATCCCGTGGGGCGTGACCAGATGAAAACGGCCGGGCGAAAACTGGTGAAAACGGGCGACGGCACCGAATTTCATGATCTGTCGACACCGGATGTGTCCGACTACAACCTCTTCGAGCGTGCGGACGAGTGGTCGAGCTGCGCCTATCTGTACCTCGATCAACCGGGAAGCATTCAATGAAAGAACTTCATGTAGGTAAAACGACACTGACCCCTTGCATTGACGGTGCAGGCATGATGCGTTCGCTCGGCGGCATCTCCGTCGGAAATGCACCATTGCGGGATCCAGCCGGCACATGGCTGCCCTGGCTCGACACCTTCGACGGCGTCGTTTTCGACCAATTTCGATGGACCGACGCGGTGACGAACAAAGATGGCCTGCGCATCAAACTCACCGCGTTGGGGCGCCAGGATTTTCCGTTCCAGGAACGGCGGGACATGTCGGGCGACATCTGTCTTCGGGCGGCGAACTGGGATGCCCCGCCGGTGGAAGCCGCGCTCGACATCGTGTTCGAACCCGTTCAGGATGTGATCGACGGGCGTGAATTCACCGGCCTTCGCTACTGGTATGAGTATGATGGAGCGACGGAAATCCACCGCATGTTCGACCGCCAGACGTGGGCGCCCGGCGGCGTGCTTCAGGACCACCGGATCTGCTGCCGAAACTGGGCCCACCCGACCCGTTCCCCCATCGGCCTCGAGGATGGATATTCGACGGCCGCTCTCGATATGTCGCACGAAGCCCTGGCCAAGGTGAATCCCATGCCCGGAAACCTCTGGGCACGCTGGTCTCTGCTGCCCGGGTTTGAAATGATCTACAGCGCCAAAGGCGTCCTTCTAGGGCGCTATGACAGGGTGTCTCTCGTTCGATCCGTCCTGGAGACACTGCCCGGCGAGGAATCCCTGCGCATTGTCGACGCGCACTATTTCGAAAAAACCAAGCGTGTGGCGACCAATCCCAAGACCATCCTTTGGTGCGATGATTCCCTGGATGACATCGATGCATTGAACCTGTGGACCCGGCTGACCGACCGCGACTGCGACATGGCGCAGAAACAGTTCGGGATTGCCGCGGACGGTCCGCCGCGTATCGAATTCGCGAAAAATGTCTGGGTCGGCATAAACTTCGAGAACACGTACAACGATACCGTCGACGCGGCGGCGGAACTCGGAGCGGACTGTGTGTTTATCGATTCGGTCTGGGAAAGTGCCGAGGCACTGAATATGGAAGTCAGAGACCTTCTGTCTCAAGAGCAGCTAAACGGCACCGTGCTCGACAAACGTTGCAAGCAAAGCATGTGCTGCACGATGGACTTCAAGGTCGCCGAGGTGATGGGCGGGGAAGACGGCCTCCGCCGACTCTGTGAAAGAGCGAAGGAAAAGGGAGTCGACATCCTTTCCTGGATGGCGACTCACCTGTCGCCGGTCAGCAACTTCCGCGAAAACGCCCATCCCGAGCTGGGACGCGGCGACCACGGAATCTTCGCCGCGCGGGAATCCGGGCGCCACCCGGACACCGGCTATGCCGGGGACTGTTGGCCGTTGAATCTCAACGCTCCGATTCGTGAATACGTGCGCGACCAGATTCTCGGCATTTGCGAACGCACCGGGTTGGCCGGTTTCCTGTGGGATTCATTCTCCAATCTGGGCTGGTGGCATGTGGACTATTCCGATGGCTCGATGAGGCCGCAATTCGACCGCATGGCAGAGCTGTACGCCGCGCTCTCAAACGCCGGTCTGTATCTGATGCCGGAAGCCCTGGCCGCCGTTTCGAACCATAGTTGCCTGGGCCTTCTCAGCGGCGACATGATCGACGGGGGCCTGGAAGGATTCATGTACAACACCGCCGTCGCCTTCCCTCACTCGCTCGACGATACCAATGGGGCGGTCGACAAGAAAATCCTGCGCGGCGAAGCGCCCCTTGATCCGCTGTTCAGGGCATTCGCGCACAAGTGGATTCCCAACAGCGAAATGGGCCAGATCCCCAGGGACGAGTGGGACAGCGAAAGCGCAGAGGAAATCAAGCGGCTCTACACCACCTATCGTCAGCTCCGCGACCAGATGATCGTCCGCACCGTGCTGAAGGATGATCTCGGCGTGAAATGGCAGAACGACACCGGCAGTTATCTGCTCTGGTGCTTCCGCGACCAACCCGCACCGGGGCCGGCGGAAGATGCCTGCAGCGGGAAGGCCGCCGGGCAGACGTTGTCAAAAAATCGAGTGTATCGGTTCAGGAAGTAAAAACGACTCAAGCGGAATCTGTTTGGCAAACTACCTAGGAGAATGATTATGCAACGCGTACGCGTGTCGGCTGACCGCTGGAACTTTGAACTGGCGGACACCGGTGAATTCATTACCCCCATCGGTGGCAACATGCTCAACGACGAGCATCCATGCGACGGGACTCTCTTCGATCATTTCAACCGCGACGAGGTCGAACATCGCCTTGCCGCAATGGCGGATGTCGGGTTGAACTGCCTGCGGCAGGCCATCGGGGTCAACACCGTCTTCCATCCCGAAAAGGGGCTGCTGCCGGACGGGCTGAAAAACTGGGATACCTTCATCTCCTTGTGTGAGAAGTACGGCATCTACCTGATGCCGGTCGGCGGCTATGTCAGCGGGAATGACTGGTTCGACGTCGAAAAACTAGCGGACAACGGCCGATCCCTCGACGAATCCTGTGCCTTCTGGCAGGCGTTCTGTTCCCATTATGCCGATCATCCGGCCATTTGGGCCTGGGATCTGCGCAACGAGCTCTTGTACTGGACACAGCCGCACATGTGCGAACCCGGCAGTCCGGAAGCCCAACGCGTCGAGGCCATGCTCAAGGACGAATGGCCGGATTGGCTCGCAACCCGGTACGGCACCGTGGAACAGATGAACTCCATCTATCACACGAGCTACGCCTCCTTCCACGAGGTGCCGGGAACCGTCGCCTTCGAAGAAGCTCCGTTCGACTTGAGAGCGTTCGATTTCCGCAATTACCTTAACGACCGCGGCTACGAGTGGTGCAAGCGGCAGTGCGACGTCATCCGCGCCGCAGCGCCGGGCCAGATGATCGTCAGTGGAAACAACGCCTGGCTGGCGCCGGACCAGGATCTGTTCCTGGCCAATGGATTTCACAATCGTGCCGTGCATGAACTGTTTGACTTTGTCACGTTCCATCCGTATCCCGCGTTGCAGTGCGTGCCCGGCGGGCGCGGTGATCCCTTGGATGGAGGGGAAGCCTTGACATACTGGCTGAATTCCTGCATTGGCACAGCCCGCATCGACGACTACGGAAAACCCGTGGTTGTGCAGGAATTCGGGTGGTACGGCGGCGGTGAATCACGGTTTCTCTGCGACCTGCCCTACCGCAGCGAAGAAGAGCACGCGGAGTACATGCGAATCCTGACCTCTGCTCTTAAACCGCATGTGAACGGCTTCATAAACTGGCCGTTGATGGACATGCCCGCTTCCAAGGATATCTCGAACCACGGCGGCATCTTCACCGCGGATGCTCAGCCGAAGGCCCTCGCTGCCGTTTATCGTGACTTGGCTGAAAGCCTGATCGGGCAACGACAGAGTCGCGCCCGCGGCACCGTCACTATGCGCTATTCTCTGCTCGGTCTGTACACCTGTCGCGCGTACCAAGATGCGATGTGGGATGACATCAATGAGATCATGGAAGCCGGTGAAATTCCGGACTTTCATTTTGTGTAGGGCAAAATGCCGGGCGGCCCTGAATGGCACTGCATAAAGCTCGAAATTGGACTCCCGGATACCTTGACCGAAGTCTGGGCAGATGTAATGCTCCGAGGTGCACTGCAGGAAAATGCAACGGCCGTGGTCAGAGCAGTCTTCGGCGGACAAAATGTTTATCAACAGGATTATCGCAACCTCGGATATTTTGCTGTGACGACGCACCCACGCTCGCACTGGAATTCTGAACGATACAGTATACTCGGGAAATTACAAAAATGACGAAGCGCGAAAATATCCTGAGGGCGATCCGGTTTGAACGCCCTGATTACATCCCCGTGAGTTTCATCATCAATGCGGCATGCTGGCATCACTACGATCAAAGCGCCTTGCAGGACTTGATGGAAGCGCATCCC
>CAZSBQ010000005.1:0-41835 GCA_964604795.1 uncultured Victivallales bacterium | reverse complement strand
GACGTTGTCCGGGGCTACGGTGAAATGCCCCATCCGGGGCATGATTAAGGTTTTTGGAGTGGACTCACTGTTTGAATCGCTTGCCGGCTGCGGGGTCCGCAATTTTTTGGGGTCCGCGAAGACAGCGGGTCGGACGTAGATGGGTTCCAATCCGGCATCCGCGGCGGTCGGTTCGGACGGCCAGGCACCGCCCGCGAACAACAGCTCGGCGGCATCCACGTGCTCGGTCGCGAAGATGCGCGTGCGGTCGCGAAGCGTCGCCAAAACAGCGCTCAATTCCAACCCGTGCGGGGTGATCACTCCATCCCAGTCCGAAGCGCAATCGCAGACGTCCCGCCGGGGCATCAGTTTTGGGGGACCTGCGCTGTGCAGTCCCTTGTGTTGCACCTGATACAGGGACACAATGAGCTGTTTGCGCCTGCCATCGTGGAGCACCGCCAGGCGCGCGCCCTCGGCAAATTCCGAGCGCACCTGCCGCGCCAGTGCGCGGCTGCTGGGAATTCCCCGGCAGTGCGCGTTCGTGCCGCGCGCGATGCCGCGCACCAAGGCGATGCCGGCGCGGATGCCGGAGTAGCTTCCCGGCCCGATGCCCACCGTCCATTTGTCGATGTCCGCCAGCTCGAGTCCGGCCGCCGTCAGCGAGGACAGCAGCCAAGGAACCAATTCCCGGTCGCTGTCGCGTCCGCCGCAAGTCAGTGTCTTGCGAACGAGCAACTCCTGTCCACGTTTGACCGCAAGCGAGGCGTTGCACGATGTGTCAAGTGCGGCGCTGCAGCTCATGTCCTCTCCAACGTTGGTTTTTGCTTGGTATTCATCCCAGGTTGCCGGAATATGCATGAGAAGGGAATATATCTTGGAGCCGGGAAAAATCCGCCGCTGACGGACAATCAGTCTGTTGTTCATGATATGTCACGAGCTATATTCAGTTGCTGTGAAGCAAAACAAAGGGTGATCCCAGCGAAGAGAACAATGAGCAAGACTATTTGGAATTCTGCGAAGGATGTCTCGGTCCGAGGGGAATACGACGTTGTCGTCTGCGGCGGCGGCCCGGCCGGTTGCGCCGCGGCGGTCGCCGCCGCTCGACAGGGCTTGCGCACGCTGATTGTGGAAGCCCAGGGCCAGCTCGGCGGCATGGGCACCAGCGGCATGGTCTCCCACTGGCTCGGCGGGCGAACCTTCAATTGCGAAAACTGGGTGGTCGGCGGGATCTTCCGCGAACTGACGCTGAAAGCCGTCGAGCGCGGCGTCGCGCTGCTGCCGAACCCCGAACCGGACGGACGGCTCTCGCCGCATGGCTGGTGCCAGGCCGGACCGATCACCGCAGGGATCCCCTTCGATCCGTTTGCCATGGCTTCTCTGCTCGATGACGAAATGCGCGACGCCGACGTGCAGGTGCTTTTCTTCACCCGCGCCGTCGATGTCCTGGTCGCCGATGCCCGCATCACGCATGTCATTCTACATAACAAGAGCGGATTTCAGGCCGTTGCCGCCCGCACCGTGATCGACGCCACCGGCGACGCCGACGTCGCCGCGCTCGCCGGCTGCCCCACCCTGCTCGGACGCGAAGAAGACCGGCTGATGACCCCCGTCACCCTGCAGATCCACATGGACCATATCGATGCGGACGCATTGGCCGAGTACGCCAATGCCCATGTCCAAGGCGGCGCGTTCCGCTGGCTCGACGAAATCCAGGAACTGATGAAGCAAGGCGAATGGGCCTTTTCCTACAACCGCCTGATCTGTGTGCAGTTGACCGAGAACGACGTGTTCATGATCAACACCTCACGTCTGACCGGCTACGACGGCACCAACGGCGAATCCATCACGCAGGCCATGATGCAGGGACGCCGGGAAGCGCTGCAACTGCTGGAGATTCTGCGCAAGCACGCGCCCGGTTTCAAGAACGCCCGGCTGAAGACCGTCGCTCCTCTGCTGGGCGTGCGGGAAACCCGACGGATTGTCGGCGATTTTGCCCTCGGTGTCGATGACCTGCTCAGCGGCGACGGATTCGACGACGTGATCGGATTCTCGGCCTATGGCTGGGACCTGCCCGATCCGAAACGCCCGTCGCACCAGCCGATGGAGGGCCGGGCCACGCCCGAACGCACGCCGATCCCGTACCGGGTCATGCTGCCGAAGAAGATAGAGAACCTGATCTGCCCCGGGCGTGCCGTCAGTTGCGAACGCGATGTGCTCGGCCCCCTGCGCGTCATGGCACCCTGCATGGCCATGGGCGAAGCCGCCGGCGTGGCCGCGGCACAAGTGGCGCGCCGACAAATCCCGTTCGCGGCGGCGGACACCGATGAACTGCGCAGTGAACTGCGGCGACAGGGCGCAGTCTTGCAATGACTTCGTGTGTTTTTACACCGAGCGGCCAAATGACGGTTCGACCGAATGACCATTGATCTTGAAACGACGAGGAGAAAGACAGCACATGCCCGCCGCTTTCACTACACAACCCCTGTTTCAGCCGCAGCAACGTGGAGCGTGGCATTGCCGGTATCGCATCCCCAACCTGATCGTTTCCAGGAGAGGCACGATTTTTGCACTGCCCGAAGAACGCGTAAACAGCATTGCGGACGAGGCCAAGCATCACCTGGTGGCACGCCGCAGCTCTGACAACGGCCAAACCTGGACGAATCTTGAAATCCTTTATGCCGACGGCAATCCGCGTGTTTCCCACAGCTACAGCGGCGCAGTGGCAGATATGGAATCCGGTCGGGTCCATGTTTTTTTCCATCTCAGCGTCGCGATCAGTCCGGAGGACATTGGCGGCGCCTGGCCGGAAGCGTGGAAGGTCGAAAACCCGGAAGCGTACACGGCGCTGCAAAAGAAACTCGCGCCGCATGTCGAACCCGGTCTCTACCGCATCCACTCCGATGACGACGGCGAAACCTGGAGCCAGCCGATGCCGCTTGGCGACAGCCTGCGTGTCGTCAATCCGGTGTCCGGCGAGCGCCGCTGGTTCGAGCCCCAATTCACCGGGACGCAGTTGCGTTGCGGACCGCGCAAAGGCCGCCTGGTGATTCCTGGACGCGGCTACAGTCAAGGCGCACCGTTCGCCTTGTTTGCCTACAGCCACAACTTCATTGCCTACAGCGACGACCACGGCGAAACCTGGCAGCCCGGGGGATTGACCCAGACCGGCACGGGCGAGGCGTGCCTGGTCGAACTCAGCGACGGCACACTCTATGTCAACAGCCGCAACGAGAGCCTGCGCTGCCGCGGCTATCGCGCCTGGGACCGCAGCCACGACGGCGGCGAGACCTTCACCGAGAGCGGCTACGACCTGGCACTGTCCGAGCCACATTGCGAAGCCAGCCTGACAGCGCTGCCGAACGGTGGCGCTCTGTTCTGCAATCCAGCCGTAAGCAGCGACACGGCAAGTCACTACGACCACGACGCGCGCCATCACCTGACCGTGCGCCTAAGCGAGGATGATTGCCGGACCTGGCCCGTCGCCCGCGTCGTCTGCGAAGAGCGCGCTGGATATTCGGCGCTGGCGGTAGCTCAGGACGGCACCATCCTGTGCGCATATGAAACCGTGAGCGAAGACAGCTACACCGGCGAGATTATTCTGGCCCGCTTCAATCTCGAGTGGTTGCGGGAAAGAAGAAAATGACTTCATGACCTCGTGACCTAGTGACGCCGTGCGGAAGCCATATCCCGCCCCCGCGCGTCACTGCGTCACCAAGTCACCCCGGAGTCATGAAGTCACGGGGTCATAAAGTCAGGAAAAAGGAAGCATGATTATGGCAACAGTCATGAGAGAGCCATCCCGCCCGATTTCTGTCTTGGGCGAGTACGACGTGGTGGTGTGCGGTGGCGGACCGGCTGGCTGCGCGGCGGCGATTGGCGCGGCCCGGCATGGCGCACGAACACTGCTGCTTGAGAAGGACGGCTACCTTGGCGGGGCGACCGTGTCGCAACTTGTCTGCGTGATTCTCAGCACGAACGGCGCGGATTTCCAAGGGGTCTGGCATGAATACGCCCGCGGACTTCGCAAACGCGGCGGGCTGCGCGAGCTGGAGGGCGTCGGCAGCGGCCAGATCCGCGGCGCGGTCGATCCGGAACAGGTCAAGTTCGTCTGGGATGAACTGCTGACGGCCGCCGGAGTCGACATCCTGCACCACGTCTATGGCTGCACCTGCCTGGTCGAAGATGGCGCGGCCACCGGTGTGATGGCCGAAACCCGTGCCGGACGCCGGGCGATTCTCGCACAACGAGTGATCGACTGTACCGGCGACGGCATTGTCGCGGCGCAAAGCGGAGTTGCCTGGGATCAGGGCGACGGCGAACACAAGTACGCCATGGCGCTGACCAAGGTCTTCCGAATCGGTGGGGTGTCGCGGGGCCCTCAAAGTCCCCCGGACGAGGTCGCCATGGCTGGAATCGCCGAGGCGCTGCAAGACGCCATTGGCCGCGGTGAGTATGACGCGCCGGTGGTGACGGAGCAGAAGCGACTTTTGAACTACATTCGCGGGTGGTACTGGCAACTGCCGGAGCGAAGGCGTGAAATCCTGTCGGTCATCAGTCGCGTGCTCAAGGTCGATCCGCTTGATCCGTTCGAGTTCACCCGCGCCGAACGCGAAGGCCGCGAACAGGCGCGGCAGGCGGCTGATTTCATGTGCCGCCACGTGCCGGGGTTTGAAAACGCCTACCTGCTCGATACCTCGAACCAGATCGGACTGCGCTCCAGCCGCCGACTCCGCGGACTGGCTACCGTGACTAAACAGGACGCAATGGAATTTCGCAAGTATCCCGACGGCATCGCCCGTAGTTCCTGGAATATCGACATCTGGCCCGCCGACAGCTACAGCGCGCCCGCCGTCGCCTACGGCACCGCCGAGCACAATGCCCGCAAGCAGAAGCTGGTCGCCGGCGAGTACTTTGATGTCCGATACGGATGCCTCGTCGCCGCAGGCATCGACAACCTTTTGATGGCCGGACGCTGCATCTCCGCCGAGCACGTCGCCGAATCGTCCCTGCGCATCCAGCAGACCTGCATGGCCACCGGCGAAGCCGCCGGTGTCATCGCCGCCCTCAGTCTGGACGCCGACACCACACCGCGTGAACTGCCCGCCGACACCGTCGCCCACCAACTGGATAAAGACCGCGACGTAGAACCCGCATTCGAGATGGCGCGAGTGACTCCATGACCTCGTGACGCCCGGCATCATCAGGTCAACCCGGCAACCCGGCAACCCGGCGTCACGAAGTCATGAGATCACGAAGTCAACACATGAACGAAAAACCCATGCCACTACCCCACACCACCCCCCCCAACATCCTCTGGATCACGACCGATCAGCAACGCTACGACACGGTCCACGCACTGGGCAATCCGCACATCCGCACGCCCAATCTCGACCGGCTCTGCACCGAAGGCACAGCCTTCACCCACGCCTATTGTCAGAGCCCGATCTGCACGCCAAGCCGAGCCAGCTTCCTGACGGGGCTGCATCCAAGCACGGTGCACGCCAACATCAACGGCAACGACCGTTTCCACACCGATGACCGTATCCGTCTGATCACCCGTCGGCTGGCCGATGTCGAATACGACTGCGGGTTGTCGGGAAAACTCCATTTGGCCTCCGCCTGGAACGGTGTCGAGCAACGCTGCGACGACGGATACCGGGCCTTCCACTACAGCCACTCGCCCGCCACGGGGCGCGGGATCGGCAATGCGTATATGGAATGGCTCGAGTCCATCGGCCGCTTCGATGACGTATTCACCAGTGAACCCATCCCGCCGGACGCACCCCTGCCCGGCGGACGCCATGATGGTCGCCGCTACACCCTGCGTCCCGACATGCCCGCCGAACTGCACCAGACAACGTGGTGCGCTGACCGCGCGATTGACTTCATGCGCGAGAAACGCGTCGGACCCTGGCTGATGAGCGTCAACATCTTCGATCCGCACCCGCCCTTCGATGCCCCGGCGAAATACGCCGACCGGTACGACGCGGCGGCATTGCCGCCTCCCCTGTTCCGGGAAAGCGACCTGGCCCACCAGGCGCGCCTCGAACCCCACTTCTTCCAAGGGAGTGCCGTTCCCCCCGGTGCCGCGCATCAGCGGATCAAGGCCAACTACTACGGCATGATCGAACTCATCGACGCACAGGTCGGACGCATGCTCGACGCGCTCGAATCGACGGGGCAACGCGCGAACACGTTGGTCATCTTCACGTCGGACCACGGCGAAATGCTCGGCGACCACGGCCTGACCGCCAAAGGCTGCCGTTTCCACGAAGGGCTGGTCCGCGTACCGCTGATCCTGTCCTGGCCCGGACATTTCGCCAGCGGCGTTCGCAGCGATGCCCTGGTTGAACTGACAGATCTTGCGCCCACACTGGGGGACGTGGCCGGAATCGAACAATCCTGGACGCACGGGGCCTCGCTGCTGCCGATCTTGAACTGGTCGCAGCCTGCATTCCAACCACACGACTACGTGCGCTGCGAATACTACGACACGCTCAACATGCAGGCGCCCGGCGGCGATCCGACTCGACACCGGCCGAGTCATGCAACCATGTTCCGGGATGCCCGCTGGAAGCTCAACGTCTATCACGGCACGGACTACGGGGAACTGTATGACCTGGATCACGATCCCGACGAGTTCGTAAACCTCTGGGAAGCGCCGGAAGCCCAGACCATCAAACACCGTCTTATCAAGCAGAGCTTCGATGCGAGCATCGTCATCACCGATCCCGGCGCCCGGCGTATCGGGCGCTATTAACCCCGAGCAGGGTCATGAAGTCATGAACACAAAGCAACAGGAGAACAACTAATGACACAGCGCACCGAACCGCAAGCCCTCTTCGAAGGTGGCCACGACGGCTACAACACCTACCGCATCCCCGCCTTGATCGTTGCCGCCAATGGCGATCTGCTGGCCTTCTGCGAAGGGCGGCGCGACAGTGCCGGCGACAGCGGACAAATCGACCTGCTCATGAAGCGCAGCACGGACGACGGCCGCACCTGGAACGAACAGACACTTGTCGCCACCGAACCGGACGTGACTTGCGGCAACCCGTGCCCGGTCGTCGATCGCGCCACCGGTCATATCCTGATGCCGTTCTGCAAGAACCTGGCCGAGGGATCCGAGCCGGTCATCATTCAGGGCAAGGCGCCGCGTACAGTCTGGCTGACCCGCAGCGCCGATCATGGCCGTAGCTGGTCCGACCCGGTCGAGATCACGGCGCAAACCAAGAAGAACGTCTGGACATGGTACGCCACCGGCCCCGGCCAGGGATTGCAACTGTCGAACGGGCGGATCGTCATTCCCTGCGACCATATGACCGGCGTTCACTTCGACCACAACGATCCGTACGGCTCGCATCTGATCTATACCGATGATCACGGCGAGACTTGGCATATCGGCGCCATCCTGAGCCTGCCCGGAAACGAATGCTGCGCGCTGGAATGCGACGACGGTTCCGTATACCTCAATGCCCGCACCCGCAAGGATCCCGGCGTGCGCAGCTTCGGATACAGCCGGGATGACGGCCTCTCGTTCATCGAGGAAGGCCTCCACCGGGAGCTGTCCGAGCCGACGATGTATGCAGGCGGCTGCCAGGGCTGCCTGCTCAGGCTGCCCGGCACGGACGGCACCGCTTCCAGCTTCCTGTTCTGCAACCCGAGCGGGGAAAGTCGCGAACGCCTGGCCATCCATGTCAGCGAAGACCAGGGGCGCACGTGGCGCGAGCAGCAGGTTTTGTGCGAAGGCCCCACCGCCTATTCCGACCTGGCTCTGCTGCCCGACGGCAGCATCGCCTGCCTCTACGAATGCGGCCAGGACAACCCCTACGAACAAATTGTGTTTACCCGCATGGAAATTCCGGCAAGCAACGGAGGATGACTTCATGACTGCATGACGCCCGGGTGGAATAAGATTCGCGCGTCAACCCGGCGTCACGAAGTCATGCAGTCACGAAGTCAAAACCGAAAGGCGAAAGCACATGAGCAAGATATACAACCAGAGCGGCGGCTATCGCAAACTGCATTCGTTCAACTTTGCCACGATCATCCATCTCGGCGCCATGAGCTTCTGCAAACGCCACCTCTCCTGGAAGGAAGATCCCTTGGGCAAGACGCTGGGACAAATGGTCGGGGCCTCGCGCTCGGGCAAGCAGAATATAGTTGAAGGCTCCGAACGGGCCAAGACGTCCACGGAAACCGAAATCAAACTTACCGATGTCGCCAAGGCCAGTCTCGGTGAATTACAGGGCGACCTCGAAGACTACCTTGTTCACAAGGGCGAGATCCCGTGGAGCATCCATAACCCGGAACATAAGGCGGTTCTCTCAATCATGCTCGATGAATTCGAGTACACCGAGGATCTGCTGCACGATTACTGGACCTACTTGCTGGCGCAGAAGCGCAAGTTCGATCCCTGGCTGGAAGACCGCGACGACGTCACCGCAGCGAATGCCCTGATTATCCTCATCCAGCGGGCAACGGGCTTACTTGGCCGCCAGCTTTCCCGGCTCGAACAGGACTTTGTCGCCGGCGGCGGCATCAGGGAGAAGATGACGAGCGCACGCATGGCGGCCCGGACCGATCCCGCTGGCCCCGATTGCCCCGACTGCGGCACCCCCATGCGTAAACGCTCATCCGCACGAGGCCATTTCTGGGGTTGCAGCAACTATCCGCAATGCAAGGGAATTCGAAAAATCGAAGACACGGGTCAATGACTTCGTGACGCCATGACGCCGGGGTCATATGGTCACCGAGTCCACCCGGCGTCACGAAGTCATGCAGTCACGAAGTCAAAAGACAAGAGAAGCAAACAATGGAATGCAACACCATCCAGAGACCCGCCAGTGACATCCCCGTCCTCGGCAGCTACGACGTCGTCGCGATCCGCGGCAAGGCGTTTGTCGACGCCACCGGCGACGCGGATCTGGCGACCCGATGCGGCTGCGCCTATATTCAGGGCGACGAACTCAATGGCGATATCGCAGGCGTCAGCCTCATGCTGCAACTTGAGAAGGTCGACGAACAGCGCTTCATGGAAGCCATGATAGCCGAAGACGATCCACGCCAACGCAAGCGCTTGGCCGTCTTGCGCGAAAACGGCGAATTTCCGTTTCCGATCCCGTTGTTTGTCTTTGTCAAATTGAACGCCGAGGGGCTCTTCATGGTCAATGGCAACTGGATGCCGGCAGAGGACGCCACCGATCCATTCTGGCGCAGCAAGACCATCCTTGAGCTGCGCGGACGACTTCCGCAGCTCCTGCATTGTTTCCACACGCATTTCCCCGGCCTGGAAGCCTGTGAGTTGCGGGCCTTTGCCACCAATCTCGGTGTCCGCGAAACCCGCCGCATCGACAGTCATGGCCATGGGCCAGGCGGCCGGCGTTGCCGCCGCACTGGCCGCCCGAACAAGCAAGGGATTCGCCGCGACCGATATTGCCGCACTGCAGAAGATACTGCGAAACCAAGATGCCATCCTGGAAATGGAATGACTGCCTCATCAACGGAGCAAGATCGGCCATGACCAACTTTGTAACATTCAAGGAAAACGTCCTGCGGTTTCTGAATCGGTGCGGAGTGGCCGCGGGGATCGCGGATGAAACGGCGTGGGAGGCGGCCGGTTGCCCGCCGGTGACCAGCGCCGAGGCGGCGCGGTTTGTGACCGCCTCCGCTCCGCGCATCAAGCCCCTGGCGGAACGGCTGGCCGACAACGATTGGGCATTCGCCTCCACCCCGGGCGGCGAAGAGAGCCTGGAAGGCGCCCATTCGGCGGTCGAAACACTCTATCTGCTGGGCGAGCTGGATCGCTTGTCCGCTGCGAACCGACAGTCCTGGGTGGACTATTTCAATCGGTATCAGGATGAGGCAACGGGCTACTATCTCGGGCCCTACCTGCCGCCCCGCGATCATCCTTCGTGGCGCGATGCGGGCGCCTGCACGCATCCCTGGGACCATATGCACGATCACCTCGTATCCTGCCTCTGTCCCACGTTGATGCTGCTCGGCGGACAATCCCGCTTTCCGCTCTCGCGCGGCAGTCAGACCGGACGGTTTCTCGACCGTGACTATCTCGAACACTTTCTGAACGGACGCGACTGGAACGACTATCGCGGCGATGCCAACTACCGCCGGCACAATCCCTGGTGGATGGGCAACGAGTTCTGGTATCCTGCCTGTATACTCTGGCAGATCAGCGTCTGGGAGTCGGGTTCACCCGCCGCGGTCCAGGCACGGCGAATGCTCGATGAGGTCTGGTACCCGTGGCATGACCGCAATTTCGCGGTCAACGGATTCTGGGCCGGCGATCTCGACGGCGACCCGGCCCGCCTCTGGCATGGCCGCCTTTCGCCGGGCCACCTGCCGACGAAGATCGAAACGCCGGCGGAACGACACTGGTCGGCCTACATGATCATGGGCGGGGCCCACCAGCTATGGTTCTACGACTTCGACAACCATCCCATCCCCGATTCCATCCGGGCGGCCCAGACCGATGCCGTGCTGGCCCTGCAAAACCGACACAACGGCCATTTCGGAATGGGCGACATCGACAATCCCCATGGCTGGTCGAACAACTGCACCGACGTGGATTGCCTGACTGTGCTGGCGATCAACCGCTACCGGCAGGACTATCGCCGCGACGACATTGCCGCCGCTGCGGAACGCGCTGTCATCGCCATCGTGACCGATCAGCTTAACGCCGACGGCGTGCTGGAATCGGTGCCGGGCGCACCGTTCAGCCACTGCTTCAACTCCTGGCCGACCTACTCCCCAGCCGGCGCCGGCAACCTACTGAATCAATCCTTTTATCTCTGGGCGATTGTAGCCGCCTCCGCCGTGATGGAACGCCCCACCAGCGCCGCCGTGCGCAGTTTCGCCGAACACCCCTGGCCGCAAACACCCTCCCATTGGCTTTGGACACCACCACACTTCAAATAGGTTGTGCCGGAAAATGCTTTCGCTTTTTGCCACAACTTATACGCCTGAAAGGATATAACCCATGACCATGAGCGGAGATAATCGTCTGCCGCCGTTGAACCGCTTCCCCCGGATGATGCAGGAGTACCTGGTCAACCGGGTGGGCGAAAACTACCGCGCCAACCACGCGCGGGTCATGGGCTTGAAAACCCGGGCCGAGGCGGAAGCCTATTGCGCCGAAGTCCGCGGCAAGGCGAAAGCGGTCTTTGGTCCCTGGCCGGAGAAGACGCCGCTGAACCTTCAGGCCACCGGCGAACAGGACCACGGCGACTACCGGGTGCGCAACGTGGTCTTCGAGAGCCGTCCGGATTTTTTCGTCACGGCCAACATCTATTACCCGGCGAAGATGCAGGGACCGCGCCCGGCGGTGCTGTGTCTGTGCGGGCATCATTGGGATGCCAAAGGGTACGCTCCCTACCAAACCTTTGCCCAGGCGCTGGCCCGACAGGGCTATGTCGCGTTGATCTTCGATCCGCTGGGCCAGGGCGAGCGACTGCAGTACCCGGATACCACCACGGGCGAATCGGTCTTCGGCCCCGGGCCGCAGTACCCGAGCGTCCGGGAACACAACGCCATGGACAAGGGCCTGGCGCTGGCCGGCGACTGGATCGGCCGCTGGTTTGTCTGGGGCGGTATCCGCGCGCTGGACGTGTTGCTCGCGCAGGAAGGGGTCGATCCCGCGCGCGTCGGGGTGACCGGCAATTCGGGCGGCGGAACGATGAGCGCCTACGCCGTGGCCTGCGATCCCCGCATCACCATGGCCGCCCCCAGTTGCTGGGTCAGCAGTTGGTATCACAACGTCATCAACGAGGAGCCGCTGGACGCCGAGCAGTGTCCCCCCGGCATTCTCGCGGCGGGACTCGAACAGAGCGATCTGCTGTTGGCGCGGGCACCCAACCCGGTTATCCTGCTGACTCAGGAGCAGGATTTCTTCGACCAGCGCGGTTCGTTGGAGGCGTTCGAGCGGATTCGCCACGTCTATCGCCTGCTGGGAGCGGAGGACAAAGCGGCCTACCACGCGGGGCCGGGCGGACATAATTACTGGCCCGACGCTCGCGAGGCGATGTACACCTTCTTCAACCGGCAGACAGGGATTGAAGCGGACGGCAAAGAACCGCCGGTGACAGTCGTCCCGGTGGCGGATTTGCGCTGCACGCCGACGGGACAGTTCGTCGATCTCGACGAGTCAAAGCTAATCCCCGCCTTGACGGCCGAGCGTTTCCGCGAGCTGGCGGTGATGCGCGGCGAACCGAACGGCACGGAATTGGCGCGGCGCATCGCAAAACTCATCGAACTGCCGGAACGCAAGGGGCCGCCGGATTATCGCATCCTGCGCCCGTGGAGCCCGCGCGGCTATGCCCGCCCCCACGCCAGCCACTTCGTCCTCGAAACCGAGCCGCGCCACGACGCCCGGATACTGGTCACCAAACTGGAGGACACCCGCCGCGAATCCCGGCCCCTGCCCGGATCCGGATCGGCCGTGCTGTATCTGCCGCACCTTTCTTCCGACCAGGAACTGCGCGAGGATGAGCGCATCCGGGAACTCGAAATTGCGAACTCCGCATTTTTCGCCTGCGACTATCGCGGCATCGGCGAATCGCGGCCCGAGACCTGCCGGCCCGATTCGTTCTTCGACCTCTACGGCAGCGACTACGAATACGCATCGCACGCCACCATGTTGGGCGAATCGTATGTCGCCTGGCGGGTGCACGATGTCCTGTGCACGCTCGATTGGATGGCATCGTTCGGCTACGATCAGGTGCATTTGGTGCCCCAGGGGTGGGGAACCCTTCCCGGCGCATTTGCGGCGCTGCTGGACAAGCGAATCCGGCAGGTTACGTTGATTGGCGCGCCGGAAACCTTTTCCGACATGATCGAGAATCCACTGCAAGCCTGGCCGTTCTCGGCGCTGCCTCCCGATGCGCTCGAATACATCGACCTGCCGGATGTGTACCGGGAACTGAAGGCGACCCGGCAGTTGCGGGTGCTCGGCCGCGGAGAAACCGACATGAGCGGAGAATGACGGATCCTGGTTCGAACCTGATGGTGACCGCACGCTTGTTCACAACCGCCCCCCAACAACAACAACATCATCCAAGGCATCCTTCGGCTGCCGATGCAACCTGAATATTTCCGAGGCTATCATGAAGATAGAGAGTATGAAACTCACGCAACAAGCAATTGCGCCACGCCATGATCTGCGTGAGACGCTGCGCGGATACATCGTCCGGCGGGCGCACGCCTGCATGGAGCGCGCCGCAGAGCGATGATACATTGCGGCTAAGGATACATTGCGGAAGGATACATTGATATACATTGCGGCTAAGCCGGAACAACTCATTAATCTGTAGCTAGTTACAAAGACAATATCAACCATATCAGTGCTTAAAACTGCGATTTTTTGTCAAAATCGCAATCCTTATGTCTTGGAGTCTTCAAAGCCATGCCGCGAGCCACGCGATACATTGTTGAGGGATATCTGTACCACTTGACGCACCGCTGTGCGGATGGAGAGTTTTTTCTCCGCTTCGCCAAGGAGCGTGATGCCTACCGGAAGTGGCTGCGTGTAGGTGTCAACCGTTATGACGTGTCGGTTCTCGGCTACACGGTTACCAGCAACCATACTCACGTAGTCTGTATACATTGCGGCTAAGCCGGAACAACTTATTGTTCTGCAGCTAGCTACGAAGACCATATGAACCATATTAGCGCTTAGAATGGCGTTTTTTTGTCAAAATCGGAGCTTTAACCTAAACCTTATGTCTTGGAATCTTCAAAGCCATGCCACGAGCCACACGATACATTGTTGAGGGATATCTGTACCACTTGACGCACCGCTGTGCGGATGGAGAGTTCTTTCTCCGCTTCGCCAAGGAGCGGGACGCCTACCGGGAGTGGCTTCGTGTTGGCGTCAACCGCTATCACGTGTCGGTTCTCGGCTACACGGTTACCAGCAACCATACTCACGTAGTCTGCGAGGTGCGCGATCGGCTGGCGGTGGCGAACATGATGAAGTTGGCAGCCGGCTCGGTTGCCCAGCAGCGAAACCTGCGCAAGGGGCACGAGGGGTCGGTGTGGGAGCACCCCTATCACTGCACGCGCATTCAGGACGGGAAGCACCTGCTTAACTGCCTGCGTTACGTGGACTTGAACATGGTCCGCACGGGGAAGGTCAAGCATCCGGCCGAGTGGCGCTGGTGCAGCTACGACGAACTCACCGGACAACGGCAACGATACCGCATTGTGGACCAGGATCGCCTGTTGTTTCTGACCGGATTTTCAACGATGCCTGAATTCGCGGAGTTCTACCGCGCGAGAATCTCGGAACGGCTTGCCGCCAGGAATGCGGTCCGCGAACCGTACTGGACCGAAGCCGTGGCGGTCGGCAGCGCGGACTTTGTCGATACTGCCGTGAAGACGACCTCGTACCGCCGCGACATGGAACGCTACGAGGTGTGCGATCCCTCAGGCGACAAAGCCTGGGCCGTGTGCGAACCGGGTGTTTCTTACGGCACTGATTCCAATCCAAAATCGGCATTTTAAGCGCCTCAGACGGCCTAAAAATCGTTTAAAACACTGCCGTTCAATGAATTCAAGCGGTTTAGCCGCAAATTACTCAATGAATTCAAGCGGTTTAGCCGCAAATTACTCCGCAAATTACTCAGGATCAAGGATGAGAGTTTACATTTACAGCCATACGCACTGGGACCGGGAATGGTACTTGAGCCAGACGCAGTTTCAATACCGTCTTGTTCGCACGATCGACGAAGTCGTCGACTTGATCGAAGCCGGCGACGGGTTTGACGTCTTTGTGCTCGATGGTCAGACATGCATCATCCAGGATTACCTTGAGCTGCGGCCCGAACGGGAAGCCGATCTGCGGCGATTGATCCGCGCCGGCAAGCTGGCGATCGGACCGTGGTACAGTATGCCGGACGTGTTTATTGCCGACGGCGAATCGCTGATCCGGAACCTTGCTCGCGGACATGCCGATTGCCGGGACTGGGGCGCATCGTACCCGAACGTCGGCTACGTGCCGGACAGTTTCGGTCACATCGAACAGATGCCGCAACTTCTGCGCGGGGTGGGGATTGACAATTATGTCTTCAGTCGCGGGCGCCCGGAAGCGCTTGCGGTGGCGAAGGGGCACCGGCAGGAGTTCATGTGGCAGGCGCCCGAGGGCTCGCGGGTCGTTGCCTTCGATGTTCCGGGAGGTTATCTGGGCGCCCGCTTTCTGCCCGGACCGGACCAGCCGGAGGAACTTCGCAAGCGGTTCGAGCGCATCGTCGCGTCCTTCGCCCATTCTCACCGCCCGGACCTGGCGCTGGCCGCCCATGGCATAGACCATACTTGGCTGCAACGCGATATCGCGGCCATCCTGCGCGCACTTCCCGATCTGATGCCCGACGTGCAATTCCATCACGGAACCATCGAGGCGTTTCTGCGAGAATGGAAATCGGCGCCGCCTCGGGATATCGAAACGTGGCAAGGCCAGTTGCGCGGGCGGTTGCGGGTCGACGAGTTGCACGGAACCTTGTCGAGCCGGATCGACAACAAGCTCTGGAATGCCCGTGCCTGCATGTATGTCGAGAACCTCGCGGAACCGTTGGACGCGCTTGCCGGGCGTTTCGGCAAGCCGTCGGCCCGCTGTTTTCTGCACCAGGCATGGGAACGCATTTGCCAGAATCATGCCCACGACTCGATCTGTGGTTGCAGCCAGGACCGGGTGCACGACGCGGTCAACAGCCGTTTTCTTGCCGCCGCCGAACTTGGCACGGAGGTGGCGGACAGCGCGCTGGACTTCCTCAATTCGGACGCCCGTCGGCGCAGCGAGCCGGGGGTGATCGTCTATGCCGGGCTCAATGCGGGACAGCCAGTCGTGGATTTTGTTCTGCGTCTGCCGGATCGGCCGGTGGGGCGGCTCAGCCTTACGGATGCCGATGGCAGGTTGTATCCCGTACAGATTCTTCAGCGGGAAGCATTGCGCATCGAACACACCAATGCGACGGTCCTCTGCCGCGAAGTGCGCGGTTGCGTGTACCTGCCCGACTTGCAGCCCGGCGAGGTTCGCCGACTCGGCGTGGCGCACGGCCAGGCTGGCGGCGGGCCGGCGCCGGGACATCCGGTGCGCTGCGCCGGGCGCGTGTTGGAAAACGGTTGCCTGCGGGTGGAAGTGAACGCGAACGGATCGCTGGACATGTCCGACCCGCGCACCGGCTTCCGGGTTGCGGAAACCCATTATTTCGCGCAGGAGGCCGACTTGGGGGGCGGCTATCATTTCGAGCCGCTTGCGGAGGACGTGCGTCGGGACTCTCGCGAGGTGAAGGCACGGGTGCGACGGCTCTCCACCGGACCGTTGCGCGGCCAGTTGGAGGTAACCGGCCGTCTGCGGGTCCCCGCGCGCTACGACCGCCAAAAGCGCAAACGGGTGGGCACGGCGGTTGTGACGTTCAGCTCGATACTGACCCTGGATTGCGACTCGGAAACACTGCGAGTGTCCACGACCATCGACAATCAAGCCGGCAACCAGCGCATCCGTCTCGTGTTGCCGACCGGGATGCCGGACGCGACGATCCATGCCGACGCCAGTTTCGCCGTCCACGCCAATTCGTCCGAGCGCTGGCCGTCCGACCCGCGGCAGAACTTCCACCCCATGCGTTCCTTTGTCGACGCCGCAGGCAAGGCGGGCGGGCTGGCCTTTTTCGGCCGGGGACAGCATGAATACGAGATCGTGTCGCGCTCGGAGGGGCTCGATGTGGAAGTGACGCTTCTGCGCTCGGTGGACTTCGTCTTCCTCTGCTCGACCTGGGAAACCCCGGGCGCCCAATTGCGCGGAAGCCTGGTCCACGACTATGCCCTGCGGCTCCACCGGGGGGACTGGCGCGAAGGCCGTGTCGCCGAATGCGCCGCCTCGTTTCTCAGCCCCCCCATCGCCAACGTCAATGGCGATTCGCAGCATCCGCATGAGAACCTGGACCACGCCACGATCGGTTTTTACGCCCGACGCGGTTCGGTCGACGTGCCGGTCGACACCAACCGTTCGCCCTGGCACGTCACCAACGCCCATCGTGACGGCTGGCGGCGGATCGAGCCCGACCGCTTTGTGACTGCCGCGATCCCGACGCGCATCATTCCTTTCGACATCGAGGGCGACCACGTGATTGTCAGCGCCTTCAAACGGGCTGAAGACGGCCGTGGCTACATTCTGCGTTTTTGGAGCGTGGCTGAGCGCGAGCAGACGGTGACGATTCGCGGTGGCGCTCCTGATGACGTGCTGGAGCACGTGAACCTGTTGGAGGAACGTGCGGGCACGTCGGCCGCGCAACGCGGTCCGCTTGCGTTGGCAATCCGGCCATTCGAGATTGCGACCGTGCGCATGGTGTGCAGCGAGACAACCGAATCGGTTTCCCTATACCCCGCCCCCGCGGGGATAACGGCCTCGAATCGCTATGCCGTGAGGGTGGACGGCCACACCTCGTTCACCTATCTGACCACGGGGCCGACCGAGGCCGAATTCACCGCCGGGCATCGTGCTTCGTGGACGTCGTTCGACATGGTCGGGCCCTGCGAAGTCCGCATCCGCCGCCTCGAAAATCCCGTGCGTGAGGCGATTGTGCGACCGCTCGCCGCCGGCATCCGGCCGCGGATCGAAGGCGGCGAGGTGGTGTTGGAACTGGACCGGCCTCGCAAGCTGTGTGTCGAGTGCGACGGCGACCTGACCGACGTGCTCTTTCTGTTCGCCAACGCGCCGGAGACGGAGGTCCCGTCGTCGGACGATCCCGACGTGGTCTGGTTCGGCCCCGGCGTCCATGAAATCGGCAAATACTACCCACTGAAGCCGGCGACAACCTACTATCTCGCACCGGGCGCCTTCCTCAAGGGCTCTTTCGCTGGCGGCGGCGGCGGCACGCGCGTGATCGGACGCGGCGTGCTGTCCGGCGCCGACTACCCGTGGCCGGGGCACCTGCAGGAGAAGAATGCCGAACGGATAGACTTGGTCAAACTGGCCGGCGAAAATCTCGAATTGGCCGGCATCACCCTCGTGGATTCACCGTACTACGCGGTCGTTGCCAACGGACGCAACAATCAGTTCCATGATCTGAAGATACTGGCCTGGCACTTCAACACCGACGGCATCTCCGCCGGTCCCGGCGCACGCATCGAGGATTGCTTCCTGCGCGTGGCCGACGACGCCTTCAAGCCGTTCGTCTGCGACACCCGCATCTCGCGTTGCGTGCTATGGATCGATCGCGCGGCCGCGTTCCAGCTTACCTGGAACGCGCGCCACGACAGTGGCGGATCGGAGGTGCGCGATTGCGACGTAATCCATCACATGCCGTTCTGCACGCGGCCGGACATGTGGACCGGCGCCGTTTTCTGGAGCTGGCATGGCGGAACCGCGCACATTCACGACCTGCTTTTCGAAGACATCCGCATCGAGGGACGCAGCCCGTGTTTCATCAATGTATTCATGCAGCGCAACCCGTGGTCGCCCCAGGACGGCGAATGGGGCGGCTTCAGCCGCCTGCGTTTCCGCAACATCGTCTGTGAACAACCGTTTCTCTTTCCGAGCCGCCTCCTGGGGCATGACGCCACGCACCCGATCGAAGATGTTTCCATCGACAACCTGACGATCGCGGGCCGCCGCATCGATTCGCCGGCGGCGATGAACCTGGAGACGAATGCGCACGTTCCCAATCTGCGGATCGACGGCACCGTGGTCCCCCGCGTGCTCTTCGCGCCCGATGCGGAGTATGCGGATGCCAACCGGACTTTCGGCATCGCCTCCAGCATTGCCCGGACGCCGGGCGGGCGATTGTGGTGCGGTTTTTCCAGTGGCGGGGAAGGCGAAGGGAACCTCAACTACGGTGTCGTGGTCACCAGCGACGACGACGGCGTGTCCTGGACGGCGCCGCGGATTGTGTTCGACACGGATGGGGACGGGCCGATTCGCACCGACCACGTCACGGTCTGGACGGCGCCCTCCGGCGCGCTGTGGATTCTATGGAGCCAATATCCCGAAGGATTGTGCGGGCCGCACTCCTCGCTCTGGTGCATTGTCAGCGAGAATCCCGACGCCGAGCAACCAACTTGGTCGCCGCCCCGGCAGTTGATCGAGGGTCAGAACCTGTTGACCACGCCGACCGTGCTGGCGGACAGAACCTGGATCTTCCCGACCGGATGCTGGTGCCGAGCGGCGTCTCCGTCCCGTCCCCTGATCAGCCGGGACGGCGGCAAGACCTTCGAGCTGGGGGGACCCTTGCATGCCGACAAGGACCCGGATTTCGACGAGTACATGATCGTCGAGCGCGCCGACCGCGGGCTGGTGATCTTCAATCGCCACGCGGAATCGTTTTTGCAGTGCGAGTCGTCCGACGGCGGGCTGACGTGGACGCGGCAGGAACCCAACGGCATGCGGCACACGAACTCCCGTTTCGTCTTCATGAAGCTGCGCTCCGGGAACTGGCTGCTGGTCAAGCATGGCACCTTGGCTGCATTGTCCGGCGCACAGGAAGAAAAGTTTCCGCAAAACAAGGGCCGCAGCCACCTGACCGCCTTTCTCTCGTGCGACGAAGGCAGGACCTGGCAAGGTGGACTGCTGCTGGACGAGCGGGAGTGCTCGTACCCGTTCGGTTGCCAGACAGACGACGGCACCATCTACGTCTCGTACGAGCGGAGTCGCTGGAATCAGCCGGAAATCCTGATGGCCCGCTTCACGGAGGACGATATTCTCACCGGGCAGCCTGTTTCCGCTCGCGCCGCCCTTCGCCTGCTTGTCAACAAGGCCGTCGGCGTCAACACGAAGGATAGACAATCATGACCAACATTGGCGCCTACAGTGGCCATGTTAGCTTAAAGTGGCGTCTACAGTGGCCATGTTAGCTTAAAGCTCTCTTCTCCTATTACTTGTAGAGTTTTAACTTGTTCAGACAAGCACAGCCTTCCGCATTTTTATAGCCATTTTTGCATCCGGCCATTCTCGGTGTAAACTTAAGGTGGTCAATCGCAATTGTGATCAACCTCGGACAGGAGGGCTTTTTAACATGCGGCGAGGTCGGCTGGGACGTCTTATAGACTGTTGCTATCACGTGACGCACCGATGTCAGGAGAAGCGTTTTTTGCTCCGTTTCAAGCGGGACCGAAGAAACTACCTCACCCGACTTCGGGAGGCGGCCGACCGGACTTCCGTTGATGTGCTGGACTATGCTGTAACATCGAATCACGTGCACTTGCTTCTATGGGCAGAAGACGGACAGTCTGTCTCCCGTGCTATGCAGTATGTTCAGGGCGCAGCCGCGCGGGATTACAACCGGCGCAAGCAACGGAATGGCGCGTACTGGGCCGATCGTTTCCACCCCACGCTGGTGCAGACAGGTTCTCACCTGTCGCGATGCCTTTTCTACATCGGACTGAACATGGTGCGGGCTGGTGCCGTGTCCCATCCCTTAGAGTGGGAAGGGAGTGGTTGCCGCGAGCTTATGGGAAGCTGCCGACACGATCCGATCATCAATTTGGACCGTTTGCTGTGGTGCCTCGGTATGCCCGGCCGCGACAGTCAATTCCGCGATTGGTACTGCGGCACGATCGACGAACTCAGCCGCAGCTACCTTGTTCGCGAGCCTGTGTGGAGTGAGGCGGCGGCCATTGGAGACAGAAAGTGGATCGAACAGTTGGCTGGACGCATCGCTGTGGGCCGCAGGCATATTGCGGAAATGCCGCCGGTTCCCGGAAATGTTGGGATGGTGTATGACGCCCCCGGGACCAGTTACGCGCTGCATGTGACACGTCGGGCAAGCGATGCCTTTCTGGCCTACCCGGATTATAACGAACGTCGCCGATTGCAGCTGCAGTTCTCCAAGAGCATGGTAGATTGGTGCTTTGCCGGCCTGGTCGCAACCGGCTCCATCGAAAAGGCCTCGCGCCACTACGCTTCCATTGCCATCGACGGCAACGACCTGGTCGTGCTCAGCCGCTCCGGCGACGAACGCGCCAAGACCCCGCACGACGGCAACATCATCACCTTCCACCGGGTGAAGAACTTCGGGAGTTTGGTGTATTGACGGACACCGTTATGATGAATGTGATCTACAAGGAGACAACACACGATGGACAGTCAACACCGATGCTACGATGTGGCGGCCTACATCTGGCCGTCGTATCACGACGAACCGCGGGTCGCGCATTTCTGGCCGGAGCAGGACGGCGAATGGTACACCGTCCGGCGTGGAACGCCGCGATTCCCGGGTCACGACATGCCGCGCATTCCGCTGCTGGGCTGGCAGGACGAGGCCGATCCGGCGGTCATGCGCCAACACGTCGAGCTGGCCCTGGCGCACGGCATCAACGTCTTCATCATGGACTGGTACTGGTACGAGAATGCGCCGTGCTTCGAACGCCAGCTCAACGAGGGGCTGATCCCGGCATTGGCGGGAACCGACGCCAAGTTCTACCTGATGTGGGCAAATCACGACGTGGACACCCTTTGGAACATGCACGAGGACACGTATTGGGACCGGCCGCGCGAAACGCTCTGGAGCGGTCAGGTGTCGCGCCCCGTGCTCGAACCGATGTTCGACCGGATCATCGACACGTACTTCAGCCTTGAAAGCTACTACCGTATCGCCGACAAGCCGGTGTTCTCGATCTTCGATTATCCCAACCTGATCGGCGGGCTCGGCGGTGTCGAGCAGACAGCGGACGCCTTCGCCTGGATGCGCCAGCGTTGCGTGTCGCGCGGATTGCCCGGGCTCGATATCCAGGCCATAGCCCGCCTGCGGGCCGGGGTCGAGGCCGGCGCCAGGCTGACGCCGGGCAGTGAAGCGGCCACCGCACAGGCGCTGGGGTTCGACAGTGCCACGGCCTACCAATACTGCATGGACGGCGGTCAGCATGGCGACTACGTGGTCTGGGCCAACCAGGCCATCACCAACTGGCCCACCTACGAAGCCATCCACGGCACGTATTACCCGCACGTCTCGGTGGGCTGGGACAACACCCACCGCAACCCGTCGTTCGCCCGGGAGAGCGTGGTGATCAACGCCACTCCCGACGCCTTCGAAGCCTGCCTGTGGAAGGCCCGCGCCTGGCTCGACGCACGCCCGACGCAGCAGCCGCTGGTCACGCTCAACAGTTGGAACGAATGGACCGAAGGCAGTTATCTGCTACCCGACATGCGCTGGGGGTATCGCTATCTGCAGGGGGTGCGGAATGTGTTTGGAGGTCGAGAATGATCACTAACCAATGTTACAATGCTGCCACCGCTAGCCGCCTTCCGGTCGAACGCGCCGGGATATACCGCCCGGAAACGGCGTGGTTCTATTCGCACCACCCGTCGCTGACGTTCTTCAACGGGCGCTATTACGCCATCTGGTCGAACGGCCGGCGCGACGAGGACGCGCCGGGCCAGCGGGTGTTGATCGCCAGCTCGGAGAATTTTCTGAACTGGACTGAGCCGGAGCCACTGCTCGACACCCTGCCGGGGCTGCACTCCGAGCAGGTACTGACCGCCGCCGGGTTCCATCAGCACGACGGCCAACTCGTGGCCTATGCCGGTACTTATGAATATCGTCCTGAATGTCTCGACGAGAACGGCCAGCGCCGCCCCGGCGACAAAGGCCACATGAACACCACATTGCTCGCCGTGACCAGCCGTGACGGCACGGCCTGGAACGGCCCGACGGATCTGCGCCTGCCCATCGTCCCCAATCACGGCCCGCAACGCACCGCCTCGGGGCGGCTGATCATCAGCGGCAATGTCAGCTTCCCGTACACCGACGATCCCTGCGGACTTAGCAACTGGCGTATGACCGGCATCTATCCGAAGTCCATGGCCGAAACCGTGGTCGACGATTCCGAGGGCTTCTGTCGGGTGCAGTCTGTTGCCGGCTGGCCCAACGGCCTGTGCGAGGGGGCGTTCTACCAGACCGACGACGGGGTTCTGCACATGCTGCTGCGGACCAATACCGAACGGCTGTGGCAGACCGAAAGCGGCGACGACGGCGCCACCTGGTCGCCCCCCTCCCCTGCCGCGTTCAGCGACAACGCCACCAAATTTCACTTCGGACGGCTGCCCGACGGCCGCTTCTACTACGTCGGCTGCCCTGATCCCGAGCCACGCTGGCAGCGCTCGCCGCTGGTGCTCTCGCTCTCCGAGGACGACGGCAAGCGCTTCGACCGCCATTTCATCCTCGCCGACGACAGCACCCCCTACGAGCAGTGCGCCGCGGGAATGCACAAGGGCGGCGACTACGGTTACCCGCATACGTTGGTGCATGACGGACATCTCCACGTGATCGTTTCGCGCAGGAAGGAAGCGGTCGAAGTGCTGCGGGTGCGAAATGTGGCCGGAGCCTCCAGCTCCGTGACAAGAATCGATTTCAGCCGGAAACAACCGGAGCAGGAGGCTCCGGCCACCTCCAGGAGACCGCGATCATGACGGAAATTATCGATTGGCAACCACCGGAAAAATTCACCCCAGAAACGCCGGGTCTCGGATTGCCGGCATCCAAGGCGGCGGCCAAGCGCCCCAACGGCGAAGCAATCCGCCACATGTGGGCCTGCGGTCAACCCGATCCGGACAAGCCCGCCGCCGGGTTTCCGCTGCTGGAGGAGGCCACGCACAGCCTGGTCTTTGCCGGCGAGCGTGATGCGGGCGCCTACAATCACCATGGCAAGCTTGCCTTCCACAACGGAGCGCTGCACGCCATGTGGAGCAACCACTCGCACGGCGAGGACGGTCCCGGCCAGCGCGTCCTGTACGCCACATCTTGCGACGGCAAGACTTGGAGCGAAGCGACCGAACTGTTCCCTCCGCCTTGTCCGGTCCGCCCTAGCGAGGAAGGCGGGCTGGTACTGACGGCCTTCCAATGGGTCGTGACCACTGGCCGGCTCTTCGCTGTCGCCGGCTGCCACGCCAATATTGGGTTCTGCGACTTCAACCAGCGAGAGACCGTGCCTCGGCGCGATGCGACCCATCCGGCGCGCGCTCGTCAAGGCTATGCCATGCTGGCTCGGGACGTCGGGTCGGAACGCGCCATCGGCGTGGTCTTTGCCGTCACCGCGGACATGCCGCCCGAGATCGCCTTCACTGTGCTGCCGGCCGACGCGCCCAGTGTCAGCGGGGATGCCGCAGCGTTGCGGGCCGTTCTGCACTCCCCGCTCGGCATGCCGGCGTGGGATTTCCGCGATGTCATGGGGTTCCCGAAGGCCGCCGACGGGCACCGGCTCTGCGAACCCACGGTGTACCGGACGGCGGATGGAAAATACGTCATGCTGCTGCGCGACACACAGTATTCGCACCGGCTGTTCTGCAGCGTTTCGCCCGATGGACGGAGCTGGGCGCCGGCAGTACCGACCGACATTCCCGATTCGCCGAGCCTCGCGACCAGTGTCCGGCTCGACAACGGCGCCGTACTGCTCATCGGCAATCAGATGGCGCCGAAATTCGACAACCCGGAAGACGTCACCCACTACAATCGCGACCCGCTCATGGTGGCGCTCAGCCCGGACGGTTACCGGTTCGACCGCGCCTTCGCGCTGCGCAGCGGCCAGCAATCGTGGCGTGTCCCGCAACAGGAGGTCATCGGCCGCAGCGGCGGCGGTCAGTACCCGTCGGCCACCGTGCACGAAGGCGTGCTGTACGTGCTCTACTCGATGGGCAAGGAAGACATTTGGTGCTCATCGGTTGACAATGTGGCGGGAGTATCCCGTTCGGGGGGGACCAGGGACTGAAATGAAGTCATCGCAATAGCAGATCACCGGCTAGGGACGCGGATCGTAGCGGCGCGTGGGCTACACAGCCAGAGCTTTTGGGAGCGTGCTTTATCCCTGTGCCCAAAGCGATGCGCCGCCAATACTGTCAACAAAGGAAAACGACCTTAAGAGGATACGGCAACCATGAACGAGCAAGGCACGTCACTTCGTCGCGAGGTATGCCGCCGTGTCGGCATCCCTGAGGTCCACGTCGCGCTAGCGGCGGAAAAGCGCGGCGAGCTGGATCTCGGCGACGGCACCGTGGTCGAGAAATGGCTCTACACTGCCGAACCGGGCTCACGCATTCCGGCCAACCTCTACCGGCCCGTGAAGATCGGCGTGAGCGTGCCAGCAATTGTTCTGACCTGCGGGCATGGGGGCAGCAAAAGCATTGTCCACCTGCAGGTTGTGGCCCGCACCTATGCCCTGGCCGGGGTGGTCTGCCTGCTGGCCGATCCGCTGGGCGAGGAGGAACGCCATCCGCAAGGACGCCTCGGCACCCGCGAGCACGACGAGCAGTGGGTGATCGAGGCCACCCAAGCCGCTGGCCGGGCAGTCATGGGTAAGCTGGTCTTCGACGCCATGCGTGGGCTCGATTTTCTCGAATCGCTCGATTGGGTGGACAACGGCCGTCTCGGCGTGGCGGGCAACTCACTTGGCGGAACGGTGGCCGGTTGGCTGTTCGCCCTCGAACCGCGGCTGCGCCTGACCATCGTCTCCGGCTGGGCTTTCGGCGACTACCTCTGCGCCAACGGCAAGCATTGCACCAACTGGCCCAACCAACAATTACGCGAACTGGCCGACTGGCCGGATTTTCTCCGCCTGGGAGCGGCGACTAGCGCCCTCTTGGTGATGAACGGATACGCCGACGTAGTGATCGACCGCGACCAGAGTGGCATCATCTGGCGTGAGCTGAAGGAGCATGCCCAAGCAGTCGAGACGACAGGCGGGCACATCCAGCTCTGGTGGTGTCCCGGCGGTGGGCATCGGCCCTACCACGGCAGCAAGCGGGCCCTGCAATTCATCCACGAACAACTCGACACTCCTGGCATGATGCTCGCCGAAATCAGAACGCTGCCGGAACTGCACTACGGCACCTGGTGCGATCAGCATGGCGTAGCACTCGAACTGCTGTACGGCGTCGAGCTGCACTACCGCGGCACGCGGCTGCCCGATTTCGGTTTCAAGCCAATCCCGCGCGAGCAACTGAACGTGCTCAAGCCGCAGGAACTGGGCAGTCCGGATTTTACGACGCGAGGGTGGCTGAACACCTGCATGGGCGGATAAGTCAATAGTACTGGAGCTGGCAAAAGACGATATGACTAAAAAATCTGATTCACTAGAAGTAAAGCTGCGCGGGCGGCTGAGCGCGGCACTTGACGCGCTGGTCATGGCTGCCATTCCCCACGAAGGTCTGTTTCCATCGATCCTGGACCGTCGCGCCGGCGTTATGCCGGAGACGCTGCCGCCACCGATTCCCGGCCAGCGCAATGGCGACCGAGCCTATCCGGGCAGCAATCTGATTCACGACGAGGCGACGTTGAAGACCTTGTACTCTCTGGCCCGTGCCTGGAACTGTCCCGACTATGCCGCTGCGGCCAACCGCTACCTGCAGCGCTTTGCCATCCATTGCACCGATACCGCCACCGGGCTGTTCCCGTGGGGCGAACATAGCTTCTGGCACCTGACTGAGGATCGGGTCGGCAACAGCTACGTCCACGATGCGCGGTATGCGACCATGGGGCAGCATCTGCCCGCCACCCACGACCACCTGCGACAGGCACCGCTGTGGCTGTGGGAAAAACTGTGGGAATTCAATCCGGACTGTGTCGAGCGCTTCGCCGAAGGGCTGGACTTTCACTGGCAAGAAGGCAAACGCGACGAGTATATCCGCCACGCCAACATCGAAAGTCGCGTCCACCCCACCCCGGGGGGGCGCTCGTGCGACTTTCCGCGCCACGGCGGTTTCTACATTTTCGACTGGGCATTTGCCTGGTCGCGGACCGGACGGAAGGACTTCCTCGATCAGATTCACGACATGCTCGATTACTGGTGGCTCAAGCGTGACGCGCGCGGCCTGTTGCTGATCGAAAGTCGCTGTCCACCCGGCAATGATCCTGATTTCAGCGATATTAATGCGCCGGGTCAGACAATCTCTCTGGCTGCCAGCCTGCTTGAAGCCGCCGAGCTTCTGGAGTCCGGGCACCCTGCCCTGGCCAATACCATGCGCGCACGTGCCGCTGTCTATGTCGACGGTTTCCTGGACGCCCCCCACGACCTCGAAAAGGGCGTGTTCGTCATCTCCTCCAGGCAAAGCGACAACAGCGTGGTCAAGGCCATGCCGATTTGGGGGAGCGAATACGGGGTTTGGCCTGCATCATATATTGCCCTCACCTGCCTCTGCGTGCATCGCCTGATCCGTGATCCACGCCTGCTGGCTTGGGCACGCGCGGTCGGGGAATGCTACCGGGCGCAGGATTTTCCAGTAGGGGCGGCGGTTCCAGCCATGGACGCCGGGCTCGGGCTCGGACTGCTGGCTGACCTCTATGACATCACGGGCGAAGCAGCGTGGCTTACCAGCGCCGCAGAGCTTGCCGAACAACTCGTATCCATCTATTTTGACGACGCTCCGCTGCCCTGCGGCGCGGCCGGCATCGACTGGTATGAATCGCAGATGGGGCCCGGATTCCTGCTGCATGGCCTGGCGCACACGGCGCTGCTGGCGGCCGATCGCGAATCTTGTCCGTTAATGACGGACTACACGGCAAGGTGAATATGATGAACGAAGCTGAACCGATCTTGCGCATCGATGCGTTGCGCCTAGCTGTTGCGGCAGAATTGGCAAGCCGGCGTTGCGCTGACGAAGGATTCAGCTACGCCGAAACGCGCGGTGGCCCAGAGACGCTGTATGGCCTCACCGGAGCCGTCAATACCATGACTGCGCTCGGAATCCACCCCGGCAACCGCGAGCGGCGGCGGGATGCCGCGGCGCGTATCCTGCGGTACCAGGCCGCGGACGGCACGTTCCGCGGTAGCGATGGCGCGGGACATGCCGTCCACATGGTCGTCGGGGCACTGAACCTGCTGGGCGAACCGGTGCCCGCCAACATTGCGCCGCTTGCACCAACCGACCCGGCGGCCCTCGATGGCTGGATCAACCGGCTCGACTGGACCAGTACGCACAAGGAGTTGTGCGGCCAGACGATTCCTCTGCTGGCGAGCGGCAGGGTCGGCCCGGAATGGGTGGCGGCATTCGTGCAGGAAGTCGAAGCGCGGCTCGATCCGGCCCGGCCGCTCGCAACCTGGTGCGCGCCCGATGCGCCCCCATGGCGTGTGATCAGTTGCCTGTACCACGTACTGTCAGTCTTCGACGCCGGACGCCTGCCCTACCCGCAGCCGGAAGTGCTCCTGCGGCGATTGCTGGAACTGCGCTGGGATGAGGCCGGCGACGGCGAACAGCGCACCTTCTGCACCGACGGCGACTGGGCGCTGCTGCTCCTGCGGCTGTGCGATGCGGTCCCGGTGGGCTTTGCGCCCGCAATGCCGGCCATCCGCCGCGTGTCGGCCCGCCGAGTGCGCGAGTGGCACGATCACCGCGCCGACATCCTGTCGGCAAGCACGCATCATCTTTGGTGTTATCTCTGGGTGACGGCTGTCTTCCAAGCCGCCGTGCGCGATCACTACGCAGGCGGCGTGGTGATCGACACGCTGAACAAACCCGAGCTTTTCAGGCTGTGCGTGATGCGCGCAACCTGAAAAATGGAGCAACCTGAAACAAACGAGTAGTAGTCAATCGGTCGGCGCCATGCTTCCGGACCACGGGATTGCTCAGGTTGTGATGTCGGCGAGATCGGGTTGCCGGGCGGCGCGTGTTTCGTCGACGCGGCTGACGGGCATGCAGGTCGGCGCGGAGGTCAGCGCCTCGGGATTCTCCTCGGCCTGTTTGGCGACTGCGAGCAGGGCGTCGGCATAGGCGTCGATGACTTCTTTGGACTCGGTTTCGGTGGGCTCGATCATCAGCGCCTCGGAGACGATCTGCGGAAAGTACATCGTGGGCGGATGAAAGCCGTGATCCAGTAGGGCTTTGGCGATGTCAAGACCATGAACGCCGTACTTGCCGAGGGGATCGGCCGAGACCACGCATTCGTGCATGCACGCTCGGTCGTAGGGAACACGAAAGGCATGCTTGATGCGGGACAGCAGGTAGTTGGCGTTGAGGACCGCGGTTTCGCTGACGCGCTGCACGCCCTCCTTGCCCAGGTGCAGCAGGTAGGCGTAGGCGCGCAGAATGATGCCGAAGTTGCCGTAGAAGGGGGCGATATAGCCGATGCTTTTGGGCAGATTGTAATCGAGGGCGTAGGTGCCGTCCTTGCGTTTGACTACGCGTGCCTTGGGCAGATACGGCACGAGCCTGCGCCCCACGCCAACAGGGCCCGCGCCCGGACCACCCCCGCCGTGGGGGGTCGAGAAGGTTTTGTGCAGATTTACATGGATGACGTCGAAGCCGAGGTCGCCGGGGCGAACGCGCCCCAGGATGGCGTTGAGGTTGGCGCCGTCGGCGTAGACCAGCCCCCCCGCCTCGTGAACCAGGCGGCAGATTTCGCGCACATTGGGATCGTACATGCCGACCGTGTTGGGACAGGTCAGCATCAGTCCGGCGACATCGGAGTCCAGTGCTTCGCGGAGGGCCTCGAGGTCGACGTCGCCCTCCGCGTCCGAGGGGATGGTGCGGGTGTCGAATCCGCCCAGGGCGGCGCTGGCCGGATTGGTGCCGTGGGCGGCGTCGGGGATCAGCATGACGCTGCGTTTGTCGCCGCGCTCGCGGTGGTAGGCCGCGATCAGCATGATGCCGGTCAGCTCGCCGTGCGCGCCGGCCAGCGGCTGCATGGTGAAGCCGCGGAAGCCCAGCAGTTCGCACAGCAGCTGCTCGCTCTCGAACAGCACCGCCAGCGCACCCTGGGTCAGCGCGCCTCCGTGACGAAGCTGCGGCAGCAGCGGGTGCAGATCGGTGAAGCCGGGCAGGGAAGCCACGCGCTCGGCAAATTTCGGGTTGTACTTCATCGTGCAGGAACCGAGCGGATAGAAATTGGTGTCCACGCCCATGTTCCGGCGGCTCATCGCCACAAAGTGACGGAGAGTCTCCAGCTCGGACAGCTGCGGGAGACGAGGCGGGCAGGCGCGGCGGAGAGAGTCCGGGATATGGTCGGCACGGGGAACGTCGCAAGCGGGCAGAGAGCTGCCGGGACGGCCGGGCACGCTTTTTTCAACGGCGGTTTTCATGGGGCTTGTCTCCTTCGAGGCCTGGGGACAGGGGGAGGTTGTCGATTGTCGGTTATCAGTCTGATCGGTCTGATCGGTCTGATTTTCGGTTCAGGACATTTCGGCCAGGACGGCTTCGAGCGCTACGGCCAGGCTGCGGATTTCCTCGCGTGTTCGCTTTTCTGTAAGCGCGACCAGC
Source organism: uncultured Victivallales bacterium (assembly GCA_964604795.1). GTDB lineage: Bacteria > Verrucomicrobiota > Lentisphaeria > Oligosphaerales > CAZSBQ01 > CAZSBQ01. The sequence goes on along the minus strand of CAZSBQ010000005.1, from coordinate 11,672 downwards.
AACTCCTTTTTGCGTCTTCTGTAGTAGTATCCCAGCGGGAATCCGGGCGCATAGCCGCGATCGACCATTCGGCTGACCACTTCCGTGGCGTCGAAGGGAAGTTCGACGACAAATTCGTTGAAGAATGGCATGTCGAGGGGTTTGACGCCGTCGATGGCGGCTAGCTGCTTCCGGGTGTATGCGGCCTTGGCGGCGCAGGTTTCAGCGAGTTCGCGGAATCCGCGTTGTCCGACCGCGGTCATGTAAGCGGTGGCAGCCAAGGCGCAAAGCCCTTCATTGGTGCAGATGTTGGATGTGGCTTTTTCGCGCCGGATGTGCTGTTCGCGCGTCTGCAGTGTCAGGGTGAAGGCGACATTGCCGTTGGTGTCCGTCGTGCGTCCGACCACTCGGCCAGGCATTTTGCGAACGTGTTTTTTGCGGGTGCTCAGGAAGCCCAGGTAGGGCCCGCCGAAGGACAGGGGAAGTCCCAGGGACTGCCCCTCGCCGGTGACGATGTCGAATCCCATGTCGCCCGGCGGAGTCAGCAGGCCGAGCGCCACGGGGTAGGTCGAGCAGACCGACAGAATCTTTTTCTTCGCCGCAGCCTCCGTCAGCCAGCTGAAATCCTCGACCGCGCCGAAGACGTTCGGATACTGAACCAGGACACAGGCGGTGTCATCAGTCAACTCGCGCTCGACAGCCTTGCGGGAGCTGAGCGTGCGAGCGTCCGTGATCTTCAGCTCGATGTCCAGATTCCGGCAATAGCAGCGGATCATGGCCAGGTAGATCGGCGACACCGAGCCGAGAACCACCGCGCGCCGCCGGCGACTGATGCGCACGGCCATCATCATGGCCTCGAACAACGCCGTTCCGCCGTCGTACATGGAAGCGTTGGCCACTTCCATGTTGGTCAGTCGGCAAATGCCGGATTGGAACTCGTAGATGGATTGCAGGGTTCCCTGGGAGGCTTCCGCCTGGTAGGGGGTATAGGCGGTGTAGAATTCACCGCGTCCGAGGATTTCCTGGACGACGGGGGGGATGTAGTGATCATAGAAGCCATTGCCCAGGAAGCAGGTGAGATCGGTGGCGTTTTGGTCGGCCAGATTCGCGAGGAAGCGACTGACTTCAAATTCGGAACGGCCCCTCGGCAGCGTCTCGAGTTCGGGCGCCGGTTCGGAAACGCCGGCATTCTTCCATAGCTGGTCCATGCTGGTCACGCCGACGGCGCTGAGCATCTGCTGCTTTTCGGTTTCGGTCAGAGGGATGTATGGCATGATGAGCCTCCGCAGGTGGCAGCCGTTCGGGATGTCGGTACTGAAGACAATCAGGCGTGCCGAACGCTGAACATTGGTTTTTGATTGTTCCTGAATCCGCAAAGTTCCGTTGGTGTTCGCCGCAATCCTCGCAGGGGGGACGCCAACGGTCTTTTCGCGGATTCAGGTTGTTGTCAGGCTTTGGAAGCCCCGCTTCGATGGAAGGGCAGGTCCGCAATCCGTCCGGGGAGGGCGCGCTGCCGGGATCGTCCCACGCGGCATTCCGTGTCTGCCTTCGGCGGCGTGCTGCCCTCGACATATCCCAGCCCGATGGCCACGCCGACAGTGGGGCCGAACGAGCCGGACGTCACCGTGCCGATGACGGTGCCGTCAGGCGAGAAGATGCTGTCGCCCTCGCGCGCCGCGCGCCGCCCCTCCAGCTCGAACCCGACCAGGCGACGGCGCGGGGTGCTGTTCAGTGTTTCGCAACCGACAAAGCGGCGGTCAGGGGGACGCAGAACCCAGTCGAACCCGGCTTCGACGGGGGTCACACTGTCGTCCAAGTCGTGTCCGTAGAGGGGCAGCCCCGCCTCCAGGCGCAAGGTGTCGCGCGCCCCCAAGCCGGCGGGTTCGACCGCATCGCAGGCCAGGAGCCGTTGCCAGAGCGCCTCCGTGTCTTCGGTGGGCAGGTACAATTCAAATCCCGATTCTCCGGTGTAGCCGGTGCCGCTGATGAGAATTTCGTGTCCTTCCAGCGATGTCGAAAGGCACCGAAAGCGTTGCGGCTGCTTCTCTTCCGGCAGTCCCAGGGAGGCCAGCACCGCCGAGCTCTCCGGACCTTGCAGGTCCAATTTGCCGGTTTGGTCCGAAATGTCGACCACTTCGAGATCGTCGGCGACGCGCTCGCGAATGGTCTCACCGTCGCGTCCGCGCGTTCCGGCATTGCCCACTACAAAGAATTCGTTGTCGGCCAGACGGTATGCAATCAGGTCGTCGAGAATCGTGCCCTGCTCGGAGAGCAGGAAGTTGTACCGGCAGATGCCGGGCTTCTGGTCTGCCGTGCCGCGGGCGAACACCGAGTCCAGCGCTGCGGCGGCGTCGGGACCCGAAACCCGGAATTCCGCCATGTGGCATGTATCGAACAGGGACGCGCGAGCACGGGTATGCCGATGCTCGGCAATAATGCCGTTTTCGTACTGAATGGGCATTTGCCAGCCTGCAAAGGGTGCCAGACGGGCGTGAAGGGTGCGATGCGCATGGTTCAGCGGCGTGACGCGAAGATTGGATGAGTTGTGCTCAGTCATAACACTCTCGGTTTTACACCTGCATGCGGCAGCCGGAGAACAACGCGAAACAGTGTGCCTCCGTCAAAACAAGATGCCGCCGACAGCCATATGCAGATGCGAGTATGCATGGTGTGGAAAGGGTATAACTGTACCATGAAGCGCACGAAATGCAATCGTGCGGTGTCCGAAACCGATTTGTTGCGACGATTTGCATTGCCGTCAAATGTCGACATACAAGTCGAAAACATATGTTTGAACGTCGCCCTTGTCAGCAACATTGAGTTCGAAGATGCCGGAGCGAGCGGTCCTTTTCGGCGATTTTTTCCCTTCTTTCCGTCTTGGTCCCGCGCAGGGTTCGCACCGAGTGACCGAAGCACACATGCGGGAAAATTGCTTTCCTCTCTTGCTTTTTTCCGCAAATATGTATATTTTAAGGAACACGGGCAGTTTATATGTTTTTCCCTTGCGGATGCCTGGAAGGGCATTCGTTGCGTGACGGTGTGAACACGTCGGGCGCGTTCAGGCAGAAAGGGGAAGCAAAAGGTATAATCTGTCTTGCTTCCTGACTTGCCCGTAAGTCTTGCCACCTCCACCCGCAAGAAACAGTCGTGATCGGACACGTTCCCGTCTGGAGTGTGTCCTCGATGCGCGGCGCAGCTCAGGAGAAGGCAACGATGAGAAACGGAACGTGCGCAGGTCGGATAGTCTTGGGTGTGATGGTGATCGGGTGTTTTCTGTGGACGATGATGGCGCCCTGCCAAGGGGACACCATCTACTGGACGGGGGACAACGGCAACGACTGGGACACCGGGGGAAGCGATTCCAACTGGTCAACCGGTCAAGCCTTCAATGATGACTACGGCCAGGCGCCATGGACTCTTGATACGCTCATCTTTTCGTGCAAGGACGGCACCAACTACTCGCCCACGAACAATAACATGACCGGGCTGGAGATTCGAAAACTCCAATTCAACCACGGAGGCGTGCAAATCCAGGGAAACGGCATCGAACTCGACGGCGACGAGCTGTACGACATCGAGTCGACCAACACCAGCGGGACAAACACGATCTCGACGGCTGTCGCGTTCGGCACGGACGGGGCCGAGCATCCGGAAGCCACCATCCGGCAGGCCGCCGGCGGAACGCTGGTCATGGGAGGCGGAATCAGCGGCGGCAACCTTGGCAAGTCCGGCGACGGCACGGTGGCCATCAGGGGGACCAACACCTGGACGGGCACCACCTATGTGTGGGACGGAACGCTGCGGATGGATGATAAAAACACCCTGCCCTCCTCGACTACGCTGCACATGGGAGGAGGGGCCGTGGACTTTAACGGGTGCGAACAAACCGTCGCCAATGTGACTCTCGCCAACAATACGGACCTGGACACGGGGTCGGCCGTACTGACGGTTACCGGCACGGTTGACATCGACGGGACGCTGGACGGCAACCTGACCCTGCCCAGCGCCGCCTCCGTCGTGTTCGACAATGCGTCGACCCTAGCCGCCTCCGTCACGTCGGACAACCTTGTCGTCGAGGGCGGAGTCGGGGATGTACTGCTGCTGACCGGCGACAACTCCTCGCTCACGGACAATGTCACGATCAATGGCGGCACACTGCGTTTGGGGGCGGGCAGCGCGCTGCCGTCGTACCGGGACATCATCATCAACGACGGCACCTTCGATCTGGACGGCTACACGGAGAAAATCGGCTCGCTGCAATTCGGCAGCGGGGACGGAAAGGCCGACTCGGGCACAGGCCAGATCAATCTTACCGGCAATGTCACCGTCGCGTCCGGACCGATCTCTGCGGCGATTGACGGAACAGTGTATTCCCCCGAACAGCGAACGTACGATGTGGCGCCCGACTCCGGCGACCCGGCGGAGGAGCGCCTGCGCGTCAACGCGGATCTCACCGGCGCGGGCGGACTGAAGAAAACCGGGGACGGCGTGATGTCCCTGTACGGAAACAACACGCTAACCGGTGGGATCGTGGTGGAAGGCGGCGCTCTTTCGCTGCAAAGCGACACTGCGCTGAATCAGGCCAACTCGGTCAATGCCACCAACGGAGCCCTCCTGGTGGGGAGCAGCACGCGCGTTGCCATCGACGCCCTTTATCTCACCGACAGTGACGTCACGATGGGGATCGACGGAGAGCTGTCGGTCAGCAAAGTTCAAACGGCAGGCGACGTGACCTTCGATGACGGATTCGGAGGCGGAACGCTGGAGTTGGCAACGGCAGGGAAGAATCTGATTGTAAATGGCGTTGCCGGCGACACGGCGACCATCGGATGCACCATTTCGGGCGTCGGGGGCGTGCGCGTCCTGGGCGGGACCGCTCAGTTCACCAGATATGCCAACAGCTATGAGGGCGACACCTCACTGGAAGGCGGAATTCTCGAGCTGCACGGGCCTGCAGGGGGCGCCACATCAACTCTAAACCTGTACGACGGCACGGAACTGCGCGTGGCGGGAAACAGCGTCCCCAACGATGTCGCGACCTTGGGCGCGGTCGAGGTCGAAGCCTCCGGAACGGCCGAGGACGAACGCACCCTGGCCGGTTCGATGACGCTCGGCGGCGTGCTCACCAAGACGGGCACGGCCGATCTCGTCATCGCCGGCACCGTTGCCGGCACCGGCAGCATCGATGTTTCCGAAAAAACACTGCGGATTGCAGACGGCGGCGACATCTCTTCCGTGCCTCTCGCCTTGTCGGGATCCTTCGCCGAGTGCGATTTTGACACGGCGACCGGCACTATCCTCGATCTCAGCAGCACCGAACCCTTGGCCAGTGTAACCGGCGGCACCGTCACACTCGAAAACCAGGCGGACACATCCTACGCCGGCCGCCTCGACTCGGCCAATTTCGTCAAGGCCGGTCCTGCAAAGCTGACGCTTTCGTCCGATTTCTCCTTGTCGGGCGAGTCGATTCGCGTCGAAGCGGGGACATTGGCAACCGGTGTCAACCAAGCGCTCGACGGAGCGTCCGTGACCATCGCGGGCGGGACGGTCGATTTGGGGACAACCTATCAGTGCCCGTCTGGACTCACGATGGCATCCGGAGAGATCACCGGGGCGCCCGGGAGCATTATCATGCCGGCGGGCGCGACGCTGTTCGCAACAGCGGAAGGACCGTCGGAGATCGGCACACGGTTGTATGTGACGAGTGACGGGGATCTGACTGTCTACGTTGAGGACGGTGCGGAGGGGGAAGACCTGATTCTATCTCAGGGATGGGGCACCGACGGTTCCTTCACCAAGACCGGCGCGGGGACGCTGGCGCTGACCGGCACGGAGAGCATCTTTGACGAGACGTTGCTCAAGCTTCAGGAAGGCACAACTCGAATCTACTCAGCCGACAGCCTGGACAACCCTCCGGACAGTCCCCGCACCGTCTGCCGTTTGGAGGGGGGTGTGCTGGAGCCGGTCGGCAGTTTCGATTTGGAGTGGGATCAGTATCTGCATATCGGAACCGGCGACCAAACCGTTCGGGTCGGCGGCAACGATGTGTTCACTGTCAATTCGGAATTGCAGGGTACTGGCGACTTGGTCAAGACCGGCACCGGCGTGCTGGCTCTTGACGGAAACAACGAAAGTTCAACCGTGGATTTGGACATCACGGAGGGAACGCTGTGCATCCTCGACTACTCGGCTTTGCCTGAAACGCATCTGTCCTTGTCCGGTGCCACGCTCGACATGCAATCGAGCGGCCGAGTGTCGTACTTGGCCATGACCGGTGGGACGGTGACCACCGGCACAAAATACCTGAAGACGGGTGGTGTGTCCACCTACGTGTCCGACACGATGTCGGAAATTTCCGGACGACTATGGCCCAACCCGACCGATGATGACTTGGGGTTTATCGTGGCTGACGGCGGCGCGGATGTTGACCTGCGCATCAGCGCAGCTTTGGAGGAAGTGGGAGTCATCACGAAATCTGGGGCGGGTGTACTGGAGCTGTCCGGCACCAACGAAGGCAGCGGCACGGTCGTCGAAGAGGGGGAACTGCGCGCGGCCGGCGGCGGGCTGAATCCGTCGGGATACCTGGAGTTGCAGGACGGCACCACCCTTGTCGTGACCAGCGGGACGCCCACCGTTGGCGAACTGCGGCTCAACGGCGGCAGCGCCACCGCAACCGGAGGCACGCTGCACCTGGACGATGTGATTTGCGCAGCCGGCAGCGGAGCCTCGACTATGAGCGGTTTCTACGACTTCGACGGGCAACCCGCCGCCATCGATCTGGGGACGGGCACCACCCTGAATCTCGACGCTGCCATCACCGCACCCAGTAGCTCGGTCACCGGAGAGGGCACGTTGCAGGTAACGTCCCTGTCAGGACTTGATACGCTAACCGTCGATACGGCGACGATCCAGCCGCTGGCACTCGACGTATTGAGCGGCATCACGGTCGCCGCCACGGACGCCACGCTCGACTTGGGCGGAATCGAGGCGCAGGTGAGCGGTCTGGAACTGACGCGCGGCACGGTCTCGAACGGGACCCTCGCACTGCTCGGCGATGTCGACGTCGCCACCAGCACGGCGGCCAGCACGATTTCCAGCCAAGTGGCCTTGGGATCGACCGACCGCACGTTCACCGTTTCCGCCGGCATCGGGACCGGCCTGCAGGTGGAAGGGGTCGTGCAGGGAGACGGACGACTGATCAAGGCGGGGGCGGGAACCATGGCACTGACCGGCACCAACCTGCATGCCGGCGGGATCGGCGTCAGCGGCGGGACATTGGAGGTCGCGTCGGACGCGAATCTCGGTGCCGTGCCCGGAAGCCCGGACACCGACAATCTGCTTCTCTGTGGAAACGGAATGCTGGATGTCGGTGCCGGCTTCACGTTGCCGTCCGAACGCGGCATCCAACTCGATGGCGCCGGGGGGGGATTGCAAGTGGCGTCGGGCGGCCTGCTCCGCGTGGAAGGGGCGATTACGGGTGACGGCGCATTGAGCATGCCGGGCGAGGGAACGGTTATCCTGGCCGGTGCCAACGCGCATCTGGGTGGCACTTCGGTGTCGGGCGGTGTTCTGGAGTTGGGCGCGGACAACGCGCTGCCCGCCGACGGTGCCCTGTCCGTCAGCGACGCCACAGCCGACTTCGCCGGCTACGATGCAACACTGTCCAGCCTGGCGATGGGCACGGCCGCAGTGGAGACGAGCGGCGGGACGTTGACGCTGGCCGCCGCCTCCAGCGACGATTCCGGTGCGTCCTCCTTGAGCGGAACCGTTGCGCTGAGCGGAGCGGACGTTGTGTTTGACACGGCGGACAGCGCCGCGGCGGTCGATCTGGATGCCGGTGCGAACCTGGGCGGGGCGGCAGGCTTGACAAAGACCGGGGCGGGAACGCTGCGTCTGGGCGGCACGAACACCTACGGCGGCACCACGAGCATCTCCGGCGGCACGCTGCTGCTCAACGCCGCCGGCGCGCTTCCGACCGGGAATCCGATCCGAATCGAGGGCGGCACCCTCGACACCGGTGATCGTGATATCAGTTCAACGGACTTGACGCTTTTGACGGGCAGCGTCGACACCGGAACGGGCACCCTCTCCCTGGGGGGCGACCTGGCGCAGACCGGCCCCGGAACCGCGACCGTGAGCGGGACTGTCGACCTTGGTGCCGTGGACCGGCAGTTCACCGCCGAGGGACGACTCGAAGTTCACGGGCCGATCACCGGTGCGGGCGGATTGACCAAGGCGGGGAGCGGAGACCTGCTGATCACCCAGACCGGATACACCGGCGCAACCGCCGTCCAGGCCGGCACGCTGATTCTCGGCACCGACAATCTGCTTGATGGAACCGTGACTGTCGGCACCGGTGCGGAACTGAACCTCGACACGTACGAAGACACCGTCGAGTGGGTGGATTTGACCGGCGGAACGGTGAGCGCCGGTACCGGAGGACAACTTGCGCTCACCCAGGGCCTCCGCGTCTACTCCAGCAGCACCGGCGCAGAGCTGGCCGCCCCCGCAAGCATTTCCGCCGCGAACACCACCTTCGATGTGGCGGAGTCCAGCGCCACGTACGAACTGACGGTCAGCGAGGGGATCGGGGGCAGCGGCGGAGTCCGCAAGACAGGCGAAGGAACGATGCTGCTCACCGCCGCCGGCACCTATACCGGGGGGACGACGGTGGAGGCGGGCACCCTGCGAACGGGCGCTGACAACCTGCTGCCGGCGGGCCGTGCGGTGACCGTGTCCGGAGGAACACTCGACATCGGTTCCACCGACCAGGATGTGTCGTCCCTCGCGCTCACCGGCTCGGAGGTGAGCGGAACGAGCGGCGTACTGTCCATCGACTCCCTGCAGTCCCAAGCCTCCGCCACAACCTCCACAGTGACCGCCTATCTCGACTTGGGATCGACGACTCGAACCGTCAGCGCGGCGGACGGCGAGGCAGCGACCGATCTGCACATCTCCGGCAACATCGCCGGCGATGCCGGCATCACGTTCGACGCGGAGGGGGCCGCGGTCCTACTGAGTGGCACGAACAGCTGCGCAGGCGAAACCCACGTATCCGGCGGAACCGTGGCGTTGCAGTACAGCGCGTCGCTGCCGTCGCAGAACCTCCACGTCGCCGGTACGCTGGACACCCAGAACAACGACGTCACGCTCTATTCCCTGACGCTGGACGGGGGCACGGTTCGCAGCAGCAGCGGATCGGTTACACTCCCGGAGGAGGTGACCGTCGACAGCGACGCCGACACGTCCACTTTGGAAGGCAAAGTGCTACTCCACGCAAATGATACGGACTTTACGACAAACGGCACGCTGGACGTCAGCGCAACCGTCGGCGGTAGCCGGAAAGGAGTGGCCAAAAGCGGGCTGGGAACCCTGACCTTTTCCGGAACATCGGCCAACACCTTCACGGGAACGACCACAGTGGAAATGGGAACTCTGAACCTGAACAAAGACGGTGCCGTCGCGATTCCCGGCGACTTGGTTTTGGATGGGGGAACGCTGACATTCCAAGCCTCCGACCAGCTGGCTTCCTCGTGCGACGTTACGGTGAATAACGCGTCGGTCGACGTGGGCGGCCACACATCCGCAGCCAACACCGTCACTCTCAACGGAAGTGCCGCGTTCAGCGGGTCCGGTGGGGCGCTGGGCGGAGACCTTCTCGGCGCGTCCACCAGCGTGCTCACGGTCGATGGCACCCTTGGGATCGGCGCTGCCGACAGCTACAGCGGGTTCCGCACCAGCGGGATCCTGCAACTGGAGTCGAACGCCGATTTGACGCTGAACGCCAAGGGATTTGCCACTCTGGGGATTGATACGAGCATGGACTACGCCACGCTCCGGGCGCCGAACGGCGTGTTCCTCGGCGGAGGATGCGCGTTGCACGGTGACGGAACCTTGCTCGCTCCCGTGGCCGCCGGCTACGGATCGACCATCGAAGCCGATGGATGGGGGCTCACCATCGGTGATGCCGACGCGCCCGATGGGTTCTACTCCGACGGCACCCTGATCGTGGGCGAAGAGACGGTTGCCATTGCCGATGCCAACGAGGCCGTGCTCGGCTCGCTCACCACTCTCGGCGCGAATGGGAACGAAGGGACCCTGAGTGCCGCGAATGGCTTTGTCCTGCGCTCGGGATGCAACCTGACTGGCTACGGAAGCGTGGAGGGCGAGGCTGTGATCGACGGCTACGTCAGCGGCGAGGGGCCGGAACCGGGCAACGAGGCCATCGAGTTCCTCGACGAAGTGAGCGGCCACGGCACCTTTGCCGGCAACGTGACGTTCAGCGGCGGGTTCAGCCCCGGTCACAGTTGCGCGGATGTGGAATTGGAGAATGTCACCTTTGGACCGGCCAGTGTTTTGCTGATGGAAATCGGGGGGACATCGCCAGGCACCGAATACGACCAACTGCTGATCAGCGGACACGCAACGCTCAGCGGCGAACTGGAACTCGCCCTTATCAACGGCTACAGTCCCAGCTCGGAAGACAGTTTCGCACTCCTGAATTGGAGCACCTCGACAGGATCTTTTGACTCGGTCATACTGCCCGAACTCGGTCTCGACCTGGATTGGGACACCTCCCAACTCGCGTCCGGCGGCACGCTGAGCATCCGGGCTATTCCCGAACCCTGCACGGGCTGGCTGCTGCTGTTCATTGTCGCCATAGCTCTCCGCTCAGGAACAATGCGATTCCGATGACGACCGGTTGTCCCATCCCCGACACAGGGGTGAGCTCCGATCTGTACTGATCACCGACTTGAATGCGGTTTCCGCCAGTCGCCAAGACATGCGTGTTGTGTGTGCTATGTTTGTCGGCGCGGAAAGCCGGCCGCCGTCAAGCCTCGTATCCCGGCCCAATCGCAGTCCAAATATGGAGTTCATCATGGCCAAACCAATTTCCATCCAACTGTACACCGTCCGCGAGCAAATGAATGAAGACACGTGGGGCACTCTCGCACGCATCGCTGAAATGGGGTATCCCGGAGTTGAGCCGTGCAACGTGCCGGGCGGAGATCCGGACGAAGCAAGCAAGCGTATTGCCGATCTCGGCATGGTGGTGAGTGCATTTCAGGCTGGAATTCCCGTTGCGGATCGGAAGAACGAGCTTCTGGATGCCGCCGCCGCCTTAGGGGCCTCCCGCGTTGTGTGCCCTTTTTACGGCGTTGAAAACTTTCAGAGCATGGATGCACTTAAGAAAACCGCGGATATCTTTCGCGAAGCAGCTGCAAACTGTGCGGAGCGCGGGATGACCTTTGGATACCACAACCACGACTTTGAGCTGTCAACACACGTCGAAGGCAAACCGGCTTTGCTGCAGCTTGCCGCCCTGGTCCCCGCCTTGCACTTCACGCTCGACACGTATTGGGTTCAAGTCGGAGGCGAAGATCCGGTGCAGGTGGTCCGCACGCTCGGAGAACAAGCAAATCTGCTGCACATCAAGGACGGCCCCCTGGTCAAAACCGAGTCAATGACCGCCGCCGGACAGGGCAAAATGAACTTTCCTCCTATTGTGGAAGCCGCGCCCCATGCGCAATGGTTGGTGGTCGAGCTTGACCGATGCGATACCGACATGATGGAGGCGGCAGAGCAGAGCCTGCAATACCTTGTCGAAAGCGGACTCGGTTCAACCTCCCTCTAGCAGGACCCTGTCCAGAAAGGGTTTTGTGCCCCCGCCGACCTTGCGTCGGTGGAGCAAG
>CAZSBQ010000004.1:15360-49199 GCA_964604795.1 uncultured Victivallales bacterium | reverse complement strand
CGAGACTCCGTCGAGCCGGGGTGGTTGATGCCGGCACCCCGGGTTTCCTCCGAAGGCGAGGGGATCTCCGGTGCATGCGACCCGCGCCGCCATTCGCCAACGGCGGGGCTCGACGGAGTCTCGCCCTCTCAACGCGCCCCGCGCGAGTTTGACATTCCCACACAATATGTTGCAGAAAAACATTTTACACGTTAGAAAATAAGTGCCCCGGCGGGGTCATGCCGGCCGTTCGCAATTTTATTGAACCAAGCTATTGTTGTCACTTTGGGCTCATTGTCCTGCATGTGCGGGATATTCTGAACGGCAATTATTGTTCTTGCAGAAAAAACATGAAAACAGAGACGTCACGTATTCTTTCCGGCATCCAGCCTTCCGGGTCGCTGCACATCGGCAACTATTTCGGCATGATGAAGCCCGCCCTTGAGCTTCAGGAACAGCACGAGTGCTTTTACTTCATCGCCGATTATCACGCCCTGACCGGCAATCCGGATCCCGATCTGCTGCGTCGGCGGGTGCACGAGGTGGCCGTGGACTTTCTCGCCTGCGGGCTGGATCCGGAGCGCACGGTGTTCTTTCGTCAGTCCGACGTGCCCGAGATCGCCAACCTTACGTGGGTTCTCAGCACGCTGACTCCTCTGGGACTGCTCGAGCGCTGCCACAGCTACAAGGACAAGCTGGCCAGGGGGCTCTCCGCCAATCACGGCCTGTTCAGCTACCCGATCCTGATGGCCGCGGACATTCTGGCGTACGATTCCACGATCGTTCCGGTTGGGCGGGACCAGAAGCAGCACCTGGAGGTGACTCGGGACCTTGTCGACCGCTTCAACAACCGCTATGGCGACGTGCTGGTTTCGCCCGAGGCGATGATCCGCGACGAGGTGGCCGTGGTGCCGGGCATCGACGGCCAGAAGATGTCCAAAAGCTACGACAACACCCTGGAGATATTCGGCGACAAAAAGGCCATGCGCAAAAAATTCATGAAGATCGTCACCGACTCGACGCCGGTCGAGGCGCCGAAGGATCCGGACACCTGCAACGTTTTCGCCCTCTACAAGCTGTTTGTCGAGGAGTGCGAACTGGACGAGATGCGGGCGAACTATCGGGCCGGCGGATACGGCTACGGACACGCCAAGCAGGCCTTGTTCGATAAATATTGGGACTACTTTGAGCCCTACCGCGAACGGCGCGAGCAGCTGCTGAGCGATCCCGACTCCATCGAGCGCGTTTTGCAGGACGGCGCCCAGCGCGCCCACCGAGTGGCGGAGAAAACCTTCGACCGCGTCAAGCGCGCGGTCGGTCTGGCCTGATGAGGCCCGAAAGATATTGTCGAGCAAACCATCGGAGGATACAATGAAGACACTTGCACAACGACTTTCCGCAGGCGAGGCACTGATTTGCGACGGCGCCATGGGCACGGCGCTGCAGGCGCGCGGACTGCAGCCCGGCGAGTGCCCGGAGCTGTGGTGCGCCGACCATCCTGAAAAGGTGATGGAGGTTCACCGCCTCTACCGGGAGGCGGGCAGCGACCTGGTCGAGTGCAATTCCTTTGGCGGCTCGCGCTGGAAACTGGAGCAGCACGACCTCGGTGAGCGCACTGCGGAACTCAACCGCCGGGCCGCCGAGCTGGCTCGCGAGGTGGCCGGAACCGACCAGCATGTGCTGGGCAGCGTCGGCCCCACCGGCGAATTCATGCAGCCGCTCGGCCTGCGCACCGATGAGGAGTTTTACGAAGTCTTCGCCGAACAGATCAACGCCCTGCAGGAGGGCGGCGCGGACGCGGTTATCCTCGAGACGATGACCGCGCTTGAGGAAATCCAGGCGGCCGCCCGTGCCGCTCTCGACAACGGCAGGCTGACCGTGATCGCCAGCTTCACCTTCGATCCCGAGGAGGGCGGCAAGTACGCCACCATGATGGGGGTGCGTCCCGCGGATTTCGCCCGCGCGATGAAGGCGGTCGGCGTGCACGTGATCGGCAGCAACTGCGGCACCGGTCCGGACGACATGGTCAACATCATGCGCCAAATGAACGACGCTGTTCCCGGCATGCCTCTCATGGCCATGCCCAACGCCGGCATGCCGGTGATGGAGAACGGTGAAACGGTCTTCAAACAGACCCCCGGGGAAATGGCCGCTCACGTGCCCGACCTGCTTGATGTCGGCGCGCGCATCCTCGGCGGGTGCTGCGGAACGAGGCCGGAGCACATCCGCGCACTCCGCCAAGCTTTGCCGTAAAGAAGTGAGTGCTTTATTTGCGACAATTTTTCCCTCGCGAATTCAGGGAGAAGGAATTTTGACGGAGCACCTCGGCGCAAAATAATAATCATCGGCAAATTCATGTCCGTTTTCGACCGTTATTGCGTTGACCAGCGTGTCAAGCTTTTCGCCGCCGACGATTTTGACGATTGTCCTGCACTGGAGCACGGGCCAATGAACGCATGCCTGCCCACAGGCTCGTCGGCACGCGTTCGAACAACCCGCTAGTAGACTTTCCGTGACGGTCTTACGACGACTTGGGCCGTCGGCGCCAAGGGAAAGATGAAGGAACGAACTGTTGGAATTGAGGTCCAAAGACGCAAAGCCCGCACCCAGCGGGGATGGTTGAAATGAAAACTCCAAACAATGGAGATCGTGAAATGAAACAGTACCCCCTTAATTTCTATGGCTGCAGGCATTGGATGCCCCTTCTGGTCATGGCATGCGTGTTTGTCGGTGCCGCATTCGCCCAGGAGGAGGAAGACCAAACCGATATCCGCATCTTTGACAGCGCCGACGAGGTGCCTGCCAAGTTGCAGGGAGTCGTTTCCAGCTACCTCAAGGACAATCCGTTGCCCGACGGGTATAAGCTGAAGCTGGAGGTCGGCCGCTACTTCGATCAGGGACACAGCAGTTCCACCGAACAGTATGAGCCCTTCGTCAAGTCCGTGGTGCCGGTCGATTCAAACGGCAAGGAACAGGGACTGATGCACGTCTTCGATAAAAGCCATCGAAAGCTGACGGGGATGGAGATAATTCCCTACAAGGATGGAGAGCGGCACGGAATCGCCAAGCGCTTTGCCGGCGGCAAGCTGCGTGCCGAGATTCCCTGGAAGCGCGGGGTCGTCGATGGGGTCAAAAAGGAATTCTACCCGGACGGGAAGGTGTTGAGCAAGGTGGAGATGGCAGACGGCAAGGCGAACGGCGCCACCAAGACCTATTCGCCCGAAGACGAGCTTATGCGGAAGGGACAAATGAAGGACGGCAAGCGTAACGGCCCGATGATCGATTACTGGCCTGAGACTGGCGATCCCCGACGAAAGGTTGTATATGACATGGGTGAGATTGTCGAGGATGTGGTCATGTATCACGAGAACGGCAACGTTCAGAGAGTCATCCCCATCGAGGACAATGTCCGGCAGGGAGTCGGCAAAGTCTGCAACGAGCAGGGCGAGGAAATCGAGAAGACCTACTGGGTGGACGGCAGGCGCGTGTCCAAATTCGAATACGAGCAGTTTGTCAGAACCCGAGAGCAAAACGGCGAATAACCCCGAAAGAGACGACCAGGCGAGGAAAGTGACGCTTCGCGCTCAGAGCGGCGTTGCGCTGCGCTTTTGTGCGCGGCCCCCCTGGTCGGAACGAGGCACACAAGGAGCGGAACCATGGCCGACCAGGCGACCGAAGCAAAAATTGATGCAGGCATTGCAGAGGAGTTTCACCAGGCGATCGAATCGGTGCGAACCGAGATTCACAAGGTGATTGTCGGCCAGGAAAATCTGGTGAATCTGACGCTCCAATGCCTTTTTTGCGGCAACCACGCGCTGCTTATGGGCGTTCCCGGGCTGGCGAAGACGCTGCTGGTCACAACCATTGGCGAGGTGCTGGGTGTCGATGCCCGGCGGATTCAGTTCACCCCGGACCTGATGCCGTCCGACATTACCGGCACCGAGATCATTCAGGAGGATCCGGAGACCGGACGCAAGGAGTTCCAGTTCGTCCCCGGCCCCATCCACAGCAACTTGGTGCTGGCCGACGAGATCAACCGGACCCCCCCGAAGACTCAGGCCGCCCTTCTGGAGGCAATGCAGGAGAAGCAGGTCTCGGTCGGCAACAAGAAGTACACGCTGGCCAAACCGTTTTTCGTGCTGGCCACGCAGAACCCCATCGAGCAGGAGGGCACCTACAACCTGCCCGAAGCCCAGCTCGACCGATTCATGTACAAGATTATCGTCGATTATCCCGAGACCGAGGACGAGAAGGAGATTCTGCGCCGCACCACCACGAACTACATCCCCGAGCCCAAGCAGGTGCTGGACGCGGAGTCCATTGTACGCTATCAGGCTGTGGTTCGCGAGGTGCTGGTGCGCGAGGACATCTACGATTACGTGGTCCGGCTGGTTCAGGCGACCCGCATCACCAAGGACTACTGCCAGGACTACGCCAAGGAGTGGCTGGCCTGGGGCGCGGGACCGCGCGCCTGCCAGAACCTCATCCTGGGCGCCAAGGCGCATGCCTTCTTCGAAGGGCGCAGCTACGTGACCTCCGAGGATATCCGTGCGGTCGCACCGCCGGTCATGCGCCACCGCATCATCGTCAACTATGCCGCGTTGGCCGAGGGAATCACTTCGGATGACGTCGTGCAGCGCATCGTCGAGGCCGTGCCGGCCCCCGGCGACAAGCAAGCAGGATAATCGATGGCGAAATCGGACCGCACAATCAAGGAAAAGCGCGATGCCGTTTTGCCGCTCGAATCCCGCGATGCGCTCAAGCACCTCGAAATCGTCGCCCGCCGCAATGTCGAGGGCATCCTGCACGGTGAGCACAAAAGCAAGCGCAAAGGCGTCAGCACCGAGTTCGACCACCACAAGGTGTATCAGCCGGGCGATCCTCTGCGCCACGTCGACTGGAAAGTCTCAGCGCGCCACGACACCTATTTCATCAAGCGCTATCTTGAGGACACCGCTCTGACGGTCAACATTGTCGTGGACGTCAGCGGCAGCATGCGGCAGCAAACCGGCGACAGCCAAGTCTACCTGCAGGCGGCCCGCATGGCGGCCAGCCTGGCGTATCTGATCGTCAGCCAGCGCGACCGCGTGGGTATGGTTTTGGGGCACGGGGAAAAGCAGGAATGGTTTCCGCCTTCGGGGACCGAGGCGCACCTGGTGCGCTTGTTCACGGCCCTGGCTTCCACCGATCCGGCGGGAGAAGGGGGTGTGGAATCGGCTTTGAACGCTCTGTTGGAGCGCAACGAGTACAAGGGGATTCTGGTGCTGATTACCGACCTGATGTTTGACCCTGAACCGCTCCAGCGTCAACTGGGGCGCTTGGGAGCGCAGGGTCACGAGCTGCTGCTGATGCAGGTTGCCGATTCGACCACCGAGGAGTTTCCGTTCAATCGGTGGGTGGTTTTCCAGGACCTGGAGGTGCCCGGCCTGCGCCACCGTGTGGACGCGGTGCCGCTGAAGAAGTTGTACCGGGAAGAGTACGAGAATCTACTGAATGAATGGCGGGAGTGGTCTCGCAAGCAGGATGCGCATTTTGTCCCGTTTCGGGCCGAGCGCAGCATAGAAACCGTGCTGGGCGAGTATCTGAATTATCGGCAAAGCGTCTTGGGCAACCACGGTTGAGGCCGAGTATGGATTTGGAGTAGCGCTTGTGAATTTTGTTCATCCAATGCTGTTGTGGGGGTTGCTGCTGGCAACCATCCCCATCATTATCTACTACCTTATGCGGTTGCGCGCCATGCGTGTGCCCTGGGGTGCCACGTACGTGCTGGAGCGGGCGCTTGAGCGGGTGCGCAAGCACCTGTTCCTCAAGCAGTTGATCCTATTGGCACTGCGCGTTTTGGCGGTTGCGCTGGTGGTGTTCGCCTTTGCCCGTCCTCTGCTGAACAAGCAGGACCAAATGGTGACCGGCAGCGGTGTGCATCATTATGTGGTTGTTGATGCGTCCTACAGCATGAATGCCGGCGTCGGTGGCGAGACCGTGTGGGAGAAAGGCATCGGCATACTCGAGGAACTTGCCGCCAGCTGGGGGCGCGGCGAGCAGTGGTCGCTGTATGTCATGGATGAGAACCCGGGTTGGCGCGTCGAGAGTCGAACGGTCAAGGATCCCGAGCAAACCGTCGAGGAACTCCGCGGCGTGAGCGTGCAGGAGTGCTCGGTTTCTCTGGCCGGCGGGCTCCGTGAGGTGCTGACCCGGGCGCGGGGGCAGAAGGCGGAAATCTTTCTGCTCGCCGACGACCAGGCCGGTGCCTGGGAGGATGTTCCACAGACTCTCGAGGCGGCCGGCGAGGTGCCGCCCATCTACTGGATCGGACCGGAAGCGGACAGCCGGGAAAACCGTGCCGTCACGCGGGTGCGCGTCTCCCAGCAGAGAGTTCTCAGCGGACACCCCGTGGATGTGTATGTCGCCGTGCGCAACTTCGGCACTTCCCCGGTGCGCGATGTCGGTCTGGAATTGCTGGTGGACGGGGTGTACGAGACCAGCCGCTCGATTTCGGCGCTTCCGGGCCAGGAGAATGAAACCCGGTTTGAGATGATTATGGATGAGCCCGGCTCCCATGCCATTAGTGCGCGTCTGAGTGATGATGCCCTTGATTTTGACAATTCCATGGGCGCGGGCGTGGAGGTTGCCGAATCCGTTTCGCTTGGCGTTCTCCGCGGAGAGATCGGGGAGGACAAGTACTCATCCTCGGTGGACTTTCTTGAATTGCTGGCCAGGGTGATGACCCAGGAGAGCCGACGAGGCATGCCGTTTTTCTCCGAAGCTCCGATCGAAATCGACGGGATTGATTGGTCCGAGGAGGAGGAGGATCAGGACACCAGTTTTGACGGGTACAATGTATTGGTCGTGGACGGCGGCACTCCGCTGACCGAGGAGCTGGCGGATCGCTTGCAGCGGTTTGCGGAGCGTGGGGGCGGGTTGATCCTGGCGGCCGATCAGAATGTTCAGCCGTCGGCTTGGAACCACCTTTTTGAATCCCGCGGTCTGTTGCCGGCGGCCGTGGGCGAGCGTCGCGACGTTCCATTGGAGGCGGACGGCTACCGTTCGCTATCTCTCGCCGGCGTCCAGAAACCCACCTTTCGCATGTTTGAAAACAAGGAGGGCCCCGCGCTTTCCTCGCTGCGGTTTCACTTTTGGCATCAGCTCGCCGCACCGGCCGACGACGCCTCGCTGCTGCTGCTCTTCGACGACGGCGAACCCTATGCGGTGGCGCGTGACCTGAATCCCGGCCGCGTGATTTTGCTGGCGGCCGGTCTCAATTCGTACAAAAACAATCTGTTGGCGCGCCCGGCGGTGTATCCGCTGATCGCCCGTTTGGTTTCGGAGGCCGCCGGGGGGGAAATGTATCCCCGCTCGGTCGCGCGGGACGAGCCCGTTCGACTCCGCTTTCCCCCTGACCGCAAGCCCGTGGCTGTGCATTTGGAGCAGAAGGAGCGCGAGCCCGTGGTGGCAGGCTTCAGCGAGGCGCCCGGCCACATTGTTGCCCAGGTGCCGGGTGGCGCCGCCGAGACGGGGGTCGCGTCTCTGATGGTTTTGGCCGACGGTGGGCACTCTCGCGTTTGGTATGGGATTCAGGGTGAACGGACCGATTCGGACCTTCGCCCCTTTAGTGAAACGGAGACGGATGCGTTGGCCAAAGCGTATACACTGATTCGGACCCCGACGTGGCCGGCGCTCTCGGAACGCCTGGCTGAACAGCGACGCGGCCGGGAGTTATACTTCGCCGCCATTGTGTTTATGTTGCTCGTTCTCTTTGGTGAAATGCTCATGGAGTTGCTTTTCTAGCATATGGAACCACTTAGAAACATTACGTGGGGGCTGCAGTTCGCCGCGCAGCAATCGCCCCTGTGGCTACTGCTCCTGATTCCCGTCGTTGCCGCTTTGGCATGGTACCTGTACCGTCGCCAAAGCCATGATGTGGCCCCCGTTCACGCAGTCGGTCTGGCGGTGCTTCGGTGCCTGCTGGTCGTTGTGCTGATGTTTCTGGCATTTCGGCCCAGCTTGGTGCGCAAGGAGATTCTCCGCTTCCCGGCCCGCCTGCTGGTGCTCTTTGATGATTCCGAGAGCATGAGCGTGCCCGATCCCCGCCTGCCGGCCAGTGAGGCTCTGAGGATTGCGCGCATGGACGAGGAAGAGAATGAAGGCAAGGGCGATGACGGGGCGATTCAGCCGCCCCATCGGCTGGCCAAATCGCTCGCCCTTGTGCGCGCCGAATTGGCGACGTTTCGTCGGTACTCGAAGGAGGCGGACCGCAGCTTGGACCAGTTCTGGACTCGGGCCGACTCGTTCGAGTCCGGTGTGCGCGACCGCTACGAAGCCCTGGCCAAAGCCATTCCCGCCATCTCCAAGGAAAATCCTGCCGTCGGCGAACCCGCCGCCAACGCCGCCGAATTGCTCGCATCGCTGCGCGAGGATTTGAGCACGCTCACCACCGGAAACCGCCATCCCGGCAGTGCCGCCTTTGATGCCTATGCCCGGCAGCTTGAGACCGTGCGGGAAGCCTTGCTGGACATTCAGGAGAAGCTCGATGAGCAGACAATGCAGGGCGAATCCTCGGCGGCCGACCGGCTGCGCGAGCGTCTCGATGAGACACGCTCGGCCCCCCGGACCGAACTGGTCTATCGCGCCTTGAAAAAAATTGCGGCGGCCGGCGAGACTGAGCTGGGAAACCAATTCCTGCAATATCAGTCGCTCGCAACCGGGGAACGGGCGAAGGAGGTGCCATCTGTCCAGGCCGCTGTCGGACCCTCAGCCATTTTGAGGGAGGTGCAGTCAATCGTGGAGGAGGATCATGACTTTCCGCTCTCCGCCGTTTTGATGCTCAGCGACGGGCGAGATACCGAGGGAGGTGACATGGGAACGATTTTTCGCGTCGCCTCCCGCAACCAGACTCCTGTTTACTCCGTGCCCTTCGGGGGTGAGCAGGAGCCGCCTGACCTGGCGGTTCTCGATGTGCGCACGCCGCCGATCGCGGTCAGCGGCCGCCAGGTTGATGTGCGCGTCCTGCTTAAAACCGCGCCCCCGTCGGGCGCCCCGGAGACGGCTGTGGTCAAGCTGCTGGATTCAACCGGCGCGGTTGTCGGCGAGCAGACGGTGGCGCTCGGCGAGCAGGAAAGAGCCCAGGTTGTCTTCAGCCTGACCCCGGGCGAGGTTGGCGTCAACCGTTATCGAGTCGAATTGGAAAGCGTCGAGGGCGAGGTGATTGCCGCGCGCAACAACCGCGCTCAATTCGCCCTGCGGGTGCGCGACGAGCCTGTCAACGTGCTGTTTCTGGACGCCAAACCCCGATGGGAAACCCGCTTCGCCCTGAATGTTCTCCGCCGTCTTGATTACGTTCAGCTGAATTCCATCGTGGCGCTCACCAGGAAAGGCAAGGAGGTTGTCCGCGGCGCCGAGCGGGGGCAGTGGCCAGCCGACTTGTCCGGACTGCAGATGTACGATCTGATCATTCTCGGCAATGTGCCCGAGGACACTCTTGGGGAAGACGACTGGAAGGCTCTGCAGATGTTTGTCCGGGAAAAGGGTGGAACGTTGTGCTTTCTGAATGGTATGGGGGGGGCGGCAAGCCGTCGTGCCGTCCGCGAAGCCGATCTGTACCCCTTGACCGAAGCCGCGTCGGAATCGGTCTCCAACGAAGGCCGTCTTTCCGCGCGTTTTCGGCTGACGCCGGGAGGCGAGCACCATGCGGTTACTCGCGGGCTCAGCGCCGCTCTGCCGCTTGACGCCGAGGTCGCAACGGGGCAACTTGCGCCCCGTACTGTGGCTTTGCTTGCCGATGAGGCCACCAACCGAGCCGTGGCCGCCTGCCGTTTCGCGGAAGCCGGCAGGACGTTGGCGCTGGACACCTCTCTGCTCTGGAAACGGCTCAACACATCGCATCTCCAGGTGCATGAGAATCTCTTCCTCAATCTGGTGAGCTGGGCGGCCGATGTCGAGTTGCGCGAGGAAGCGGAAGGTGCCGAGGACGACGACGAAAACGATGCTTCTGGGGTTTGGGCCGGGGAGCGGATCCTCGAGCAGGAAAAGGTCAAGCAGGTTTTGGGTGGCGATGAGTTGCTGGGGACGACGCTGACCATGGTCGACGAGAGCGGCGAGAATGTGGAAGAGGTGGAGTTTGTCCCCCTGGCGGGCGCCAATGGCGTATGCGCCGCGCAGTTCCCCCGTCTGGTGCCGTCGGCCTATCGACTGCAGCTGGATGGCGAGGATATTCTGCCCTCCTATCGGTTGGAGATAAGTGAGCGTGCAAAGGAGCTGCGCTTATTTGCCCGAAACACCGTGCTGCTGGAGCGTCTTGCCGACGGCACGGGCGGTGCCGTTGTGCCGGTGTATGACGTTGATGCCGTTCTTCCGCGAATCGCGCCGAAAGTTCGAGTCGAGGAGCATCGGAGCGTGTTTCGGCTATGGGATGCTGTTTCGATTCTGTTTGTTCTGATTGGTGCGCTGTCCATTGAGTGGATTTGGCGCAAACTGGCTGGGTTAATCTGATATGCGTCTAGATACAAGCAATTTGTCTCCGTCGGTCACCCGGGTTTTGCGGGACTTCCACCGCCGTCGCCGCATCTACGCCTGTGCCCGTTTTCTGCTGGGCGGATTCATTCTCGGCAGTGTGCTGGCTCTGGCGGGCATGCACGCGGACCGGTTTTTATTCCTGACCCAGTCGCTGCGCATGCGCATGCTGCTGCTGGTGGGGGCGGCCACGGCGGTGTACATCCTGGCGGGGCTGGCCACCTTTTTCCTCGGCCGCTTACGCGCCCGCGATGTGGCGTATGACCTGGAAAGGCAGCTGCCGGCGGATTGTCAGGAGCGTCTGGTGTCGGCCGAGAGTCTTTCCCGCGAACTGGCCGGCTCGAAAAGCCCCGTGCAAAAGCAGCTCGCCGAGAATCTGCGCGTTTTCGCCGAGGAGTATGCTCGGCAGCTGCGCAGCGCCTCGCTGGCCAAGGATCCGAAGCTGCGGCATCGAGCCATCGGCATCCTCTTCCTCGCCGCCGTGTGTGCTGCGCTCTTTGCCGCACCCGGCTACCAGTTCGACTTGATGGTGCAGCGGTTTTTTCGACCGTCGGCGAATCTGGCCAAGCCCAGCTTCGTGTCCATCCGGATCGAGCCGGAGACCATCCAGGTCGGCAGCGGCGGCGAAACCGTCATCCGCGCCAACGTGACCGGGGAGGTGCCCGGATGGCTGCAGTGGCTGTACCGGAAACTCGACATCAGGGCGCGCCAGTGCCTCATCGCTTCTCAGGACGGCGAACATGAACGCCTGGAGTTCGAAGCCGAAAACTCCCAGCCGATGAGTCGAGTCCGCAAGGACTTGTTCATCAATTCGCGCACCGACCTGGAGGAAAGCTTCAGCTTCCAGATTCGCTATGCCGATGCCCAGACCAAGGTGCACTTCGCCGAAGTGGTGTCGCATCCGGAGATCCGCAAGCTCCGGATTCGTGTGCAGCCGCCCGAATACACCGAATTGCCGGAGCAAATTCACGAGGAGCTGAGGGACGCTCTTCGAGTGTACGTCGAGTCGGAGGTCACAGTGGAGTTCTGGGTCGACCAAGCGGTTCCACGGCGCATCATCGAAATCAACAATCGGGAGACGGTCGAGCCCGAGTGGGACAAGGACGAGCGGAAGGGCACGTGGTCCTTTGAGTTCAACCAGGAGATGGAGGCCGACATCCAAGTGGAGAACACCAAGGGGTTTCCCAACAAACGCGGCGGAACGCTGGCGTTTGCCGTTCGCGAGGATCAGGGTCCCAACGTCGAGCTGGAGACGCCCCGGGGAACCGTGTCCGTCGTGCCCGGCGAGCTGCTCCCCGTCCGCGGCGCGCTCACCGATGATCTCAAGATCAAGGAGGCTGTCCTCACCTATGTTCTCAATCCCGACACCGACCGCAACGCGCGGCATCGCTCATCAACCATCAAGTTCGATCCCGAAAACCAGGGCGATGTCGAGTTCGTCAAGCTGTTTGATTTGCAGGAGACCGGCATGGCGCCCGGCGACGTGCTCCAGTTTCACATCCGCGCCAGAGATTCCGGCGGCAATGACGGGGAGTCGCAGACGGTGACAGTCCATGCCCGGTCGTTTGCGCGAGGCGCCCACGAACAGCGCCGAGTCAAGGCGCTCCGCTTTGTTGAACAGGCACTCCCCGTTTTGACGCGGGCACGGGACGAGGAGCTTTCCGAGAACCGAATCCGCAACGACCTTGCCGGCCTCGTCGAGGGTTGGGATGAACTCGAGTCCGTGCCCGCCTCGATGTCCGAGTTGCTGGATGTGCTGGAACGCGAACAACATTTTTCCGACGCGCCCGCAGACAAGGCGGGGACGCGCCGGTTGGCGTTTCTACTGGCCGCTGCGGTCGCGGGCAACGAGGCTGTCCCGAACATCGACGAGCTGCGTCGTCGCATGCTTCTGCCGTGGCTCCGTCATCGCCACCACCGCAATTTGACCTGGCGGTACTTCGGTTTGCATCGTGAAGCGCTGGAGCTTGCCGAAAAGATTCGAGTCATGGTTGAGTCCCACAACCAGCACGTGCGGCGGGTGCGCTCCACCCTTGTGGAGACTGTCGTGCGCACGGTGGAGCGGATCGACGAGGATGAGCAGCTTCTGCAGCCCATCCGCAGCATGGGGCGGATGCGCCGGGAAATCCAAGCCGTCAATCGGGAGATTCGAGAAGCTTCCGCAGGGGAACGGGGCAGTAACATGGGCGGCATGGGCGGCGGGCCGACTGTGGTGACCGACGAGCAGGAGCGCGATGATGAGTTGTTCCAAAAGCGCCAGGAGCTACAGGAGGAACTCAAGAGCGTGCGCGATGAGTTTATGCGCGCGGCGTTGGTCACCGCGCGGGAATTGCTGGAGGATATGGAGCACGGGGAAGAGGCGGTAAGCGCCCTCGGCGGAGGGGAGTTTGGGGAGTTTCTCACCTCGGCGGTGGATGACCTCCTGGAGGAACGGCGCGAAGAGCAAGCACCCGCAGTGGCTGAAATCGCCCGCAGTGCTTTGGACGCGGTCTATACATCGGAAAAAACCGAGCAGGGTGCCATCACCCGCCGCTTGCGCCGCCGCGCTTCCGTGTTTTTCGACATTCTGCAGGATACCGGCGGAGAGATGCTCAAACTGGCCGCGGAAAGCGATCTGCTGGATGGAGAGGTCATCTCGAACTTGCAGCAGGACATCAATGTCGGAGCGCGCCAGGTCAGTGGCGGGGACAGCGCCTCCGCCGAGCGGCGCTGCCGGGAAACGGCTCAAAACCTCGCCGTTCTTCTGCAGGACCATTTGATTCATGCGCTCCCGGGCGCGGCGCGTCAGTCCCGGAAGGCGTTGGCTGAACTCGAGAGCGAATACCGGCAACAAATCCAGCGCCTGTTCGACACTCCCGAGGAATGGGCGAGGGACGCGCTCGCCAGAGATGGCCGAATGCTGCAGCTGGACCCCTTTGCCCTGTCCCCGCGCGAGGCCGCGCGAAATCTGATCCTGCGGGACCAGCAGTTCGGGGGCGAAGACCGTCCGCAAATGCTGGAGAACTCCATCCTTGACAGTCCTCTTGCGGGGGCCGAACTCAGTCGGGAGGCGCGCGCTCTGCGCAACCGGGGGTTGCAGCGGTGGAGCCAGTGGCGGGAGTCCTACTTGGAGGGATTGGATGAGTTGTCCGCCGATGAGCAGCGCATCGCCAATGCGTTGCGCGCTCTTGAATTGGCCCTGCATATCGACGAGCAATCGCCGGCAATCGCCGCCTTGTCCGAATATCTGGGCACGTTTGAACTGGGCAACGACGAGCCGCCTGCAGAGACTGAATTTGCCGCCGCGGGTGATGTCGATGAACCCGCCGCCACTCTTGCCGAATCCCTGCTGGGAGAGTTGGCGGCTGTTTCTGTCGAGGGGCCGGTCGCCCAGCTGGCTGAGGAATTGGCGAAGGAGGTCGGGAGGCTTCGCGAAGTGCAGCAAACCCTGCAGAACAGCGAGGATGCCGAATCCACGGCATCGATCTTTGCGGAAATGGCAGACCAGCTGGCAAGCCGCAATGAGCAGTACGCAATTTTCATTGACATGCTTCGGTTGCAGATTGCCTACGTCGGAAGCACGGATGCCGACCAGGAGGTGCTGTACCTGGCCTTGCGCGAGCACCACTCCGGATGGCGTGCCCGAGGAATGACCATTGTGGACCGGCTCAAAGAGGCGTCCGGGGAACGTCCCGAAGACGCCGACACTGCGGCATTGTTCCCCCTTCTGACTCGGCTTGCGGGGCAGCTCGAGGCGCTCTCCGACAATGTTCGCGCCGCCGGCGAGGAGTACATGGAGAACCGATTCACCGCCGAGCGGGGACGGGAATTGTATGCGGACTTTGCCGCATTCGAGACCAGTCGAAGCTATCTTGATGTTTGCCGGCGTATGTTGACCGAAAAGGATCCCCGTCAGGTGGCGGAAAACTATCTTGGCAAAAGCGAGGAGTTGAGTCAACGCTTCATCGCCATGAACCGCAGGCACATCCTTGCTGCGGCGGAGGCCGTGAACGAAGTCCGCAGCACTTTGTCCGATGTGGTCGTGGTGTCCCCGGATACCGTCAGCCCGGAATCAATGCAGCAGCTGCTGCAAGGTGCCCGCGCCGCATTGAGAATCTTTGTGGACGGCGTAAACAGAACGGCCTCGTTTGCGGTCCGTGACGAAATCCTCGAAGAGGCCCGTGCCCTGCATGAACGCCTGCGCGTATTAGACTTTCCCGACGATGCCGTACGCAATGGTGCTTTGCGCAATCGCAAGATATTCAGCCTGGCCGAACTCTTCAAGGACGCGGAGGCGTTGTTGCGCAAAGTCGATGATGCCGGAGTGACCGCGCAAGCCGCGCAGAAGCTCTTCTCCGGCGGTCCCGACGGTATCAGAGAGGACAAGCCGTGGCGCAGCAATGAACACCGAACAATTCGCTTGGGCGCCATCCACGAGCAGAGCGGCATCGCCGTCGGCAAGGGGATGTTGGAGGCGCTGGATGGCCAGGCCACGCGAGAAATGCTGCTTCAGGCGCATGACTGGGCTTTCCTTGGCTATGGCATGGTTCGGTCGCCCCTGACCGGAGATGTCGTCAGCAGACCGCCCGAATCAGACGAGGATGACGCGAGCGAAACATTGAAGAGCTGGCTGCTCGGTCAGATTGAGGAAGGACGCAAGGAGTTGCGCGCCACTCGCCGTTTGGGGCCGTATGAGAAGGTTACCGACGAATTTTTCGGCGCGTTTTCTGATTTTGTCCGTTATTGAGTGCAGGTGAACCGCATGTTTTTTTGCTCAACTCGAAATTCCCGCCGCAAACTCGGAACCCTGTTGATGGTTTGCGCTCTGATCGGTGGCGTGGAAAGGTGCCGCGGCCAGGAGGAGCGCAGCAACTATCCGAGCCCCGAGCAGGTGCAGTCAGCCATCGACGGAGGGCTTCGCTGGTTGGCGCGCACCCAGGTTCAGGACGGCCCGGACGCCGGCGCCTGGCGGTGCTCAAACCAGCGGTATACGCCTGCAGTGACCAGTTTGGCCGGCCTGGCCTTTCTCGCCAACGGTTATCTGCCGGACCGCGGCGAGTACGGCGATGTGATCCGGGCGGCTTTGGATTACGTGGTCGATCAAATGGGGCCGGGCGGCTACATGGGGCAGGGCGATCCCTCCGGCATGTACATTCACGCCATCTGCTCGGTGTTCGGTTTGTCCTGCTTCGGCGAACTGCAGGATGCCGAGGCCGAAGCGGAACTGGCCGACTGGTGCGGGGAGGTCGTCGACCTGATTCTCGAGGCGCAGGAGGTCAGCCGTTCGGCGGTCGCCCGCGGCGGCTGGCGGTACACGCCGCGAACCAATGAAAGCGACGCCTCCACAACCTCCTGGCAGCTGCTGGTGCTGCATGCCGCCCGACAGTGCGGGTTTGATCTGCCCGACGAGGCGATCGAACGCGGCCTCGCCTACATCAACCGGGCGTACACCGAGGGCGATGGAGATGCCCCCCCCGGCTTCCTCTACCGCGCCGGCATCAGCCGTCAACCCGATCCGTCGGTCACCGCCGTGGCTGTGGCCGTCAAAAGCATCCTCGAAGGTCAAATCGATGAACGGGCCGCCAGCGTCCTGGAACAGAAGGACCTCTTCCGTCCCACTTGGGGAGGCAAGCAGTACGGCGGATATTTCTATTTTTCGCTTTTCTACATGACTCAAGGCATGTTTCAGCTCGGCGGAGAGGAGTGGGAAACCTTCCGTCCGAACATGGAGAAAGTCCTCGTCGAGCATCAGAGCGGTGAAGGCCACTGGCCGTTTCCGCCGGACAATATGCGCCAGAGCCGAGCGGCGGGACCAGCCTACTCCAGTGCCATGGCAGTGCTCGTTTTGGCCTTGGATCGGCAGTACCTGCCAATGTATCAGCGCCAGCGACCGTTGTTTCATCTGAAGCAGGGTTCCCCGGGAACCGAGTAGGACAATGAAAACGACAACGACAGCCACACGAAAAAAAAGGAGAAGAAGATGAAAATGCAAATGCAAAGAGTCCGGCATCTGTGCCTGGCGGTGATCGGCTTTGCCTGCCTCGGTGCCGGCCTCGCTCGCGCCGACTGGAAAAATCTGTCCGAACAGGACAACAAGGCTCTGCCCGGTGACCAGATTCAGTTCATCAAGGCAAGCGGCGACGTGGTGTGGATCGGCGGCATGGAAGGGTTGACGCGCTACAAGGACGGCACCTTCACCGCCGTGACCGAAACCGTCGAGAAGAAAAAACGCGGCGAGGTGGAAACAATTGAACGCCCCGTACGCGCCAAGGCTTGGGACATCCTGGGATTGGGCGGGGACCGTTGGCTGCTGGGGCACAGCGGCGGTGTGTCCCTGGTTCACGGAACGGCGTTCCAAACCCATGAGTTGCAAGGCTACACCGCCGCGCCGGTCGCCAAGGGCCGCAGCGGCATCATTTGGACGCTCGCGAAAAAGGAGGAGAACAAGAAGCAGATCACCAACATCATGGAGCGCGGCCAGGACGGCGCCTGGACGGTGGTCGAGTACTTTAAAAGGGACAAGGACAGCGACAAGAAGAGGATCGTCGAGGATTTGTACGTCGATGCCCATGGCCAATTCTGGGTGACCATTTCGGGAAACGGCGTGATCAACGCCGATCCCACTGAAAAACCCGAAAACTGGGAGCACTATTTGAAGGGCTACAACGTCACCACCGTCGGCGAGGACGCCCAGGGACGAGTTTGGTGCGGAATGTGGGAGCGGGGGGTCGCCATGCTCGAGAACGGGTCCATGCGACGCCATCTGTCCGGCGAGGATATGGTGCCGCTGACCATTGTCGGCACCAATGAGTCAGTGTGGGTGGCCACCAACGACCGCGGCTGTTTTCAAAAGGTCGGAGACGAGTGGAAACAGCACTTTGCCGACGAGGGCGCGGTGAACCTGCTGGAGGCCACCCGCGACGGGTGCGTATGGATCAGTTCGCAGAAAAAGGGCGGACTGAAGGTCTGGGCGGGCGAAGAATGGAAAGTGGCTCTCCCCGGTCCGTTCCCGATCCGTGCGGTTACGCTCGCCAACGACGGCACGCTCTGGGCAGGTGGAATCCTTGACGGACTTCACATTCGGGAAGAATAGCCCGTCAAAATGCCCGCACAGAATCCACAGCCACAAACACAAACACAAACACAACCACACAAGCCCAAGGAAACATTCCATGATGGACCGCATGCACCTTCACCCAATCTCGGCGCCGGCTCGACGTCGGCCGCGACACGCACTGTGGACGCTCGCCTGCATCCTGGCGCTCAGCCTGGCGGCGCGCGCCGTCGAAACCCCCAAGTCGTACGGGGAGCCGGCCAGTTACGAAAACGCGGTCGTCCGCATCCCGATGACCGAGGAGGCACCCACCATCGACGGGGTGATGGAGGATGGCGAATGGGAGGATTCCTCCGCCCTGTCCGGATTCTGGTATGACTTTGCGCAGGCCGATCCGCGGTTTATGGCCTCCCATCACATTCAGCCGCGCATCCATCTGTCCTATGACAAGGACTATATGTACGTGTGCTTCGACAATCCGGTGTATCCGGAGAACTCGTGGCTCAAAGCGCGCGGCCGGTTTCCCGACGTGCTTCATCACCCGCAGTACGGTCTGCTCTGGGACGATCATATGGAGTTCGAACTTCGACCCCATCCGAACAACACCGAGGGGTTCAATCTCGGCCTGCTGCGCTGGGATGTGAACGCCATCAGCAACTTGGTCGATTGGTGCTGGACCAAGGGCAAGGGCGAGGACCGGACTTGGGACAGCAAGGCCGAAGTCAGCGCCAAGGTGGGCGACAAGCGATGGATCGTCGAAATGGCCATCCCCTTTGAAGCCCTGCGCTACGCGGGCTATGCCGGCACTGACGAGAATGGTGAGTCCTACGTCAAGATTCCGCCGCCGGACGGCAGTGTCTACCGCTTCTGGTTTCACCAGGGGATCGGCGGCAACGGACCCTACAGCCTGCACTTCGACAAGCACAACTTCATGGTCACAGAAGGCGAGTTCATCTTCGACTCCAAGGCGCCCAGCTTCCAGATCAACGAACTCGGCGCGATCATGGACGACGTCATCAATCTCGAGTTGACGGTCAAGAACCACAGCAGCCGCTCGGAAACCGTGCGCCTCGGCTTTTTCGTCGAGAATCCCGCCGGCAACATCTATTCCAGCTACAACTCCCCCGAGCTGAGCGACGGATTGCTCGAACTGCGCCCCGGCGAAGTTCGAACGGTTCGCCTGCGCCAGCCGTTCCCCGGCATCAGCCGCGACGGCAACGTCCTGTGGTTCGATGTGCGCAGTGCCGGTCGGCCCGCCAAAATCCTGTACCGCACCCGTCTGCAGGATTTCCACAGCATGGATGGCGGGCGCGTGCTCGTGGGCGAACACGTGGTCTCGTACCCGGAACGGCGGCTGGAACCCATCGACGATCTCCGTCCTCCCAGGGAGGATTTTCGGATCATGTGGGACTACACCCCGATCACGCAAAAGGTCTCCTGCATCATGGACACGGCCGTGCACGGCGCCAGCGAAGAGGCGCAAAGCGCCGTGGAAGCCAAGGTCACCGTGGAGGAAAACGTGCCCGACGGCAAGGTTTTGGCTGAAGAGACCGTGCCGTTCAACGGTCCTTTTGCCGTGGCGGTACTCCAGCTTCCCAAGGACCTCGAGGACGGCTTGGAGTTGAAGATGACCACGATCCTCTTCGACGAAAACAAGCGGATCATGGGCGAACGCTCAATCGCCACCACCGGCAGCAGCAAGCGCCCCGAACCCTGGGTCTATCTGCAACCCGAATGGCTCGACAACGAAATCGGCCTGGAGGACCGCGTCTGGGAGCCGTTCACCCCCATCGAAAAAACCGACGACGGATTCGAAACCCTCAAGCATGTCTTCGCAATCGCCGAATCCGGCCTGCCCGAGCAAATCCGCATCAAACCTGACCCTCGCGAATTGCCCTTCGACAAGCGCGGCGAGGACGCCGAGCTTTCCGATGACTTTCTCCTGCGCTACGGGCGCGGACCGCAGCTGGCCGCCCCCATCCGCTTCGAGGGCGTCGTCAACGGCGAACGCGTTCAGGCCGAAGTCGTCAAGCCCGCCGAGCTTGTCCGGGAATGGGAAAGCGAATTCGAATACGAGTCCACTATTCGCGTGGGGTCGGTAGTCATCGACATCAAGACGATCTACGACTGCGACGGCTCGCTGGACGTCCATTTGGACTACGGACCCGACGGCAACGCGGCCGACATCGAGCTGCTCGAGCTGGTCACCGAGTTCGACGGCGTCATTGACCTGGTCAATTCGGGGACGAACGGAGGCATGGCCGGCGCCGACGTCTACGAAATCTCCATTCCCGAGAAGGAAGGAGTTGTTTGGGACAGCGCGGACACCCATATGGAGCTGTTCTACAGCAAATTCATCCCCTGGCTCTGGTTGGGCTCCGGCGACCGCGGCTTCACGTGGACGAGCAATTCCGACCGCGGCTGGTACCTCGACAAGACCGGCTCGAGCATGCAGGTCGAACGTGACGGCGACGGCCAAATCACCTGGCGCGTCAAGCTGGTCAATCATCCCGTCACAGTCAAGGAGCGCAAGTCCACCTGGTTCGGTCTGCTCGTGCATCCCGCCAAACCCAAACCCGAGAAATACCGCACCTGGCAGTGGCACTTCCTGCACAACTGGGCGACCGGATATCAGACCGAACCCCTCCTTCTGCCGGAGGAGGACCTCAAGAAGAACTGGCGCGAAAACGCCAAGGCCCCCGAGCACGTCACTTTCGAGAACGTCCGCGAATGGCAACTCAACGAACAGGACGAGTTCGAGCCTCCCTGGAGGCGCTACGGCCAGTGGCGGAACGTCGGGGTAACCCCCGAACTCGATGACTGGTGGGAGCAGAAGGGCACTTTCGCCTTCGAGCGGCAGATCCGCGTCGGCCGCCGCGTCGGCGGCTGGATGGACGAGTACTGGCCCGGCTTCAGCAAGTCCAACAACCTGGCTGCGGAAAGCGCATACATGCGCGATCCGGAAACTGTGGATGAGGGCGAGTTGCCGTGGCAGACTGGGTGGAACATCGACAATCAGCGCAATGTGTACAAACGCTTCAACCGCGTGTTCAAGCGGGAAGGGGTTCCCAACCGCCACGCCGTCTGGGCGAACAATCAGGCCACCATGTTGGAATCCCTGGTTTGGGAGGCGATGCTGGTTGAGGGCGCCGGCGCCGCACAGCCGTCCCGCGACGTGGATGTGCTGACTCAGTACCCAAACTCTCTGTACACCTATATGGGACACAACTGGACGGGGCTGATCGTGCACATGTTCCCGGATGAGTCGCCGACCGCGCCGGGCGACGACAAGCGCTTCGACCGTGCCTGGCTCGGCCAGGCCATGCTCCAGGACTTCGGCGTCGTACCTGCCGGCCCGCACGGCAGGCTTGTACACGCCGAACAGGCGGTTCGCCTGATCGAGGAGTTGCACCGCTTCGGCTTCTTCAAGGATGGGGGGGTACACCACATGCCGCACTGGCGCAATCAGGACATTGTGCAACTCGGCGCCGACGAGCCCCATCCCAATGTCCACGTCACGGCCTACAAAACACCGCTTGAGGACGGCAACGGCTATCGCACCATCCTGGCGATCCTCAACTGCCATCCAACCGAGCCGGTGGAGTTGCCCGTGGTGATCAAGGATGCCGAGCGTCTCCTGGGCGGTCCCAACACCCTGCGCATTGACGGGGTTATGGACGACACTGAAGTCCCGGAAGCCATGAAAGAGCTGTGGGGATCCATCCGCGAGCAGCGCGGCGGCACGCCCGCGCTTCGCGACTTTGAAACCGGACAGCTGATCGAAGCCAGTGACGAAGACGGCAGCACCTACGGTCCCGTATACCTGCCGTTCCACGGACTGCGCATCCTTTATGCCGAACATCGGCAGGATCAATAACCCGAAGCGGGCACAAAACTCGAAACTTCACCAGAAAAAAGGAAAGAACGAGATGATCAAAACTCCATTTTACACCATGATTCGCCGACTGGCAGCGCTGGCCTGCGCCGGAATGCTCTGCCTCTCGGGCGGAGCTGTCTTCGCCGCTCAAGCAACCCTTGACGGTCAAACCGTCAACACCCCGCGCCACACCATTGAACTGGCGCCGACAGGTTTGCCGGAAAGTGTCGAGATCAAGGCTCTCGAACACGAGATCCCACTGACGGAAAGAGGCGACGATGTTTCTCAGGCTGTCCTGAACGGCATCGGGCGCGGCGTTGAGTTGACCGATGTCCGGCTAACCGTTGGAATCGGCGAGAATACGGTCGTGGCCGAGCCTGAAGGCGCCATGAAGGCAACCAGCAAGGATGATGAGGTGCAGGTCACAAGCCGCCTCAATGCCGAGGGGGTAACTTTTGACATGGACCTGCGGTATACCGGCGGCGGCGCGATGTTCGCAAGCCTCACCTACTCCGCCAGGAATGTGGATGTGGAGGAGGTGTCTCTGCAAATGACCATTCCCGGCGCAATCGACTTTGTCTTGCCTGTTTCGCCCTCGGACGACAGACTCCGCACCACGGACGCAAAGCAGTTTGTTCCCGCCAATGTGCCGCAAGGAACCATCTGGCAAAACGCCGGCGAGTTCGCCGAAAACCACTCCATCGTGTCCGCCGGACTGCTAGAACATGTGTTCGTCGGCAATGGCGACCGCGGATTCACCTGGCTGACCTCCGGCGACGGCTTTGACGTCTCCGACGAAAACGCCTTCTGTGAATTGGCCCGCAACGAGGACGGCGACATTGTCTGGACGCTGAACCTCGTCAATCATCCCGTGACGCTGAACGGAAAGACAAAGGCTGAGTTTGCCATTCTTACGCATCCGGCCAAATCGCGTGCCGAAATGAGCAGGGCCGACCTTTGGTTCAAAACACCCGCGACCATCGGCACACCGGAAACCGCCCCCATTTCCCTGGCCGACCGGAGCGACGCGGGGTCGGAAGGCGACAGCGTGGTCCGCGCGGACTCCGCAACCGTCTACGAGTCGGCCGCCCGCCTGAATGTCCTGGCCGGCCCCGCAGGCGGCGACGCCGAATCGGCGGACAAAGACATCAGCGACACTTTCGCCATGCCGCTCTTCCGCTACTATGCCGGCACGCACACCGCGCTGCCCGCAGTTCTGCGCTCGAACTCCGGGGAATTGATCCGTGCCGGCAACACCCCGAAACCGGACCGGATGGTTCTCGGCCGCGCCCTTCTGCACGGCATTTCCGCGGACATCGCAAAACTCGCCCATGTCGTCTCCGCAGGAAAACTGATGAAGGCCATGGAGCAGTTCGGGTTCTTCGAGGACGACGGCAACACCGAGTTCATCCCCTATTGGCGCAGCGGCGAGCATGTCCGCTACGGCGAGGAGTTCATGGGCGGCGAGTTCTCGGTCACTCAGGAAAACCCCATGGCCGAAGCCTATACCGCGGTCTACCGCCGGCCTGTCGAGGGGCAGGCGGACCGATACAAGGCCATGGTCGTTGTCGTCAATGAGACCGACGACAATCAGTACGCCCAATTCTATCTGCAGGACGCCGAGCGACTGCTCGGCGCCAAAAACTCGCTCACCATTTGGCCGGAAATGAGTAAAACCTATTGGCAGGACGGCCTGATCCCCTCCAATAGCGACTGGAAAAAGAGCAACGTGAAAGTCTATGTCGTGGGGCGGGACGCCAATGAATCGATGATTGACCTGGAGGGCGAAGGGCGCGTGCGTCAGGCCTCGAAGGACGTCAATTTGGAAATCTACGGCCCCTTGTACATCCCCGCCCACGATTTTCGCGTTCTCGAAATCTCCGGAGAAGCCCTCAACAGCCGGGACTAGTTCTTGCAGAGTACCCCATTGTTCGGGCGCGCGTGCGCACGAGCTGAAGCCTGTGGGCACTTTCGCGTCCGGTTCCTCCGTGCACCTGAGACTAGGGGAGATTTCAGTGTTCAGGTGCAGGTTTTTACAGTCCTACAGGCATCCCTGCCTGTAGGAAACGGCCCGTTTCGAAAAGACGGCGACGCCTGTTAACGGACTCGGCAGTTTACGCAAAAGTCCTTGTTCTGGCCGATGCCCCCTTCGGCAGGCGACACACCTTTCCGGACAGGGTCAAGCTGCACGCATTGCCGCGTTTCAAGTGGTGCGAGGCACGAGCGCGGCCAGTGCCGGTTTCATCTGTTGCAGGCAGCGGATGTAGTCCTCGGCCTCTCCGCCGATCGGGTCCGGGACATCCTCGTTGCGGCCTGCGTGCGACATCAGCAGGGACACCTTCTCCGCCGCCTCGGGGAAACGGGCGGCAATCCCATCCCAGTGCGCGCGCGTCATCACCACAATTCGGTCGGCCCAGTCCACGTGGGCCTGGTCCAGGGGCCGGCTGCGATGTCCGCTCAAATCCGCGCCCTCCAGGGACGCCGCGAACTGCGCGTCCGCTGCCGCCGAAAAACCAGGTGGCGCATTGAGCCCCGCAGAACTCACCGAGGTTTCCGAATCTCCGCTTTCCCGCAGCATTCGCCGGAATACCGCCTCGGCCATGGGGCTGCGGCACGAATTGCCGGTGCAGACAAACAGCACGTTCATTGCAACTCCTTATGAGACTTAACCTGATTTAAGGGGGACACGGGGGATACCCGAGGCACCCGAGATGCCAGTGCCTGAAGGTCCGACTCGACGGGAGTCTTGCCTCTCCAGGGCGGATTGCACGAGCGGGTTTTGCTTGTCCGAAAGTTCCATTGAGTCCCACCGTCGGTCGAACGGCGGCGCTGGTTGCCGGCGCAGTTAGCGGATTACGAGGATAAAAAAGCATCCGAACGGCGTTTTTCAAACGGTATGAATTCTTGTCATTTCGAGTTAAGGAATTGCCCTGGCTTGGATTTTGGGCGGTTTGCAATTCGCAACTATACGAGTAGATTATTCAGTATGGATGTTTCTCTGGAACTTGAAGCATTGATGGATGCCTGCGGCGATGATCGTGAGGCCGCCGTGGAGCTTATTGAGCTGTTCTGTGAGATGACGGGGCCGGAATTCTCCCGCCTGGTATCCGCTGCGGCGGACGGCGATGCCCCGACGCTTTCCGCCACCGCGCACAAATGCGCCGGCTCCAGCGGCACCTGCGGCATGATGAAGCTCGCACGACATCTGCGGGATTTGGAAGTCGCCTCCGCTGCCGGCATCCCCCCCGACATGGATGCACGGCTGGATGCCATCAGCCGGGAGAAGGCGGAAGTCCGGCGCATTTTGCAGGAGCAGTTCCATCAGTCGTTTGACCTATGAATCAGATACTCTTCATTGATGACGATCAGTTCATCTCCACCCTCTACAGCAATAAGTTGCGGGAGGATGGGTTCGAGGTGGTCACTGTTCACAGCGGCGCCAAGGCTCTGCAACTGCTCAAGACCATGCAGCCGGCCGCCATCGTGCTTGATCTGCACTTGCCGGACATTGACGGAACGGAAGTGCTGCATACCATTCGCGCTTCCAACAAGCTGAAGCACACTCCCGTTCTGGTGCTTTCCACAGGATACGTCAAAAGCCTCATGAACGAAGTCAGCCCTTTGGAAGTGCATGGCATCTTCATCAAATCCCAAAGTCCCCCGAAGGCCATTATCGAGGAGCTGAGAAAAATACTCCCCGAGCCCCAAACGCCGGCCGCAGACCAAGACCCCCATGCAATTTTGGCGAACATCGCGACGCCGGCGCCGCTCAAAACATTTTTGGAGAGTGATGACCCGGAAGCGCAACGAGCCGCCCTGCGACAATTTTATCTTGAAATCAGAGACCTGCTCGGCGAAGCGATCCGGACTTGCGGCCAGAACCGTCGCGGACAATTGGGAAGGGCGCTACAAGCGCTGTTGGAGGAACTTTACGACAACCCGAGTCGGATCAATCTCTCCACAAAACAGACGCTGGCAATAGGTTTCAAGCATCTCAAGGCGAACTCGCCGAATCAGCGGGCCAAAGCCATTTTGGACAGTGAAGCCAAACTCAGGGGAATTGTTGCTTCATTGACGGAGTAAGCATTCGGAGGCCGGAAAAATTCGCCGCAATCCGCCGCAGGCGGCTGACCGGTGACACCTTACTCCACCTCAAGTCTCATAGGAGACCCTCCTCCGGTCGCCCCGGACACCCTAGGGGTAAGACTTGTCGGTGATCAGTGGTCGGAGGAGACTGAAAACCTGGAACCCGAACACTGAAACCTTCCCCTCGTCTTATAGGAGCACGGACCACCGAACGCGAAAGTATCCACGGGCTTGAGCCCGTGTGCACACGCGTCCGGACAGACACCCCGTAGGGAGACTTCCCCAGACGGCCTAAAGGCCTAAAGGCCGTTGGTGCCAGGAGAAGTCTTATAAGGAACGATCTCAATGTCGGAAAACGTATTGTCTCAACCGAGCGTCTCCGTGGTTCTGCCCGTGCGCAATGGCGCGGCGACTGTGGAGACGGCCATTCAGTCGATCTTGCGCCAGACGATGCCGCATTTCGAGCTGATTGCCGTGGACGATGGTTCGGAGGACGAAACGGCGCAGATTCTGCGGCGACTGAGCGAACAGGATGCGCGTGTTCGGACGCTTTCCCGTCCGGCGGGCGGGATCGTTGCTGCTCTTTTGGCGGGCATCGAGCACGCGCGCGCGGACTTGCTCGGGCGCATGGACGCGGATGACTGGTGCGCCCCGCAACGCTTGGAGCGGCAGATGGATTTTTTGGCGGCGCAGCCGGATGTTGGTTTGGTGGGCAGCTTGGTGGAGTTCGGCGGCGATCGCGACCGTCAGGCGGGCTATGCGGCCTATGTGGACTGGCTGAACTCCATTGTCACCGTCGAGGAGATTCTGCGCAATCGCTTTGTGGAGTCTCCGCTGGCGCATCCGTCCGTGCTGTTTAGGCGGTGCTGCCTGGAGATTGGCGGCACCTACCGCGACGGCGCGTTTCCGGAGGACTACGAGTTGTGGTTGCGATGGTTGGAGGCGGGCATCCGAATGGCGAAAGTGCCGGTGCCGCTGCTGACGTGGAACGATCCACCCGACCGTCTCTCGCGAACGCACGACCGCTACAGCATTGCCGCGTTCTACGAGTGCAAGGCGGAGTATCTGGCGCGCTGGCTGGCTCGCAGCAATCCGCTGCATCCCGGCATTCACGTGTGGGGTTCCGGGCGGCTCACGCGCAAGCGCGCCGAGCTGCTGGCGGCGCACGGAATTCGGATTGACGGTTACATCGATTTGGACCCGCGCTCGATCGGGCAGGTGATCCACGGCCGACCGGTGCTGTCGAGCGAGCGGATGCCGCCGCCGGGTGAGGTTTTCGTGGTCTCGTACGTCGGCAAACGCGGGGCTCGAAACGGTATACGAGCGCGCCTGGACCAGGCCGGATACGAGGAGCTGAAAAACTACATTATGGCCGCGTGAACACGAAAACGGTGGGATAGATGTCTCTTGCCTCCGCCGTGAACTCGAGCATTGTTCCATAGCGCAGCCGCCCAGGCGCCTCGATAAAGATCGCCTCCATGCCGGGTTTGCGCTTCCGGACGATTGCGGCCAGTTCCTTGGCCCCGGTCACGTCCGTTTCTGAAATCTTCAGCTCGTGCTCCGTTTCCCCGGTTTCCCACACCGGTTTCAGATGGCGCAGTGTTCCCCGAAGCTCGCCGTTCTTGAGTTCCAGGTCAAGTTCATAGGGTTGAGTGACGCGCTCGTCCCGTTCGCGCCAGGCGGAATTGGGCGCGAACGCCCGGTAGTAGATGTGCCCCTCCGGAGGCGGCTCGACCCGGATTCCGCGCGGCACGTCGAGCGTGTCGAACAAGCGGCAAAAGTCCACCACCGCCGCGATGGGCAATGCGTTGTCGAAGTGGAGGGTCACGAACGGATCGCGCCCCTCGTCCCGGGCTGTCGCGAAGCGGTTCAGCACGGCGGGCAGCGTCGGCTCGACAACCGGTTCCTCGTCGCCTGCGCGAAGCAGCCGGTACTTCAGCCGGCGGAAATCCTCCCCCGCTCTCCCCTCGGCGCCGGGTTCGACATGCAGGTCCAGCTCCAGAACTCGTCGGCGCTCGCCGGGGTATTCGGGACGCATCCGTATCGTCAGCGCATCGCCTTCCTGGAGATTCGCCTCTGGATTGGGCAGGAACCGTCCGTAGATATCGCCCTGTCGGGCTTGCAGGGGGATTTCCAGTACGGCTCGGGGTTCGTTGTACAGCGCGATCATCGCCTGCGGCCCGTAGACGTCCGCGGCATACACGTCAGTTTCTTTCTCGCCCTCTTGCCGTTCCGGATCGGGGAGCATTTTCGAGCCGATGAAGACGAACCCGCGCGGACTCAGCGGCTGGTCGGCCTGGTTGTCGAGGATCAGGTCTTCTATGGGGTGCCACTGGTCCTCGGAGGTGGTTTCCGACGGAGCGCCTTTGGCGTAGGAGACCAGGACGCGCTCGCCCTTCGGCCACAGCGGGATGCCCTGTTCGTTTATGCCGCCCGCCCGTCCCGGGGTCATGCCCAACGTGCGCAGTCCGCGGTCCAATTCCGAGGGTGGCGCCTCGGACAGCGCCAACGCCTCGTAATCCTTGGCGCTGCTCGTGCGCACCAGGGCAAATTCAATCACTTCGTCCCCGGCCAAACCTGTGGCGGTGGCCGGGAAGGTGAGCGTGTGGGACTCGCGGTCCACGCGCAGACCGCCGGCTTCGTCGTCCGCCGTCGCGAGCGCCCACGGCAGGACCGTGCCGACGACCATCAATAGGACGGCAGGAATTCGCGTGATCGGATTTATTCGTCGGTTTGCGGTGAGAATGTTCATCGTACCAGCTCCTATGAGACTTGCGGGTGTGTGGGTGTGGGGGTGTGGGTGTGTGGGTGTGTGGGGGTGTGGGGGTGTAGATGGGGCCGTGTAGCGTGTTAGCGTGTTAGCGTGTTAGTGTGTGCGTGTGTCACGTTTCAGTGTTCAGGTGTCAGGGTTTTGCAGTACTACAGGCATCCCTGTAGCGGATACTCCATTTCGAGCCATTTGCTGAATTTCGGGATTCATTGGAACCATTCGGTTGCCAGGCGTTGCGCGGTGGCGCGCAGATTGTCTGCCGCCTGTTGCGGCAGACTCCCGGCGGACGGGTCCAGTTCCCCGGTCGCCCGCAAAAGATGAATTCCCGCGGCTTCCGCATCCGCCGCGGGCATCTCGACGCGTCCGGCCAGCACGGCCACTCGCGCGCCTTGGCGTTCGGCTTCGGCGCGTACGCCATCGACCACTTTGCCCTGCAAAGACTGGCTGTCGAAACGCCCTTCACCCGTGACGACCCAGTCGCAGCCCCGCAGCGCTTCACTCAGGCGGCAGGCACGAGCAACGGCTTCAATCCCGCGCACCAGCTCGCCGCCAAGAAAGGCGATGGCGCCCGCGCCGAATCCGCCTGCGGCACCGGCGCCGGGCACGTTCGCGACGTCTATTCCCAGACATGCGCGAATGCGTTCGGCGAAATGAGCCAGCCCCTCGTCCAGCTCGCGGACCATTTCTGGGGTTGCCCCCTTTTGCGGCCCGTACACGGCGGCTGCGCCGTTGTCTCCGCACAGGGGGTTGGTCACGTCGCAAAGCACCTCGACCGAGGGCAGGACGAGCGAAGTGGGGGGCACAATCCGGTCGACTTTGGTCAGATTTCCGCCGCCGGGCTGCACGTCGTTTCCGCGGGCATCGAGAAACCTCCAGCCAATGGCTGCGGCGCAGCCCATGCCGCCGTCCACCGTAGCGCTGCCGCCGAGCGTGAGCATAAGGTGTCGACAGCCGCGCCCGAGGGCGTTGAGAATCACCTCTCCGGTTCCGTAGGTGCTGGTGCGGCGCGGGTTTTTCCGGTCGTCGCGCAGCAGGGGCAGCCCGCTGGCGGCGGCCATTTCCACCACGGCGTTCGCCGAGTCGGGAAGCCAGGCGTAGGAAGCGTCGA
Organism: uncultured Victivallales bacterium; assembly: GCA_964604795.1. Lineage (GTDB taxonomy): Bacteria > Verrucomicrobiota > Lentisphaeria > Oligosphaerales > CAZSBQ01 > CAZSBQ01. The sequence goes on along the minus strand of CAZSBQ010000004.1, from coordinate 19,840 downwards.
CGCGCATATCCGGAAGGGGGCCCCGGACGCCGGGGGCGGTCACCATCTCGCCGTTGCGGGAAGCCGCCAGTGCGGCGGCCGTTCCCTCGCCGCCGTCGGCCATCGGCACTTCGATCACCTTGGCGTCCGGCAGGGCCGCGCGAATTCCTTCGGCGGCCTCCCGGCATGCCTGGGGTGCGGACATCATGCCCTTGAACGAATCCAGTGCCACTGCTATGCGCATTATCCGTTCTCTTTGCGGCGATTGCTCGTGTTTGCCCGTTGTCCGGCCGCCGCGCGAAACCGACAAAACGGTATTATCCTCCCCAGATCATTTTCGCCAGCATCAACCCCCCGGAAAGCACCACAATAGCCGCCAAACTCATGCGCAGCAAGTCGTGCGGCATCCGGGTGGTGAATTTTGCGCCCAAGCGCGCCCCCGCAAATGCGGCCGCGCCCATGATCAACCCGGTCGGCAAGTCCAACTGCCCGCCCTTGCCGTACACCAGCGCGGTCACCAGCGTCAGTGCCAACGCGATCACGATCGACGTGCCAACCGTCTGCCGCGGAGTCGTGTGGAAAATGGCGAACAGCAACGGCACCAGGATCACGCCGCCGCCGACCGAAGTCGCCCCGATCAAGGCGCCGATCAGCAGTCCCGCAACAATCCCCAATATCGGATTTCCGCAATGGGCGGCGACCGGCACGGCCATCAATTCTTCCTCCACTGCGGAGTCCGCAGGATCCCGCGGGCGCAAGCGGTGGCGCACTTCCTGAACAATCATGTAGCTCGCCGCCGCCAGGACCACCACGGACAGCAGAACGCCCTGGCCGGCCTGGAATGCTTGCGAGGCTTCCGGGTTGTCCTCTAAATGTTTGAGCATCCAATTCACCCACCAGGCCACGCCCAGACACGCAGGCACCGCCCCGATCAGGGTCAGCTTCACCGCACGCCAGTGCACATTGCCCAGCCGATGATGACTGTAGCTGGCCACAATCTTGGTGATGAACGCATACAGACTGGCCGTCCCAACCGCAACCGAGGGGGGCAGTCCCAAAGCCACCGTCAGCGCAGGAAGAACCAGCACGCCGCCTCCCACACCGGTCAGACCAATGAAGAACCCGATCACCAAACCCAAAACCAAACGAATGCCAATGTCAAAAATCGTCACGATCAACTCCTGCCTTGGAAAAAACTGACAAACCCGGACAATTACAGCAATATACCACGTTTTTAGGAGTCAGTCTTGGTCATTTTCTTGGAATTCACGAAATCGGCGGGCTTCACGCTGGAGGTAGGCGTTGAATTTTTGCGGCTGTGGGATGTGCAGGCCGATGTGGACCGGCTGTGCGGGGTGGTGCAGAGCGAGTCCTGTGGCGGCGAGGAACAGGCCTTTGCCGCGGAGAACGCGCCGGTCTCCCGCGTGCTCGCGGTCGCCGACGATGGGATGGCCTGCGGCGGCCAGGTGCCGGCGCAGCTGGTGCGTGCGTCCGGTTTTGGGATGGAGAGTGACGGGAGTGACCCAATCGGTGGCCAGGGAGCGCACGGGGGCGTCGCAAGTGTATTCGGTGCGGCAGGGTTTGCCGTCCAGCGGGGTGTCGATGGCGCCGCCGTCCATTTGCCCGCTGACGATGGCGCGGTAGGTTTTGCGGACTTCGCGATCCCGGAACTGGCGGGAGAGTTCGCGCAGGACCGATTCGGTGCGGGCGATGAGGACAAGTCCGCCGGTGGGCACATCCAGGCGGTGGACGGGTTTGGCGCGCGGCAGCGGACGGGCGGCGTCCGAGACCGGCAGGTCGGCGGCGCAGGCTTGCTCGATGGAGGGCTCGAAAAGTCCCATGACCGGGACGCCCGGAGGTTTGTCGACGATCGCCAGCCAGGGATCGCAGTAGAGCACCTTCGGGGTGAAGGCGGCCGCGGCCAGTGGGATGCCTGCGGGATCGAAAATGTCGATCCGGTCGCCCGGCTGAACGAATTTGTGAGGATCGACGGGCGCCCCGTTGACGCGGATGTCGCCGCGTTTCGCCGCCTTGTAGGCCGCCTTCTTCGACGGCACGACCCCCGCTTCGCGCCCCAGGTATTCGTCGAGCCGCAAGCGCTCCGGCACCGCCGTCTCGACAAGCACCGTGCAGCGCAGCGACCGTTGTTCTGAATCGAATGGTTTCATTTCACCGCAACGCGTTTCAGTGTTGACAGTTGGGGCAGTGGAAGGTGGAGCGGTTTTGCTGGACGCGCCGGCGGACGGGGTGGTCGGGGCCGCAGCGGGGACAGGGGTGCCCTTCCCTGCCGTAGACGCGCAGGTGCACGGCGAACTGCCCTTCGCTGCCGTCCAGGCGGGTGTAGTCGCGCAGGGAGGTGCCGCCGTGTTCGATGGCGTCGAGCAGGACTCCGCGAATGCCGGAGGCCAGCTTGTCGCATTGCTTCCGACTGATGCGGTTGGCTTTGCGGAAGGGGGAGACGCCGGCGGTGAAGAGGGCTTCGCAGACGTAGATGTTACCCAATCCGGCGACCACATGCTGGTCGAGGAGGGCGAGTTTGACGGCCCTGGAAGTTTTGCGGAGTTCGCGGTGCAGGTCGGCGCCGGTCCAGGCGGGATCGAGCGGTTCCGGGCCCATGGCGGCCAGGGGGGCTGGTAAGGGAGCGTCGGGGGCGTCCGGCATGAGTTCGACGCTGCCGAACCGGCGCGGATCGTGGAATCGCCAGTGGAAACCGTCGTCCAGGCGCCAGACGACGTGTTCGTGGGCATCGAGCGGAGTGCCGGCGGGCAGAACGTGAAGGGCCCCGCTCATGCCCAGGTGCAGCAGCAGGTCGCGCGGGCCGTCAAGGCGAGCGATCATGAATTTGCCGCGGCGGTCGACGCCGGTGAGGGTTTTGCCGGTGCAGGCGGACTGCAGGCCCTCGATGTCCACGGGGCGGCGCAGCTGCGGATTCCGCACGTCGACGCCGGTGATGACACGACCAGCCAACCGCGCTTCGGCGGCTTTGCGAACAGTCTCAACTTCGGGGAGTTCGGGCATGTTTATTTGGTGTTTTGCTTCGCCCGGTCAAGGCCGGCGGCGGGACTGCGGCGTTTTTCAATCGGCCAGGTGCGGGGGCAGCCGAGTTCCGCGAATGAGGTCCTCGAAGGTTTCGCGCTTGCGGATCAGCCAGTGCTGGTCGCCGTTGACGAGAACTTCGGCGGGGCGCAGGCGGCCATTGTACTGGTAGCTCATGACGTAGCCGTATGCGCCGGCGTTGGCCACGGCTATCAGGTCGCCCTCGCGGGTTCCCTTGGGCAAGGGACGGTCCTTGATCCAGAAGTCGGTGTTTTCGCAAATCTGCCCGCACAGGCCGAGGGGGGTGTGTTCCTCGGATTCGCGTCCATCGACGTGGATGTGGTGATAGGCGTCGTACATGGCGGGGCGCGCGATGACGTTCATGCCCACGTCGGTGCCGATGATGCGCCGATAGCTGTCCTTTACGGAGTGGACGCGCCCGACCACGTAGCCGGCGTCGCCGACGAAGTAGCGGGCGGGCTCCATCATCAGGCGCGGCGCTTCGAGGCCGTATTCGCCCAGTTTGGAGCGGAAGACTTCGGCGACGCGCTGGGCGGCTTTTTCGATGTCCAGATGCCCTTCGTCCTCCTCGTAGGGGATGCCGAGGCCGCCGCCGAGGTCGATGAACTCGAAGTGGATGCCGAGTTCGCGTCCCGCCTTGCCGATGATGTCCATGAGCAGCTCGGTGATGAAGGCGAAGTACTCGGGATCGGTGATGCAGGAGCCGGGCATCATGTGCGCGCCGAAGCGGGTGACGCCGGCTTCCTTGGCCATGCGGTATGCGTCGATGACGTGGTCGGGATGCAACCCGAACTTGGCGTCGGGTCCCGCGTTGGTGACGTATTCGCCGACGTTGCTGCGCCCGTAGCCGGGGTTGATCCGGAAGGAGAGCAGCTCAGGCGTGCCCATTTTCAGCACGCGGGGCAGCAGGGAGATGTCGTCGAGGTTGAAGATGACTCCGCTTTCGAGTCCCTGGCGGATATCGTCGTCGGAGAGGAAGTTGCCGCTGAACATGACGTCTTCGCCGCCGAGTCCGATTTCGCGGGCCAGCAGGATTTCGTTGACGCTGGCTGCGTCGATGCCGGCGCCCTCCCCGCGGAGGATGGTGGCGATGGCGGGGTTGTTGTTGGCCTTGATGGCGTAGAAGAAGCGGAAGTCGTCGTAGTGCTTCCGGAAGGCGGCCAGGGCGCGCCGGAAGTTTTCGCGAATCCGGTTTTCCTCGTACACGTAGGTGGGGGTGCCGTAGGTCTGCGCAATGACGGAGGCGGGCACGCCCTCGAAATGAATCCGGTCGTCGACAAGTTGCATGGGTTGTCCTCGAAAGGTTTTAGCTGAGATCGAGTGCCTGGTACCACCGGCCTTAAGGCCGCGTGCATCCGAAGACGCGGGCTGAAGCCCGCGAGTACCAGCAGGCACCGCCGGGCACCGCATATAGTACCACCGGCCTTTAGGCCGCGTGAACTCG
>CAZSBQ010000004.1:0-15260 GCA_964604795.1 uncultured Victivallales bacterium | reverse complement strand
ATAGTACCACCGGCCTTCAGGCCGCGTGAACTCGGGACGCGGGCTGAAGCCCGCGGGTACCAGCAGGAACCGCCGGGCACCGCATATAGTACCACCGGCCTTTAGGCCGCGTGAACTCGGGGACGCGGGCTGAAGCCCGCGGGTACCCGAACACTGAAATCTGAAATCTCTTAAATATCGTGACAGAGCAGACCGTCGCGCAATTTCGGCTCGAACCAGGTGGACTTCGGCGGCATGATCTCGCCGGCGTCGGAGATGGCGATAAGCTCCGCGACGGTGGTGGGGAACATCGAAAAGGCCGCAGCGCAATCCCCGGAGTTCACGCGCCTTTCGAGTTCGTCGGTGCCGCGGATGCCGCCGACGAAGTCAATGCGGTCGCTGGTGCGCGGATCGCCGATGTTCAGCAGTGGATCGAGGACGTGGTTCTGCAGCAGGCTGACATCGAGGGCTTCGGCGGGGGAGTCCGGCCGGCATTCGTCCGGGAAGGCAACCCTGTGCCATTGCTTGTCCAGATATATGTGGACGTTGCCGCGGGTGTCCGGCGCGGTTTCCTGGGTGGGCACAACGCTGAACGTCTCGCCGAGCGCGGTCAGGAAATCCTTCGGGGTCAGTCCGTTGAGGTCTTTGACGACACGGTTGTAGGGCAGAATTTGCAGCTCGCCCGCGGGGAAGATGACAGCGTAGAAGCGGTTGTATTCCTCGGTGCCGGTGTGATTGGGGTTTTCGGCGGCGAGCTTTTCTCGGGTGCGGCTGGCGCTGGCGGCGCGGTGGTGTCCGTCGGCGATGTAGAGCGCGGGAATGTTGGCGTAGGCCGCGCGGACGGCATCGGTTAGCTGCTCGTCGACCGGCCAGACCGTGTGGCGGATGCTGTCGGGAGCGACAAAATCGTAGAGCGGCGGCTGAGCTGTCGCCTGGTCGACCAGGCTGCTCAGTTCGCCCGAGTCGCGGTGGGTGAGGAAGACCGGGCCGGTCTGGGAACGCAGGGTCAGGATGTGGCGCGTGCGGTCGTCCTCCTTGGCCTTGCGGGTTTTCTCGTGCTTTTTGACGATGTCGTTGTCGTAGTCGTCCACGCTGACCGCGGCGGCGATGCCGGTTTGGCGGCGTCCGTTCATCTCGAGCGCGTAGACATAATAGTGCGGGGCGCTGTCCGGGCCGAGCGGGACGATCTCCTTCAGATGTCGATAGTTCTCCGCGGCTTTCGCGTAGACCGCATCGGAGTACAGGTCCGTGCCGGCAGGCAATTCGATTTCCGGACGCGACACGCGCAGAAAGCTCAGCGGATTGTCTTTGGCCAGCTCGGCCGCCTCCTCGGTGTTGACCACGTCGTACGGCGGGGCCGCGACTTCCTCGACTCGGTCGGCGGGCGGCATGACGGCTTGGAAGGGATGAACATCTGCCATGATGGAATTCCTCGATTGCTGCGCGGGAGTGACGTGGCGGCCTGCTGCCGCTCACCTTTCGGCCCACTTGGGTTGAATTGGATTCGTCGGCACTACTATAGCAAAATGGCAGGATCATGCCAATGCAGTCGATCTGCAGTCGATCAGACCGATCAGGCCGGGAGCAATCCTATGCGGTTCGGTGCCGTCGTATTCACCGGCGGCGCGCACAGAAAATGTGCAGGCGCCTGGCCTCGCGCTGCCCTCCGGAGTGCATGGTCCGTTTCGCTTCCGCCGGGCGGGAGATGGCATCGGCTTTGCTGTGCCGCCGGTTTAAGGCTTTGCGCCGGTTCGGCGGACCGCCGGCTTCCGCAGGTAAGGGTTTGCCCTCCTGCCGCATCGGCGGACGGATTCACGGACACCAACGAATACGGAGAACAGGACGACATGCACAGCACTTTCTCTCGAAGGCACTTCACGCGGATGACGAAAGGCGCAATTGCCGCGCTGGCCCTGGCCGGTCAGGCTCACGCGCAGCAAACGGACGAAACGGCCGACGCGAGCACGGACTCCGGCGCTCTGCCCACGGTAGTAGTGACGGGGACGCGGCTTGCCGAGGAGCACTTCGAACAACCCTATGCCTTCTACCGAACGACGGACGAGGAACTCGACCTTCGCATCGGACGCACGGCGCTGGACCGCCTCAATTACGGTCCCGGTGTTTTCATACAGCGCACGGCGCCGAATCAGGCGAGTTCCTACGTCCGCGGCCTGACCGGCGAGCAGACGCTGCTGATGCTGGACGGCGTCCGCCTGAGCCATGCCATGATGCGACCGGGACCAAATCAGTACGGGGCTCTTGTGCCGAGCCTCAGCCTAAACTCCATCGACGCCATTCTCGGCTCGTCCTCGACCGTGAACGGATCGGACGGACTGAGCGGCGCGCTGGACTATCGCCTGGCGCCGGCCGGCCGAAGCGTTGACAAAGAAGCCTCCCCATGGATGGAAACCCGATTCGATACCGGCAACGGGGGAACCCTGGCACTCGGCCTCGACGGCGTCAAGGGCGACTGGGCGTACTCCGTCGAGGTTTCCGGCAGCGACTATCATGATCGCGTGGGCGGCAAAAACTACAAGGACCATGTGTTCGGACCGGACGCAGGCAACGAAGACGAGATTCCCAATACTGCGTATGAAGAATTCGCCGGTGGATTGCGTTTGGCCTATTTCGGGCTGGCCGACCATGTGCTGGAGTTTGACGCGGGACACACCCGTCAGCTCGACGCCCCGCGTCCGGGCGGCTATTTCGCCAACTCCGGGGACCCGGCCCGGCGCTATCGGTACTTTGATCCCCAGGAATTCAGCTATATCCACCTGCGCGACAACTGGCACATCGGCGGCGACGTCGTCGACCGCCTGCAGACCACGCTCTGGTGCCATCAGTTCGGGGAGGAACAGTTCCGCTCGACATTCCGCGACTTGGGAACCCCGGACGAGCATATCCGCCGCCGCGAATACGACAACGCCCTCGACGCGTTCGGGCTCGACCTGCAGGCCACCACCCGGCTGGGCGCCGACGACCAGCACGAGTTGACCTGGGGCGCGACCGTCATCCACGAAACCACCGGCAGCGGCTACCGCGAATTCCGCACGCCCAAAGGCAACATCGATCCCGCAAATTTCGCGCCCTTTGAGCCCCAAAATTGGCCCAGCAAGACCTCCGTGCCCGACAATGGCGACTATACGAGCCTCGGATTGTTCGCCCAGGACGATTGGCAAATCACGCCGGACTTCAGCCTGCTCGCGGGCGTCCGTTACAGCAGTTATGACTGGTCCTTCGGCGACGTGGACGGCGGCGCCGACGATCATACCGGCAGCATCCGGGGGATCTGGGATGCGACCGACCACCACCGATTTTTCGCCGGCGTATCCAAGGGGTTCCGGGCCCCCAACCTTAAAAATCTGGGCGGGGCCGTCGATCGCGGATCGGGAGGAAATTTCGCTCAGGGCAATCCCGAACTCGAACCGGAAGTCAGTTACACCTACGAAGCCGGATGGAAATGGCGCAGAGACCGTGACTCCCTGGGCGTTACCATATTCAAGACCGACATCGATGACCTGATCCAACGCGAGTTCGGCGATGACGACGACAGCGAGTTCACTAACGTGGAAGGCGCAGAACTCTGCGGATTCGAATCCGCCTGGGATTACGGTGTCGATTTAGGAGAAATGCAGCGCTTGGCGCTGGTTGGTTCGGCTTCCCTGGTGAATGCGACCAAAGACATCCCTCTGCAGGGCGGCGGTATCCGTGAAGAAAACTTCTCGCGCGCCAACCGATTCTTCGGTCGACTCGGTCTGCGATACGATCATAGGCGCAATTGGTGGGGGCTGCTTCAGCTGCGCTGGCACGATACCTACGATGAAGTGGGGGACGGCGACGACGGCGATATCCGATTCACCGTTCCCGGCAACCCCGACGGCACCGTGCCGGGCTACGGCGTCGTCGACCTCCTCGGCGGTTGGCAAAGCGACGACGGCAGACGAAGCATCGGACTGTTCGTCGAAAACATCGCCGACAAAACCTACCGCGATCCGGGCAGCGGCGCCGACGGCGTCGGGCGCAGTTTCGGTGTCACCGCCGCCGTTCGATTCTGAGCGATTCCGTGTAAAGCGTCAGGGCAATTAAACTGAGGGGGGCGTTTTGATCCCCCCGCTGGAGGGCGAGACTCCGTCGAGCCGGGGTGGTCGATGCCGGAACCCCGCGTTTCCTCCGAAGGCGACGCGTTCTCCGGTGCATGCGACCCGCGCCGCCATTCGTCAGCCGGCGGGGCTCGACAGAGTCTCGCCGTCCAACGCGTCCGGCTCGTGGAATCTCACTGCAACTTTGGCGGCAGAGTCGTGTCGGAAAGATATATCGATAATCGGTACCGATATCGCCAATCACCGCGCAGCGGCTAATCATATACAGAGTTGAAGGATTGAAAACGGAAACCACGAAGGAGAAGACGATGAAGAATGCACTACTACTGGCAATCACGGTTCTGGCCCTTGTCGGGGCTCAGGCGTATGCGGGGTGCGGCAACTGCAAGGAGCACGGGAAGAAGCAAGCCCGCAGCGAAAGCCGCGCCGCAAAGATGAAATGCGCCGGCGACCAATGCCGAGCCGAAACCGGCAAGGCGAAGGCGCGAAAGGGCCACAGGGCGGAAAAGGGTGAAAAGGAGGAAATCGCCACGATCAACACGGCGACTTTGAAGGCGCTGCTGGACACCATCGATGATGTGGTTGTACTTGACGCGCGCAGCGACAAGTACGACGATGGCAAGCGCCTGCCGGGCGCGGTTCAGCTCACGGCGGACAGCTCCGAAGAGCAAGTCAAGGAAGTCGTGGCGGACAAGGACGCGTTGATCGTCGCCTATTGCAGCAACCGGAAATGTCCGGCCAGCACCCACTTGGCGCATCACCTCAAAAAACACGGGTACAACAATGTGGTCAAGTATCCGGCGGGAATCGAAGCCTGGATAGCCGCAGGCAACAGCGTGCAGGAAGTCGACAAAGACTGACTCCGGGCACCCCGTCCGGGCAGAGAGTCCCGAACAGCAAAAGTGCCGGTCCGCCTCGGGCCGGCGCTTTTTTTGTCCCCAAAACGCCTCATTTTATGTTGAGCTCAACATAAAATGAGGCGGCACATTACGGGCATCTATGCCTTTAGAACCGAGCAAAACACATCAGAAGGAAATAGTCAAGCAGTGCTCTGCCCTGCAAACTTGGAAGGTTGCACTTTGAAAAACCCTCATTAGGCTACTGGCTGTTCGCGATGCAGCATTCTCGGAACACGGTGCGAATCCGTGGCGATCCCGTCGCTGTAACCGGGGACGTGTCCCGCCGGGTGAGCCTGCAAGATTCTGCGGGTGTCGAGCCGGTCACTGGCTGTTTGCCTTCCGCCTGCGAATCGCAAGCGGGAAGCCAAAGCAGCCGGGAAGACGCGGAGGCACGCTTGATCCGGAAGCCAGAAGACCTGCTGCAATGCACATAAATAAAAAACGTCCGGAATCCGATGGCAAAGGGTTTCGGCATGGCCGTTGGAGTATACCGACGACTGTGCCGGAACCTTTTTTTGTGCCCGGAATCGCGCTGTTGAATCACGGCAGGACACGGATTGACGGCTTGACGATTGCGAGCGATTGTCCCCGCGGACGGTTTCCGCGGGGCTAAGCAAAACCCGGCACGAATGCCGGAAAACCCCAGCAGAGGAGAAAAAACATGAACCAACGAAAGACACAAGCGGAAAAACCGGCGGTCATCGCTTCCCGGAAAAGCTGCGACGCCACCGGCACCGGCCTTTCCCACTACATTCTGGTCGACAAAAAGGGCGGCAAGTGATGGCGAACGCAGGAACGAACTCCGTCGACAAAGGGGCCCCCTCGCGGGGCCTCTTCCCGAAGACCGGCAACGGCGTCTCGCTGCAGCCGGTCGACATCAAGCATCCCGACTACACCGCAGTGGTGGACCCGGACACCGCCTTCTGGGCGCTGGTGCGGCGAAATCAACTGTGATCACTGATAACTGGACCCTGACACCTGAACACTCCCCCCACCCTCACTGGAGAACACAATGGACCTACTCGAACGCACACTGGGAACCATCACCCCGGTCGACACCGAATGGCGGCAAAAGGCATGCGGCCGGCTCGAGCGGCTGACCATGCCTCACTGGGCACTCGGGCGCCTTATGGACCTTGCCGTGGACCTGACGGGAATGACCCGCTCCATGACCCCGCCGATGTCGCCGCGGACCGTGGTGACCATGGCGGGCGACCACGGCGTGGTTGCCGAAGGAGTCAGCGCGTATCCGCAGGATGTCACCACGCAGATGGTCCGCAACTTCGTCAACCGCGGAGCGGGAATCAACGCCTTGGCGGCGCAATCGCGCACCGACGTCACCGTCGTCGATATGGGGGTGGCCGGCGACTTGGCCGACCTGGCGGCCGCCGGCGCCATCATCTCGCGGCGAATCGCCGCCGGCACCCAAAACTTGGCCGCAGGCCCGGCCATGTCCCGCGAACAGGCCGTCCGCTGCCTGGAAGCAGGCATCGAACTGGCCGACAAGCTGTCCGCCACTCACGCCGTTTTCGGCACCGGCGACATGGGCATAGGCAACACCACGCCCAGCACGGCGGTGGTCGCAGCAATTACCGGCACACCGCTCGCGGAATTGACCGGCAGAGGAACCGGCATCGACGACCGGCAGCTCACTCATAAAACCCGCGTGATCGAAAAGGCCCTGAAGATCAATCAGCCCGATCCCACCGACGCCGTCGACATCCTGGCGAAAGTGGGCGGCTTCGAAATCGGCGGCATCGCGGGCCTGATCCTCGGCGCGGCCGCCAACCGCCGGCCGGTGGTGGTCGACGGCTTCATCTCCACCGCCGGCGCGCTGCTCGCTCACGCGCTCAAACCGCAAGCGGCCGACTACATGATCATGGCTCACCGCAGCGTGGAACCCGGCCACGCCGCCATGCATCGAACACTCGGCAGAGAACCGCTCCTCGATCTGAACCTGCGCTTGGGGGAAGGGACCGGCGCGGCACTGGCCATGAACCTGCTGGACGCGGCCGTCGCCGTGCTCGCCCAAGTTGCCACCTTCGAAGAAGCCGCCGTATCCGAGTTTTCTGAAAACGACCTGCCTGCCTGATCGTCGAGCCGTCATCTTTTCGACTGCGCTGACATCGTGTTTGCATCTTGCGGCAGGTGCTGCGGCCGCGGCTGGTCTCGCAGACATCTGCGGCATCGCTGTTTTAGCACGGATTCAGGTGGGACACAACGGCACAGTGTGACAGGATGGTCGGGACAAAGGCGGGCGCCCGCGCTGTCCGTTGGCCGGGTCCCCCGATGGTCCGAGGCTGGAGCGTAGTTGGCACGCGGCTTGCTTCATCTACAGCGCAACACGAGAAATCAGCAGTTCGCAACGCAGCGATTTACTGTCAATCCGCAAATACCAAGGAGTGAAGACATGGGCAAGATTTTAGGCATAGACCTGGGTACGACCAACTCGTGCATGGCCGCCATGGAGGGGGGCGAATCCACCGTGATCCCCAATGCCGAGGGCAATCGGACCACTCCATCGGTCGTGGCCTTCACCAAGGACGGCGAGCGATTGGTGGGGACCACCGCCAAGCGGCAGGCCGTCACCAACCCGAAGAACACCGTGTTCTCGATCAAGCGCTTCATGGGGCGCCGCTTTGACGAAGTCGAGCACGAAATCCACCTTGTTCCCTATGAAGTCGTCAAGGCGTCCAACGGCGACGCGCACGTCAAGATCGGGGACAAGACGTATTCGCCGCCCGAGATTTCGGCCATGATTCTGCAGAAGCTGAAGGCGGATGCGGAGGCCTATTTTGGTGAAACCATCACCGAGGCGGTCATCACCGTGCCGGCCTACTTCAACGACAGTCAGCGCCAGGCCACCAAGGATGCGGGGCGCATCGCCGGACTGGAAGTCAAGCGTATCATCAACGAACCCACCGCCGCCAGCCTCGCCTACGGGCTGGACAAGAAAAAGGACGAGAAGATTGCCGTCTATGACCTGGGCGGGGGAACCTTCGACATCTCGATCCTGGAGATCGGCGACGGTGTCTTCGAAGTCAAGGCCACCAACGGCGACACCCACTTGGGCGGCGATGACCTCGATCAGCTCATCATCGACTGGCTCGCCGAGGAGTTCAAAAAGGAGCACGGCATCGACCTGCAGAAGGACCAGATGGCCATTCAGCGCCTCAAGGAGGCTGCCGAAAAGGCCAAGTGCGAGCTGTCCTCCAGCCAGAACACCGAAGTCAATCTGCCGTTCATCACCGCGGACGCCTCCGGGCCGAAGCACATGGCCTACACCCTGACCCGCGCCAAGCTCGAAGCCGTCACCCACGACTTGCTGAGCCGCAGTTTCAATCCGTGCAAGGCGTGCCTGAAGGACGCCGGCATCAGCGCCGAGCAGGTTGACGAGGTCATTCTTGTCGGCGGCCAGACCCGCATGCCCCGCGTGCAGGAGATGGTCAAGGAAGTGTTCCGCAACGATCCCCACAAGGGTGTCAATCCGGACGAGGTTGTGGCCGTCGGCGCCGCGATTCAAGGCGGCGTTCTTCAGGGCGACGTCGAGGACGTTCTGCTGTTGGACGTCACGCCGCTGTCCCTGGGCATCGAGACGCTCGGCGGCGTGTTCACCAAGCTGATCGAGCGCAACACCACCATCCCGACCCGCAAGAGCGAAACCTTCAGCACGGCCAGCGACAACCAGCCGTCGGTGGAAATCCACGTTCTCCAGGGTGAGCGCGAGATGGCCCGGGACAACAAGTCCATCGGACGCTTCCACCTCGAGGGCATCCCCCCGGCGCCGCGCGGCGTGCCGCAGATTGAAGTCACCTTCGACATCGACGCCAACGGCATCCTCCACGTCTCCGCAAAAGACTTGGGCACCGGCAAGGAGCAGAAGATCACCATCACGGCCAGTTCCGGGCTCGACGAGGACGAGATCAAAAACATGGTCAACGACGCCGAGGCCCACGCCGACGAGGACAAGAAAAAGCGCGAGGCCGTCGAAACCCGCAACCGCGCCGACTCGTTCGTCTATCAGACCGAAAAACAGCTGGAGGAAAGCGGCGACAAGATGCCTGACGAGGTGAAGAAACCCGTCCAGGACGGCATCGCCGAGCTGAAAAAGGCCATCGAAAACGACGATGTCGAGGCGATGAAGACCGTCATGAACGACCTCGAGACCAAGATGCACTCGTTCACCGAGGAACTCTACAAGCAAGCTCAGGCCCAGCAGGAGCAGCCTGGCCAGGGCGAGTCCGGCGGTGCCGAAGCGGGCGGTCAGCAGCAGAGCGCCTCCGGTGCCGGCGAGGGCAGCGATGACGACGACACCGTCATCGACGCCGACTATCACATGGTCGACGAGGACGAAAAGAAGAGCGAATAACGCTCGCGAGGGCGGTGCCGAGCACGAGTCAGGCACCGCCTGCGGAGCATGAAGGAGCGCTCCGGCCCGCCCCCTGCGGGGGTGAGCCAAAGAGAGAATGATCATGCGGAATTTCTTGGAGTCGGAGGCGGGCCGAACGCCGCCCCCGCAAGTGAAAAACCGCGCAACCCGGAAACAGAAAAAGGAGACAGAAGCAATGGCAGACAAACCCAACATCCGTCCACTTGGAGATCGCGTTCTGGTCGAAGCGATCGAAGAGGAGGAAGTCGTCAAAGGCGGCATCGTCATTCCCGATACCGCGAAAGAGAAGCCGCAGGAAGCGGTAGTCGTGGCTCTCGGCACCGGCGGCAAGGACGACAACGGCAACCCCATCGAGTTCGAGGTCAAGAAAGGCGACAAGGTCCTGACCACCAAGTACGGCGGAACCGACATCAAGATCGACGACAAAGAGTACAAGATCTTCAGCAGCAAAGACATTCTCGCCATCGTCGGCTAGCCGGCCGCGAACCAGCGAACCCCCTCAACCCAACAAAAAGGAACATCTACTATGGCAGCCAAACAACTTTTGTTTGACGAAAAATCCCGGCAGGCTCTCCTGCGGGGAGTGGAACAGCTCAGCCGAGCGGTCAAGGTCACTCTCGGACCGAAGGGCCGCAACGTTGTGCTCGACAAGAAATTCGGTTCTCCGACCGTGACCAAGGACGGCGTGACCGTCGCCAAGGAAATCGAACTGGAGAATCCTTTCGAGAACATGGGCGCGCAGATGGTCCGCGAAGTCGCGAGCAAAACCTCCGACATCGCCGGTGACGGCACCACCACTGCCACCGTGCTCGCGGAAAGCATCTTCCGCGCCGGTCTGAAGAACGTCACCGCCGGGGCCAATCCCATGAGCCTGAAGCGCGGCATCGACAAGGCCGTCGCCTCCGTGGTCGCCGAACTCAGCGCGCTCAGCACCCCCGTCGAGGACCGCAGTCAGATTGCCCAGGTCGCAGGCATCTCCGCCAACGGCGACAATGAGATCGGCGACATCATTGCCGACGCCATGGACAAGGTCGGCAAGGACGGGACCATCACCGTCGAGGAAGCCAAGACCATTGAGACCAGTCTCGACGTCGTCGAGGGAATGCAGTTCGACAAGGGCTACATCTCCCCCTACTTCACCACCGACAACGAAAACATGGAAGCCGTCCTCGAGGACTGCTACATCCTGATCCACGAGAAGAAGATCAGCAGTCTGCAGGACCTGCTGCCTCTGCTGCAGAACGTCTCCAAGCAGGGCAAGCCGCTGCTGATCATCGCCGAGGACGTCGAAGGCGAAGCCCTGGCCACCCTCGTGGTCAACAAGCTGCGCGGCACCCTCAACATCGCCGCAGTCAAAGCGCCCGGCTTCGGTGACCGCCGCAAGGCCATGCTCGAGGACATCGCCGTGCTCACCGGCGGTCAGTGCATCACCGAGGACATCGGTCTCAAGCTCGAGAATGTCACTCTCGACATGCTCGGCCAGGCCAAGCGCGTGACCATCGACAAGGAAAACACCACCATTGTCGAAGGCGCGGGCGCATCCAAGGACATCGCCGGACGCGTTGGCCAGATCAAGCGTCAGATCGAGGAAACCACCTCGGACTACGACCGCGAGAAGCTCCAGGAGCGCCTTGCCAAGCTGGCGGGCGGCGTGGCCGTCATCAACGTCGGCGCGGCCACCGAGACCGAGATGAAGGAGAAGAAGGCGCGCGTCGAGGACGCCCTCCACGCCACACGCGCCGCAGTCGAGGAAGGCATCGTGCCCGGTGGCGGCGTGTCCGTCATCCGCGCTGCGGCCAAAGCGCTGAAGAGCATGAAGCTCGACGGCGACGAGGCCATCGGTGTGGACATCATCAGCCGGGCGGTCGAAGAGCCCCTTCGTCAGTTGTCCTTCAACGCCGGCCTGGAAGGCTCGATCATCGTCCAGGAAGTCAAGAGCCAGTCCGGCAACAAGGGCTTTGACGTCGCCGAAGGCAAATACGTCGACATGCTCGAGGCCGGCATCATCGATCCGACCAAGGTCGAGCGCACGGCGCTGCAGAACGCCGCGTCCGTCGCCGGTCTGCTGCTGACCACCGAGTGCACCGTCACCGAACTTCCCGAGAAGGAAGATGAAGGTGCCGGCGGCGGCGGCGGCGGCATGGGCGGAATGGGCGGCATGGGAGGAATGGGCGGCATGATGTAAGCCCATCTCCCTGCCCGCCGACAAACGGCGAATCAGGAATACCGGCCGCGGACGAGGAGTCATCCTTGTTCGCGGCTTTTTTTTGTGAATCCGTTATTCCCGCGGCGTTAGTTGGCGAGTTGCGGGGAGAGGGTTTGCCTGCGGCAGCGAAAACGCGGAAAACGAAAACGAAAGACTCTCACAATTCCTTCATCGCCCGCGCATCAACCTACTGCTCGCCATGCAAGACGCAATCCGTCATTACGCCAATCTGCTTCGTCAGCTTATGCGTCAAGGCGCAGCACGGTGACATCATGGGCAGGTATGTGAATTTCCAGGTTTGTCAGTTCCTCCCCTGATATCTCGCGGGGCGTGGAATCGGCGAGATTGGTGATGCGGACCGTGCCGTTGTTATTCAATCCGATGCGATTGTGGTCGAGCGCTACTGCGGCGTTTGTCGCCTTGTCCGATCGGTTGATGGCGAACAGGATGTGGTGGCCGTCTCGATGCCGATGCAGGGTTGTGGTTATTTCCGGAGTGCTGCAGTGGGCGTGGGGCGGTCGGTCGATCTGTTCGAGGATCATGCGTACGATTGGCGCGCAAGGTGCCGCACCGATGTGGACGATGCGACCTTGGCCGAAGGGGGTTGCGTAGCCGATGACGAACGAGGAGGCATCAACCACTCCGATATCAACCAGTTGTTCCTTGGACTGGGTTGAGAGTGTGGCGGTGATCGGGATTCCTGGTGATGAATTGTAGAAGAAAAGATTGGTTTTAGCGCCCATGTGCCCCACGCCTGACAGATCTATGCTGCCGTTCATGAACCTGATCGTTACAGGCAGCCCCACGGGGCGCACGCCGTCGGGTGGAATGAGTGGGAGGAGTTCGAGTGGTTTTCCGGTGTCGTCGGTGGTCGGGAAACGGCTGAACAGCAGCAGAGTTCCGCCCGCTTTCACCCATTCGGCGAGACGGCCGGCACTGGTCGGGTCGAGCCATTCGGCCCCGGTGTAGATCATGGTGTCGGCATTTGGCGGGTTTTCAGACACCGGGTTCCAGTAACCGTAGTCGATGTCGGCAGCTTCAAGCGCCTGATAGACCTTCTCGAAATTGCCGGGATCGGCCACGCGATGGGGTTTGTAGACCAGCAGATCGACATCGTGCAGTTCACGGGTATGCCAAGGCTGCACTGCGTCGCTCATGCGTACCAGGTCGCGATGAACCGGGAAGAATTCATTGGTGCGTCCCCATTCGTTGATCGGACAGTGATACCAGTTGTCGCGATTGACCAGCATATACCAGTTCCAGCCTTTCAGGCCGCGCGCCATGAGTGCGAGCCCGACCATGCGGAAATGCTGCGGCTCAAGATAGCCGACTTGCTGGATGGGGTACAGTCCGGACTGGTATTCGGCGGACCAGACGTTGCCGTTGACGACATCGGCTTCGTGCTGTTTGACGATGTCGAGGTTATAGAGCCAGTTGTCGCAGTCGCCGGTTTCCGATTTGAAAAAGGGCAGGGGGTAGATATCGGTGCCCGCCAAATCCACGGCGTCCATGAACTGATTGAAATCCTGGTAGAGCGGCGACCAGCCATTGGCATAGATCGGCACGTCGATGCCGCATTCACGCAGCCAGCCGCCGACTGTGGCAACGATTTTGGTGGCGTACCAGCCGATGAATTCATGGGTGTCAGCGTAGCGGTTGCCATAGACTTCGCCGGGCAGGATGCGCTCGCCCATGACTGCGGCGGTATTGACGTAGGGTTCGTGGAAATAGACGCAGGCCTGATCGAAGTCGCTGTATTGGGTGCGCCATCGGGCGTTTAGCGCGGCGATATCGCCGTCGTACTTTTCGCGAATCCAGTTTTTGAAAACACCCGGTTGATCGAAGCATCCCATTTCCGTGCCGAAGCTTTCAATGGGCGGGTACGGCTCGTTGTCGGCCTGTACCATGACTACATTGCCGCCGCGGGTGATCTGGCGCGGCACGAGGACATCGCAGACGTGCTCAATGTAGTCGCGGCTCCATTCCAGAAACTGCGGATCGAGCCGGTGCTTTTTTGCGGCCCGCTCCGGAACTCCGCCGAATTCCCATTCGGAATAGATGTAGGGACCCGGGCGCATGACCAGGTACATGCCTGCGTCGCGCACCAGGTCCATGAATCCCGCCAGGTCGCGCTGGGAACTGGTCTCGCCGGTGAAGTCGTAGTGCCCGGGTTCCAGTTCGTGATAGTTCCAAGGGACGTAGGTGGCAATAGTTTTCAGTCCCATCTCCGCGATGCGCTCAAGTATCGCTTCCCAGTTTTCCCGCAGCACCCGCCAGTAGTGAAATTCTCCGGAAACAATCGGAATTTCGCGGTTTTCGTAGCGGATCAAGCAGTTTTCAACGCTGATTTTGTTGCTCATGGCGACAAGTGCTCTCATTTTGGTGATTAATAACTCCTAATCAGTACTCTGTACAGAGCAAATTGTAATCTGAATCCGTGAAAAAGCAAACAGAAAAAATGCCCGTCACAAAACGGTTCGGATACCCGTCCTACGGGTTGCAGACGGCCTGACGAGAGAGTACATTCCCCCCGCGCCGCGTTTTGACCGCATGCGCGCAATGAGCACCCCATTGCCGCAGCCATCCATCACGAAGTTACGTAAAGGATCGCCATTGTTGCTCAAAACATGTTTTGTCGAGCACGCTGAGCCTATGTCCACAGAATTTGGTTGGATTGCTTACGTACTGCGGCCATCCTGGGTGCGGAGAACTTCACAACAGGCAGGGATGCCCGTTGATACTAAAGCCATTGCTAACTCAACTGACCGGATCCAACCAAATTCTGTGGACATAGCCCTGAGCGGTCATTGTTCCATCGGAGGCAAGCATCGTGAATAATATTGCACTCACACATTTCTCGCTTGTTCTGTTGGCGTCATTGCTCACAGGATGTGCATACTCGGTGTCCGCACCCCCTGATGATGCTGTGTGGCCGACACATCTCCCAAAATCGCCGGTACAGAACGAGAAGGATACTTCGCCTGTCGTGCTTTGGCAGACTCAGCATACAGAACCGAAGCCGCTCGCTACCGTGTTTCTGCGTATCGACCTGCACCATCCTCGGGTTGAAATGGTGGTTATGCCGGCAAACGATCCCGACGGCGATGGTCCGGCAGAAGCAGCCTTGACCAGCCCACGTGAGCTGGCTCGGCGCTTTGAAGTCGCGGCCGCAGTGAATTGCAACGGTTTTGCCGCCCTCCCCGGCCCGGACGGTCAAAAAAACGCGCCCTGGCAACAGGGGCTCCCCGTCGATATCATTGGGCTGGCCGCGACGGATGGCGAGGTGCGAAGTGAGGCTAATCAGAAACAGAATAATTTATGTTTCTGGACGGACGAACAGGGCACCCCGCATATCGGGGAGTTCCCGAGCGAAATGCCCGACGTGGATGAAGGATGCAATGCCTGGTGGATTGACTTGGTAAAAGACGGGAACGTGCTGCCGAGGCCGGGCGGCAAACGCCATCCGCGAACCGCGCTGGGGCTCGATGAAAGCGGACGCTGGCTGTTGCTGGCCGTGGTGGATGGACGGCAACCCGGCTATAGTGTTGGCATGACCGCCCATGAGCTGGCCATGCTGATGCTCGAAAACGGCTGCCACCGTGCCATCAATCTCGACGGAGGCGGCAGTAGTATCATGCTTGCGACTGGCAAATCAGGAGACGTGCAGATCGTCAACAGTCCCTCCG
>CAZSBQ010000003.1:0-51962 GCA_964604795.1 uncultured Victivallales bacterium | reverse complement strand
GATGCTCCTGAAATCACCGCCAAAGGTTAGCCCAGGGTTAGCCCGGACAATCCGACACCCCAAAAAGAAAGCCCGCCTTGCAGATTGTAACTGCTTGGCGGGCCGTGCTTTGTAAATGGTCGGGACGAGAGGATTCGAACCTCCGACCTTTTGACCCCCAGTCAAACGCGCTAACCAGACTGCGCTACGTCCCGATCAGACTGATGCGGACGGTACTGTACTGCTGTTCGATGAGACGTCAAGCGTTGTCGAGTCTTTTTGAAAGGGCGCTGCGGGGCAGTATTGTACGGGCTTTTCCCGGTGGCGCGCCGGCCGATCGGTGTTTCACCTCGGTTTCCACGGCGGTGCGGCGACATCCCTGGGCCGGAATGCGGTCACACAAACAGCGGCGAGGTTCCTCTCATGAATTGGAATGGCGAAGCCCTTCGCGGACGGAGTCTGCTGACCCTCAACGATCTCACGGACGAGGAGATGCTGGGATTGGTGGACTTGGCGGAACAACTAAAGGAAGGCAAGCGGACGAACCGGGCGGGGATGGTGCAGCATCTGAAGCGGCGCACGGTGGCGCTGGTGTTCGAGAAGCCGTCGACGCGCACCCGCTGCGCGGGCATGGTCGCCGCGTTCGACGAAGGGGGGGCGGTGGCATACCTGGGCAAGGGGGAAATCCACCTTGGCAAAAAGGAGTCGGTGTCGGACACCGCGCGGGTGCTGGGACGAATGTTCGATGGGATTCTTTTCCGCGGGTTTGCTCATAAGACGTTGACGG
Organism: uncultured Victivallales bacterium; assembly: GCA_964604795.1. Taxonomy (GTDB): domain Bacteria; phylum Verrucomicrobiota; class Lentisphaeria; order Oligosphaerales; family CAZSBQ01; genus CAZSBQ01. The sequence continues at coordinate 51,196 of CAZSBQ010000003.1, read as the reverse complement.
CGTTGGCGCAACATTCGGGGGTTCCGGTGATGAACGGCCTGACGGACGAGGCACACCCCACGCAGGTCCTCGCGGACCTGCTGACGGTCCAGGAGTCCTTCGGACGCCTGAAGGGACTGCGCTTGGCGTACATGGGGGACGGGCGCAACAATGTCTGCAACTCGCTGATGCTGGGCTGCGCGAAGGCGGGCGTGGATTTCGTCAACTGCTGTCCGCCGTCGCTGGCGCCGGAAGAGAAGTGGCTGACCATGGCGCGCGCGGCCGCCGCGCGCAACGGCAGCGCTGTCGAGGTTGTGCATGATCCGGTTGCCGGGGTCAAGGGGGCGAATGTTCTCTACACCGATGTCTGGACGTCCATGGGCGAGGAGAGCCAGTTCAACGAGCGGGTCGAGTTGTTGCGGCCCTATCAGGTCAACGCCGAGTTGGTGGCGGCCACCGGCACTCGCGAGGCAGGCGAACTGATTTTTCTGCACTGTCTGCCGGCGTTCCACGACACAAACACCGAGCTGACCCGCGAAATCGGCCCTCTGGAGGTTACCGACGAGGTGTTCGAGGCCGACTTCAGCCGCGTCTTCGACGAGGCCGAGAACCGCATGCACACGATCAAAGCGGTGATGGTGGCCACGATGGCCGACTGAGCGCCTTGTCCGGAGGAATCGCCGGGAATCCCTGGCTCCGACGGCAACGGATTTGATTCCCCCGATGAGAAGTGGTAGAATGCCCGGCGGCGCCGTTCATTGGTGGACAGTGACGGTACTTTCGCCGAGTCAGGAGAGTCACATCAGCCCAGCGGAGACAATCATGAACGGCAACAAGCGATTGATCGACATAGAATGGGAAGAGCTGCAGGACCTGCCGCTGCGCGACAAGAGCGCCTATTTCAACGAGGGCGAACGGCCGCTGCACGTGCTGACGGCGCAGCAGTTCGACCGCCGGATGCTCGACAACCTCTGTGGCCTTGCCACCGCCATCCGGCACATTGCCAAGAACAAGCAGGGGATGCGCTTCCTCTCCGAATTGCTCGACCATCGCCGGGCGATGCTCTACTTCTCCCAGCCCAGCAGCCGCACGTTTCTGTCGTTCTACGCCGCCTGCGAGAACCTGGGGCTGAAGCTGGCCGAGGTGCGCGACACGAGCACATCCAGCGAGATGAAGGGGGAGTCTCCCGAGGACACCGTTCGCACCTTCAGCTCCTATTTCGACCTGATCATCATGCGTTCTACCAAGCAGGGATTCGCCGAGCGGATGGCTTGGCTTTTGAGCAACACCGACCGACCGGTGCCCATCATCAATGCGGGCTCCGGCAAGGACCAGCATCCCACCCAGGCGCTGTTGGACATTTACACCCTCCAGCGCAGTTTCGAGCGCCTCGGCGGCATCGAGGGCAAGACGGTGGTGTTCTGCGGCGATCTGGCGCGCGGGCGAACCGTGCGGTCGCTGTCCTGTTTGCTGACCAATTATCCCGGCGTGCGCCAGATTTTCGCCGCTCCGGAGCACCTGCAGATCGGCGGGGACATCCTCCAGCAGCTCGACGAGAACGGCATCGACTACAGTATCACGGAGGATTTCCACGCGGTGAAGGCCGATGCGGACGCCATCTACATGACCCGTCTGCAGGATGAATGGGATGACGGTTCGAGTTCGAGCATCGGTTTCGACAAATCGGCCTACTGGCTTGGCGGTGCGGATTTGCCCGTGCTCAAGCAGGCCGCGATTATCATGCATCCGCTTCCCCGCCGGCAGGAAATTGGTGTCGAAGTCGACCGGGATCCGCGCGCGATGTATTGGCGTCAGGTCCGTAACGGCATGTGGATTCGCGCCGCCCTGATCGCCACGATGTTTCAGCTCGAGCCCACAGTTCGCGAGTACTATTTCCGCAATATCGTCTGAGTTCTCCACACCCCGCGAGGAGTCCCAATTGGTGAGTGCCATTCCCGATCTGGTGTTATTGAACCTGCTGTTTTTCGTGATCGGCCTGGTCGTCATAGTTAAGGGGAGCGATGTTTTTCTGGACAGCGCGATTTGGATTGCGGAGGCTTCGGGCATTCCGCAGGTGATCATCGGCGCGACCATCGTGAGTTTGGGCACGACGCTGCCGGAGGTGGTGTCCAGCTGCACGGCGGCGCTGCGGGGAGTGCCGGACATGGCGGTTGGCAACGCGGTCGGTTCAGTGGTCTGCAACACGGGACTGGTGCTGGGCGCCGTGGTGTTTTTCGTCACCACCACCGTCAAGCGGGAAGTGTTTCTGATCAAGGGATCGTTCATGCTGGCGGGGTTGCTGTTTGTTCTGTGCATGGGACTTCCGGACGCCAGTGGTGCGGGGCCGGTGATCCGGCGCAACGAGGGAGTGACGCTGCTGGTTTTTCTGGTGGTGTACCTGATCGTGAACTACTACGAGTCGATGCACGTCGGGGGGCTTCCCGAGGTGGGGAGGACCGTGCAGGTGGACAAGGCGACGCGGGCGGCGTGGGCCAAACAGATATGTCTGTTCATCGCGGGCGCAGCCTTCGTGGCCGCGGGCGCGTTCCTGCTGGTCGAATTCGGCCAGCGCCTGGCCGCCAACATCGGCATCAGCGAGGCGGTGATCTCGCTGGCGTTCGTCGCGTTCGGCACCTCGTTGCCGGAGCTGTTCACCGGCATCACGGCCATCCGCAAAAAGGCCGAGCACGTGTCGGTCGGCAACATTTTCGGCGCCAACGTGCTGAACATGACCCTGGTCATCGGGCTGTCGGCCATCATCACCGACCTGAACATCAAGGATGCGTTTTTGATCCATTTCGACATCCCGGTGGCTCTCGCCCTGGGGGGGGGTATCTTCGTGACCGGCTTTGTGCGGGGCAAGGCGGGCCGGACCACCGGCGTCGTTCTGCTGTTGGCATATATTGCCTACATGGCCTCCCTGTTCCTCATGGGGCGGACGCCAACATGAGACGTAAACATTCATTGATTTCAGCAATGCGGGCATCCTGCCATTCCGAGGTGTTATGAAGCAAACAAGGATCGCCATTCTTGGTGCCACCGGCTCCATCGGGGCCGGCGCGGCCGACGTGGTCCGGCACCTGTCCCCGCGATTCCGCGTGGTCGGTGTTGCCGCCGGCGCCAGCGCGGCGCGCCTGGCTGATCTCGCCGCCGAGTTTGACTGCGATTGGGCTGCGGTGTCTTCGCCGGCTGCCTTCGAGGAATTGTCGCGCCGTCTGCCGCCGTCCTGCCGCGCTCTCGCGGGTCTGGACGCTGTCTCGGAGCGGCTGTCTTCGGATGATCTGGACACAGTGCTGTGCGCGATTGTGGGCACGGCCGGCCTCCAACCGGTTTTGAGCGCCATTCAGGCGCGCCGGACCATTGCTCTGGCCAGCAAGGAGTTGCTGGTCAGCGCGGGCGAGGTGGTCATGGCCGAGGCCAAGCGCTGCGGCGTCCGCATCCTGCCGGTGGACAGCGAACACTCGGCGGTCATGCAATGCCTCGACCGCTCGCCCGCAGCCACGATTTCACGCATCATCCTTACTGCAAGCGGTGGGGCGTTCCGCGACGTAAATCCGGAAGCTTTGGAGTCGGTCACCTGGCGCGACGCATTGCGCCATCCGACGTGGAACATGGGGCGCAAGGTGACCATCGACTCCGCCACGTTAATGAATAAGGGGCTGGAGCTGATCGAAGCCTGTCGTCTGTTCGGCGTTCCAGAGTCGAAAATCGAGGTGGTCATCCATCCGGAATCGATCATTCACTCGCTGGTCGAGTTCACGGACGGCAGCATGCTGGCCCAGCTCAGCCATCCGGACATGCGCCTGCCGATTCAGGTCGCGCTCACCCACCCGGAGCGCGTTCCGGGAACCACGACCGCGCTGAACCTGGCCGAACTGGGCACGCTGACGTTTCGCCCGGTCGACGACGCAGCGTTTCCCGCCCTTCGGCTGGCCCGACAAAGCATCCGTCAAGGCGGGACGCAGCCGGCGGTGTACAATGCGGCGAATGAAGTGGCCGTGGACGCGTTTTGCGAACAGCGCATTTCCTTTCCGGACATTGCGCGTGTCGTGGAACGAACCATGGCGCGCCACAGTCCAAGGCCGGCGGACACCCTCGAAGCGGTGCTGCAGGCCGACGCCGAAGCGCGCACACTGGCGGCCAAGGAAATCAGTGATCGGTAATCAGTGACCAGTGACCGGTTACCGATCACTGATCACCGATCTAACGGAGTATACTCGACCCATGTATTGGATATGGATGGTCACAGGACTTTGGGTTGCCGTCTGGCTGCAGGCGGTCGCCGGAAACATTCGGATTGCGTTGCCGCTGGTTTCCGTGGCGGCGTTCTATTACGCGGCAACCGCCGGACGGACTCGCGCGGCGTTGGTGGCCCTTCTGGCGGCGGGGCTGCTGGACGCCCTGCTTCTGAACCGTGCGCTGACTTGCACGCTGACAGCCGGCGGGGCCGTTCTGCTCGGGGATTTCTGGCGCCGTCACGGCGACACGCGCGTGTGGTTTGCCCAAGCGGCACCGGGCACCGTCCTCGGCTTGGGAACCGCCATAGTCACCCTGATGCTTCAATACGCTGGGCAAGGGGTGCCCGTTCCCGGTCAGCGGCTTGAAAACTTGCGGTACCTGGTGTGGATGTCCCTGGCCGGATTGGTGCTGATGCCTGCTGCGGCACTGGTGCTGGATGCTTGCGCCGAGCGTCTGCACGTGCAACGGTACCGGGATGCGCGGAGACACTTGAACGGATTTGAGCATGAAGCGTATCCATGACCCTGAATCGGTGCCCGAAAGCTTCCTGCCCCGGCTTTGGTTGGTGGGAGCTTTTTTTGCCGGCCTGCTGCTGCTGCTGACGGTCCGTCTGTGGATCGTGCAGGTTCAGCAGGGCGAGCACCATACCGAACTGCTCAGCCAACAGACCATTCGTCGGATTCGCCTGAACCCGGTGCGGGGACGAATGCTGGCGGCGGACGGCGAGACCCTCCTGGTGGACACTCGTCCGTCCTACGACCTGGTGTTTCACCTCCCCGAAATGCGCCAACCCGGACCGCGCTCGAACACGCTCGTCCACATTGCGGAAAAAGCCGCCGATTTCGGCGAGTTGCTGGGCCGGAAAAGCCCGTTTTCCGAGACCGGTCCGGAACGGCATCTGCATGTCTATCCCGCCTTGCCGATTACCGTGTATTCCGATCTGTCCAAGCGGGAGATGGCCTTGGTCGCCGAACACTTGCCTCACGAGCCGGCCGCCGAAATCCGCCCCTCCTCGCGCCGCCACTACCCCTTCCCCGGCATTGCCACGCACGTCTTCGGATTCGCGGGCCGGCGCCCCCCCCGCAACGAAGACGAACAGTTTTCCTACATCCGACCCGAACTGCATGGACGCGCCGGGCTGGAAAAACAGTATGACGACGCTCTGGCCGGCACGCCCGGCATGCAGGTGGTGCGCGTGGACACCCAGGGATTCGTCCACGAGCAAATCGGCGAGTCGGCACCGGCGACACCAGGCAACGATCTAATTCTGACGCTTGACCACAAGCTGCAAACCGCAGCCGACCGCCTGCTGGCCGGCCACAGCGGCGCCATTGTAGTGCTGGAAGTCGACACCGGCGCCGTTCTGGCCATGGCTTCGTCCCCGTCCTATGATCTGTCCCGCCTGGACAGCAACCGATACAATGCCATGGCCCAAGACGAAAAACGCCGGCCTCTGGTCAATCGCGCTGCGGACGGCGCGTATCTGCCCGGCTCCATCGTCAAGCCGCTGATTGCCATGGCGGCTCTGGAAAACGAGGTGGTCGCGGCGGACGACACCGTGGTCTGCCCCGGCGTGATCCGCATCGGCAACGCCTCGATTCACTGCTGGTACCGGGCGGGACACGGCGCGGTCAACATGCGCGGCGCCCTCGAGCAATCCTGCAACGTGTACTGCATTGATGTGGGCATGCGCACCGGCTTGGACCGAATTCGTCCGCTCCTGCTTGCCACCGGTTTTGGGCGGCGTCCCGGCATTGATCTGCCCAACGCCACCGACGGTCTGGTGCCGTCCCGCCCCTGGGCGCGCGGACACTGGGGACGCGGCTGGCTGGCCATCGACACGGCCTACCTCTCCATCGGCCAGGGCGCCATCGACATCAGCCCCTTGCAGGCGGCGGTCTACACGGCGGCCATTGCGAACGGCGGCACGGTTTATCGCCCCTTCCTGGTTCGCGACATCCGCAGCCCGGACGGTCGACTCCGGCATCGAACCGTCCCCGATCCGGAAGCGACGCTACCAGTCAGCCGGGAAACCCTGAACGTCGTGCAGGAGGGGATGCAGCGAGTGGTCAATGGCGAAAATGCCACCGCTCGGCGAGCCCGCAATCCCCACATCTCGCTGGCCGGCAAAACCGGCACCGCCGAAGTCGGGTCCAGTGAAGACCGCTCCCACAACACTTGGTTTATCTGCTACGGGCCAGTCGACAATCCGCGCTATGCCGCCGCCATCCTCATCCGCAACGGCGTTTCCGGTGGGCAGACCGCCGCCCCCATCGCCAGGCGCCTCTTCTCCGCCTGGCTTGATGAGCAATGACCAAAAAAACTTTGCAGTACCACCGGCCTTCAGGCCGCGTGAACCGGAGACGCGGGCTGAAGCCCGCGGGTACCAGCAGTTCGGCCGCCGGCGCCACATGGCGCCGCCGCCCCCCATGCAGTACCACCGGCCTTCAGGCCGCGTGAACCAAGGCAAGGAGAAACCCAATCATACTGACACACACGAATCACGGCATCACAATCGAGTGCATGCAAGGAAACATTTTGTAGTTTCGGCTAGCCGGAATCCGCTTAAAAGCGGAACTACAACCCCTTCAGGCGACCCTGAAACGTAAAACCCACACCCACTCACCCACCCTATGCCCGCAGAATTTGGTTGGATGGCTTACGTACTGCGACCATCCTGGGTGCAGAGGACCTCACAACAGGCAGGGATGCCCGTTGATACTGATGCCAGTGCGAACTCAGCTGACCAAATCCAACCAAATTCTGTGGACATAGCACCCACCCACCCATCACGTTTCACGCGCTTCAGGCCCGTGGGGAACAGGCTCTGCACTGGCCGACACTACTCTTCCGCCGGCAGCAGCACTCGGGCGACGGTTCCCTTGCGGGGCGTGCTGTCCAGCTCAAGGACCCCTTTGTGCTCCTCGACAATCTCCTGAGCAACGGCCAGACCAAGCCCCATCGACTCCGTCGAGCTGCGCGTGGTGTAGAAGGGCGTGGTCGCCTGACTGCGGACCTGCTCGTCCATGCCGATCCCGTTGTCCTCCACGGCAAGGAGAACATGCGGCACACGCCCGAGCTCGGCACGCCCCGCCCGCAGCCCAATGCGCTTTTCCCCGTTCGCCTGCCGAAATTGATCGTTGACGGCTTGGCGGGCGTTAAGCAGCAGGTTGAGCAGCACTTGGCGGACAGCCACTTCATTGCAGGTCACCATCGGCAGATCGTCGGCCACCTCGCTCCGAAAATCAATGCCGCTGTGGCGGAGCACTGCGGAAGCCAGGATCTCGGTTCCCGCCGTCAGGTCCCGAGCAGTGATTGGCGCCTGCTCGCCGTTGTCGGCGCGCAGGAAGTGGAAGAACGTGCGGACAACGCGGGCGCCGCGATGCGTTTCCTGTACGATCATATCGGCATACTTCCGCGTATCGGGGGCGGTCGCATCCCATTCCTCCCGCAACAGTTCCGCATAGTTGATGATGCCGTTGAGGGGATTGTTCACATCATGCGCCACTCCGCCTGCGATGACGCTCAGCACTTCCATCTTCTGCGCCTGGCGAAGAGTGATTCGAGTACGTTCCGACGCCTCGAGGACGGGGAGAGTATGCTCGGCGCTTTGCCCGGGTTGAGCAGCCGTCTGAGAATTCACGTTGCACCTCATGTTTTGCGCTATGCCGCGGAACTGATTTTCGCGGTGTTTTGAGCGCCCAGAATCTGTTTGAGCGCACGTTCCATCTGAAATGCCTCGAAGGGTTTCGACAGCATCATGACCGGTGAATGGATCAGTGCTCGAGCCATCAGGGCGCTGTCCGGGTAGCCGGTCAGGACAATGACCGGCAGTTCCGGCCAGTGCCTTCGCGCCACGGCAAGAAACTGGGGACCGTCCATCACCGGCATGTTCAAGTCGAGAATGACCAGGTCCGGCACTCTACCCGCGCTGATCACCTCGACAGCCTCGGCCCCGTCGCCGGCGGTTTTGCAGCCGTATCCCTTCGTCGCGAGCAACGCCGACAGTTGACGGCAAATCACGCCATCGTCGTCGACGACGAGAATCATCGGCACATCGGCGGCGGGCATGGCGCACTGATCCCGACACCAGCGGTCGAGAACCGAGCGGTGAAAACGCCACTCCGCACCGACCTTGAACGCCGGAATCCGGCGGCCGCGGGCAAGGCGCCGCAGGGTTTGCTCGTTCAGGCGTAGAAGCTCGGCTGCTTCCCGAATATCCAAAATGGGAGATGCATCGGCCATGATAGGCTCCCTGCATGTTAATGGGTGTTCTCAAGACAGTTTCAGCATATTCCACGAATATATATCGCGAAACATCAAATAACAACATTAGACATCAAATTCAATCAAAGATGCAGCATCACGCTTGCCGTGGTATAGTTCCCTTCAAGTAAAACAGGCATCCCTGCCTGTTCATTCGCTGAGTATAACAGGCAGGAGCCCGTAGTACTGATCTTCGAAACCGCGCCCCGCCCCGGAGTACCCCATGAGATACAGCGTTCGTCCTTTTGCCGGTCTTGCTTTAGTTCTTTTGTTTTCGGCTTGCGGCTTGGCCGGCGCCCAGGACAAAAAGCTGTCTCTGGCGCAACTCAAGATCAACCCATTCCCGAACCGGCGCGAAATCTACAAACGCGTGCAGGGAATCGAACTCGAAGCGCGCATCTACTACCCGAACAATCAACACCCGGAAACCCCGCGTCCCGCCGCGTTGGTGATTCACGGCGGCGGCTGGACCGCACCCGGCACCAAGCACACGGCCATGCACTGCCGATATCTGGCCCGCCGGGGCATGGTGGCCGTCAACATCGAATACCGACTCGCCGACCGCTCGGACGGAATCCGCATCAGCGACTGCCTCGAGGATGCCCGCGACGCCTTGCGCTATCTGTTCGTCGAATCGGACCGACTGGGCATCGATCCGACTCGCATTGCCGTGCTGGGCGAATCGGCGGGCGGCCAGCTGGCGGCTATGCTGGCCCTCACGCCGACAACGGCCGTGACGGGCGACCCCGATGCCGAGCAATGCCCGGCCGCCGCTGTGCTCTACAACCCGTGCCTCGACCTCACCGCGCTGACTTGGATGCGCAAGCACGCAGGCATCGCTCCGACGGACAAAGCGCCGGAGGACGAAACCTGGGAGGACCGAGCGCGCCCGCTCTCCCCCATCGAACACGTCCACGAGGGGGTGCCGCCCATCCTGCTGATTCACGGCGCGGATGACTCGGCGGTCCCCATCGAACAGGCCGACCGCTTTGCCAAGGCTTTGCGCGAAGTCGACGGCTCCATCCGCTACCACCGCATGGCCGGATGGGAGCATGCCTTCGCTCTGCCCGAATACGGCAGCGAAGCACAAATTCTCGAAACCCTGAAACTCACCGACCAGTTCCTGACCGACCAAGGCTTTGTCGAGGGGGAATCACCCATCGGCGAACCCTTTGAACCGCCGAAGTTTCGCCCCCTGCTCACCGAGGAGGAGCAGGCCGAACCGCACGTGGCAGGCACAAGCCACAATCTCAAACGATGGCCGTACTTGGACGGGCAATGGGAGGGCATAACCGTCACAGACAACGGCTACGTCTACTTCGGAGTCAGCTCCCACGACCGCCTCCGGCACGCCCAGGTGTTTCGGTATTCCATGGCCGAAAAGCGGGTCGAGCATCTGACGGATCTGGGCAAGGCGTGCGGCGAGTCCCAGCTGAATTCCCCCACCCAGGACAAGATTCACTCCCAGATGTTCGAGCACGGCGACGTCGTCTATGCCGGCACCTGCGACGGTCACGCGTCCTATGTCCAGCCGTATCGGGGCGGCTACTGGCTGGCCATCGACAAGCACAGCGGCGAAGTCCGCAACCTCGGCAGGACCATCACGCGCGACGGTCTTCTCAGCGTCGGTCACGATCCGGTCCGCAATCTTCTCTACGGCCTGGGCAACCACAAGGGGCTGCTGTCGGTGTTCGATCCGGAAACCGGCGACGAGCGCATCCTCGGCTTTCCGTGGAAGGGCAGCGGCGCCGACTGGCCGCGCGGACTGACCATGATGATCCCCGAGGACGGCCGCGTCTACGGTTTCCGGCGCCCCCGCGGTTCCGTCTGGCAATACGATCCGGAAACCGACGCCATCCGCACCCTCGACATCGACATGCCCACCCCCGAGGAAATCGAGGACGAGGATGCCACCGACAAGCTGAAGGAGCAGTGGGAGAAAAGCGCCGGACACCTGACCGTCTGGAACGAGCAGGACCAATGCTTCTACTTCATCCGCAGTTTCGACGCCGCCCTCGGCCGCTTTTTTCCGCCCGAAGGCGATGGCGAAGGACGCATCGAAATCATCCGCAGCCTGCACCCCGACATTCCGCGGCTCTGGGGAAATCGCCCCGTCTCCTGCGTGCTCAGCATCCACGACCGCACCGTCTGGTATACGCCGGTGACCGGCTGGGGCGGCGTCACTCACTTGGTGAGCTATGACCTGGACACCGAAGAATTCACCCACTACGGCCCGATCACCGTCGAAAAGGGGCGACGAGTCAGCGAATGCCACAGCATGGACGTCGGGCCGGACGGCACCCTCTACCTGGTCGCGTTCGTCTACAGCATCGAGGACGAAGACCCCGTGCGCCCAAACGGCATGCGCGGCGACTACCCCTTCCATCCGCGCCTGGTCATCATCGATCCCGACACCCACCTGAAGCACGAAACCAGTAGTCCGCGCTAAAACACCCCAAAAAAAGAGGCGAACCGACTACTGGTCGGTTTATCCCCCGAGCAGCTGGGCGTTGGTGATGGAGACTCCGCTCATCAGGGCGCCGATGACGCCGAGGAAGCCCTGGTCGGTGCCGGCGAGGAAAAGATTGTCGAGCGGCGTCGTGCCGTCGCGCTGCTTGCGGGGAGAGCCGTAGACGGCGCCGTGGAGATGGCCGGTGAAGCGGTTGATGGTGCGCGGGGTGAACATGTCCGTGCAGACCACGTGATGACGAATGGAAGGAATTTCGGCTTCCAGCGCGGCCAGCTCGTGTTCGAGCAGCTCGTCCTTGGCGTCCTGATAGGCTTGGGGCGCCATGCGGAACCAGTCCTCGTAGTTGGCCAGGCGGGTAACCCGAATGGCGGGCTCGATCGCGGACTCCGCAAGGTGCTGGAAATTGCCGGGCATGCAGAGCACGCGGCTCTCGTAGTCGACCGCCTGGGTGGCGCGGGCGAAGCGGAGGTGGTTGGACTGATTGTCGAAGCGTATGGTCGCCTCGACGCCCAATGTGGCCGCCGAGTGGTCAAGGACCAGGACGGTTTCGACAAAGGAGAGCATGCCGGGAGGCCATTGGCGCGCCTCAGGCGGTTCCGGATCGCACAGTCGGAGCGTCTCGAGGGCGCCGGCCGCGGACAGAACGGCCGCGGCCTCCAGGGTCGTGCCGTCGGCGCAGACCGCGCGGGTCACTCGGTTGTTCTGCACCTCCAGGCGGTCGACGGCCACGCCCAGGTGCAGTTCGCCGCCGGCCTCGCTATAGCGGTCCACCAGCAGGTCGACAAGCCGGCGGATGCCGCCGCCCGGCCGCCAAAGTCCCTCCAGGAAGATGCTCCGGAACAGCAGGCAGAACTGTGTGAAGTCCATGTCGTTCTCCATGGCGTTGCCGTAGAACATGACCGGTGTCAGGATCATCTCGCGCAGCAGCGGGTCCCGCAGGAACTGTTCGAGAATCGGGCGGGCGGGTTGGGACGACGCATCCAGGGCGTAGCAGTCCTCCTCGAGCACCCGGCGCACAAACAGGCGAAAGCGGTCCGCCTCGTCGGGGAACAGGCGGTTCACCTCGGCCTCGAGGTCGGCAAAATCGTTGGTGAAGTGCAGAGTCGCGTCGGGAAATTGAATACTTGACTGCCCCTGGGGGCACAGCTGCAGTTCATCGCGGGCGATGCGCAGCTGCCGCAACAGCCGGTTGAGCGGGGCGCGCCGGTCCGACGGGGCGGCGTAGTTGGTGACGGCATGCAGCCCGACTTCGAATTCGTGGCCGTGTCGGCGATAGTGGGAGTTCAGGCCGCCGACGAGGGTGTGCTGTTCGAGGATGGCGACTCGGCGGCCAAAGTGGGCGAGGCGAATACCCGCGGCCAACCCGCTCATGCCGGCGCCAATGATCAGAACGTCGTAGGAAGAGTGCATGGGATATCAGAAGTTGGGCAGTGGTTGGCGGTCATGCCTGTCACTTGGTGCGGGACAACGCGACGAGGATGCCCAGGAAGGGGGCGCCGATGAGCTTGCTCCACAGCGCGAACGGATCGTCGTGACTGAATCGGTTCGCCGCATCCTCCATGCCCCCTCTTTCGATGAAGTTGAGCAGGTCGACCGTGAGATTCACCAGAATCCAGAATGCCAGGGCAACGGCGACGGCGGTCAGCAGGCGAAGGCTGTTGTCGCCCACCCAGCGGCCGAGGCGTTCGGCGGGTGACTGTTCGAAGGCGGATCCGATGGAGCGGCGTTTGTTCACGAGAATTGTGCCTGATTGGGCGGGAGCGCTTGGTTTACTGGTTGCCGGCGCGACCCTAATGCCGGTTCCATCAAGTGGCGGGCAGAAGCCGGCGAAGGACTGTTGTGCGGAATTTCGGGTACAATAGCGGGGAAAGATGTCTGAAACAAGTGGGCAAAACACAAATTCGGGTTTTCAACGCGCGGAAACGCACTATAATTCAGGGTGTTCGGTTTTTCCCGCCTCGCTCCCCGCATCCGAACGTCGGAGAGCGGCGGAGGGGAAAAGCAATCGTTGGCTGGCGGCTTGCCGTCCAGCGTCGAAACCCTCAATCCAAAGGAGACCAGTATGAGTACCGCCACTATGCTTCCATCCGAAGCGAGTTATGAACCCCGAAAGGCTGTTGTCGGCGTTTTCTGCGCGGGCGATCCGCGCATCGACGAGGATTCCCGGCAGCGTTGCCGCAACATCGTGCGCATGACTGCGGACACGATTGCCGACCGCGTGAAGACCGTGGATGTGGTGTGGGCGCCGACTTTGGTGGACGGCGAGCCGCAGGCGGACCTGGTCGCCCAGCAGTTCAAGGACGCGGGCGTCAACGTGCTGGTCTGCACCCCGGACACGTGGGCGTTTCCGCAGCTCAGCGTGATCTCGCTGCTCAGCCATTTCCCGACCGACATCCCGATCAACTTCACCTGCGGCAACAGCGGTCCGAAACCCGGTGTGGTGTTCGCGCACGCCATTAACGGCGCCCTCGCCCAGTACGGCAAGCTGTCCCATCTCAACGTCGGCTCGTGGCCGGACACCGGCCTGGAGCCGCCCATGACCCCGGAAACCGTCGAGGCGCTTGTCGACTGGGTGTACGCCGCCGCCACAACCGTCAGCCTCAAGGGCAGGCGCGTGGTCGTGCTCGGGCACGACTCCATGGGCATGGAGACTGCCCTTGGCCACATCATTCCCACCCGCAACACCTTCGGGGTCGAAATCACCCGCCTGGACATGAAGCTGCTCGCCGACATGCTCGGCAAAAAGGCCTACGACGAAAAGGAACTCAAGGCCCTTCGCGCCTGGATCGACAAACACGTCGCCAACCGCCTGGAGCTGCGCGACAACGCCGACAGCGAACGCTTCAACCAAAGTCTCGCCATGTATCTGATCGTGCGCGACCTCATGAAGGAACTCAACGCGGTCGGCGGCGGCTTCATGAGCCAGCTCGAATGGGGCTCGGACCGCCGCGGTCTGCCGCTGCCGGTGGCCGACACCATGGAAAGCCTGTTCAACTCCAATTTCGACCACAACGGCAAAAAGGACGTGCTGCCCTTTGCCACCGAGGCGGACGTGCAGGGATTGCTGACCATGCTGTTCACCTCGCGGCTCACCGGCGGCAATCCGCCGCTGTTCATGGACTTCCGCAAGGTCTGGGAACCCTGGGAGCTGCGTCGGCTGGCCGAGGAACTCGGCGTCTACGACGAAAACACCCTGTGGGCGCGCAAGGGACTGGTCGACGGCGACAACTCCGGCAGCGCCTCCTTCAACTGGGCGGGCACGCCCGGCGCCTCGGAGGCCGAACTTCTGTCCAAGATCAACATGCCGCTGGCCGATCCGGGCTACTTCCCCGGCCTGGGCAACTCGGTGACCTATGTCTCGCCGGCGGGCATCGAGGGTGTCGCCGCCCGTCTCGGATACAGCGACCTGAGCGGCATGTTCTCGCTGACCTGGGACGAGGCCTGCACCGTCGATCTGCCGCCGAAGCTGACCGAGGCGGTGTGCAACGCGTCCACACCCACCTGGCCGCATACGTTCGTCGTGCCCAAGTACGCCTCGATGGTGGAATACAAGCAGCTGCCGCCCGCCAATCACTTCCATATGGTTTGGGGATTGAAGCCGGCGCGACTGCAGTACTGGATGGACTTGAACAACGTCCTGTCGGTCCAGCCGTGGGCGGCGCGTCCGCCGTACATCGAGGGCTTGGACCGTCCCTTGCCCCTGATGTATTCGCAAAACGGTGGCGAGGACACCACCAAAATGCTGCGCAACCGCACACGCTAGTTGCCTTCGGTGCACCAGTCGGCCCCCCCGCGGGGGCCGACCGAACACGGGGCGCGGTGGCCGCGCCCCCTACCAAGTACATGCCGACGCCCCGGCGGCCCGGGCTGGAACAAAAAATCACAATACAGGAGAAAGAAGCATGAAACGAATCAGCGAAGAACATGAATGGGTGGAGCTGAAGGACGGCGTTGCAACCATCGGCGTCACCGCGCATGCGGCCGAGGAACTCGGCGACGTAACCTTTGTCGAGCTGCCGGACCCTGGCCTGACCGTCGCGCAGGGCGACTCGCTCGGCGTGGTCGAGTCGGTCAAGGCCGCATCGGACATCTATTCCCCCGTCGGCGGAACCGTCAGCGAGATCAACGGCAAACTCGACGACAACCCGGAACTGATCAACAGTGACGCCGAATCCGACGGCTGGCTATGCAAGTTGTCCGAAGTCGTGGAAAGCGACATGGACTCACTGATGACCGAGGAAGAGTACGCCGAACACATCGGCGAGAACGCATAACTCGACAGACTGCCGGTACGGCAGCACCATGGACCTCTTCCCGAACTCGCGGCCGTCCGCGGCGCTGGTTCGGGAAGAGTTCGGCATGCCCGCACCCAATTCACTACTTGCGCGAGAAATACCATGAAATCGCTTTGGCTCCCGATTTTTCTGTGTCTTGCGATGGCCGGCTGCGGCGGCGAGAAAACGTCGGACAAAGCCGCCGGCAACTCGGACTCATCAAGCGACGGGGACGTCGTCGCAACAGAAATTCCCAAGGATTCCGACGAAGCCGCCGTCTCTGAAGCCCCCCCTCCTCCCTCGGCCACAATGGACGATGAGGAGGGCCAAAGGAAAACGGGCCGCAGGGACGGAACGGCGACGGACGATGACGAACCCGCCCTTGACGAAACCTTCGAAGAGGAATTCCAGCGCGTCCTCGAACTGCAGTCGGACGCGAACTTCAACCGCGCCATGGCCGAATGCCGCAGCCTGCGCAAAAAGTACCGCACGGGACCGGAGGCCGAAAAGCTCGGACGCAAAATGAACCAGTTGGCCGAATACACGCGGCGTTCGGGCAATTTGCCGTACTCGGTCCGCAAACTGAGTCCCGACAGCACGTTTCTGGAGCGCAAGGTGGCCCGCGAAAAAATCGATGAGGCGGGCGAACTCGGAATGCTGTACCTGCGCAAGGCCGTCCGCGACCGGCCCGAAATCGGGATCGCCGACGAAGCCGCGAAACTGCTGATCGCCGAACAGGAGCGCGAATGCGTTCCCTTCCTGATCGAGCAGCTCGACAATCCGCCGGAGCCCCCCTTGCTGGACACCATCATCGAGGGCATCGTCGAGTATGCGCGCCGGCCAAGCCTTCCGGAGTTGCTGACCTTGGTCCGCTTCCGCCACAGCCCGGCCTCCGAAGGGCACCGCAAGAGTCTGCTCGAGGTGCTCAGGCGAGGAACCCGCCGGGATTTTGAGCCCGGCGATCTGGTCTCGCTGTACAATCAGGTCCAAAATGATCAAAACTTCAGCAAGCGGCACATCGTCGAGTTGCTGGCGTTGATTTACGAAAGCACCACTGCGCGCCACGACGAGGCGTTCAACCAACTGCTCGGCGGCGAGGGACGCCTGGAGCGGTTGCGTGCCTACGCCGCCCGCGCCCGAGCTTCGGATGACCAGGAAATCGCGCGCTGGGGCGCGAACATCAGTCTGGCGCTTTCCTACATCAACTTCCGCACCCTGCGCGAGGGCCTTGTGGCCTGGTGGTCCTTCGACCGGCTCGACGGCAAAACCGTCCCCGACGACAGCGGCCAAGGCAACCACGCCCGAATCATCGCCCAGCGGATGCCCAAAATCCGCAAAGGCGGCATCGGCAAAACCCTCCACCTCAAGCACTCGGACAACGCCTTGGTCGAATCCGTCAAAACCAAAACCAACGTTTTCCTGAACATCCACAAAAGCGGCTACGCCTTCGCGGCCTGGATCAATCCTGCAAGCCTTCCGGACGGCGAGCAGCCCGATCCCTACTGGGGAATCGTCGTCAAGGAGGGCTGGCACCTGGGACTGTTGGCCAAGGAGGACGGCAGCATCCAGCACACTCATTACTTTCAAAATAAAAAGAGCGGCACCACCGCCGCAAGCGATCCCGTGCTTGAACCCGGCACCTGGGTTCATCTGGTCGGCACCGTCGACCAGGACGAAGGCGAAGTCCGGCTCTACATCAACGGCAAGCTCGCCGTGCGCGAGGACGTCACGCGCGGACGAATTGCGGACATGTACAACGACAGACTCCTGCGCGTCGGCGCCGCCCGGCTCGGACCAGGCGACTATGCCTGCCGATTCAGCGGGTTGATCGACGAGGTGGCCATATACAACCGGACGCTGACCCAGGACGACGTTAAAAACCTCTACCGCATCCGCTCGGTCGACCTCCGTGAACAACTGCTGAATCCCCCCGAAACCGAAGCGGAGGAATAGGTGTCCCGTCCTCCAAGCGGACGGCGCGCGCGGGGCGCGTTGGAGGGCGGGACTCCGTCGAGCACCGCCGTCGGGCGAATGGCGGGGCAGGCCGCCTGCACCGGAGACTCCCTCGCCTTCGGGGGACGCCCGAGGTTCCAGTGTCGGCAACCCCGGCTCGACGGGAGTCTCGCCCTCTCCATCTGGGAGGCGGGATCACGCCGCTCCCCTCCCTCAGTAAGGAATTGCCCTGAACAACACAGGGTCGGGTCTTGGAATTTGTAATTAATGCGTGTATTGTGAAGCAAGAACAGTGGGGGACTTGCCGGGATAAAGTTCTGAGAGCAATCGACCCTGAACACCGACACCCGACACCTGAACACTGATGTCATCAACTCGAGAGGAACGCAGCCTAATGCAGAGCGGCACTTCAGAAGCCGGTTGGCTGGCCTTGGTGACCAGCCCCATCGGCAACCTCGAGGACATGACCTTCCGGGCGGTTCGCATGCTGACCGAGGCGGACTGCATCGCCGCGGAGGACACGCGGCGGGCCGCCAAGCTGTGCGCCCACTTCGATATTCAAACGCCGCGCACCGCCTACCACGCTCATAATGAACACAGACGAACCGAGGCCCTGCTCGACCGGGTTGAGCAGGGAGAAAAAATCGCCATCCTGTCGGACGCCGGCACGCCGGCGGTATCCGACCCCGGTTTTCTCGTCGTGCGCGAGGCGTTGAAGCGCGGGATAGAGCCGCTGGTCATTCCCGGCGTTTCCGCTTTGACCTTCGGCGTGGTCGCCGCCGGCTTGCCCGTGGACACCTTTCACTTCGCCGGTTTTCTGCCGCGGAAATCGGGCAGGCGCGCAACCGCTTTGGCCGGCATGCGCGACATCGGCGGAACCTGGTTTCTTTTCGAGTCCCCTTATCGAATCGCGCGTTTGCTTGACGAGATTGTGCGGATCGTCGGCGAATCCACCCGCTTGGCGCTGATCCGGGAAGCGACGAAGATGCACGAGGAGTGCATTCGCGGATTGGCAGGCGAACTGCTGAAAAATCATTGCGACACCTCTTTTCGCGGCGAATTTGTCGTGGGAATGAGACCCGCCGACAAGGCTTGAGGGTTTCGGGTGTTTCATTTTTGAGATTTTGGGTGTATTGTAAATGAGTCGTTCAACCACACTTTGCACATCTGGATATTGCCGTGAAAACATTGACGACTCGCCAATTTTCGTGCCGCCGCCACCCGATGACCCTGATCGAAATGATGACGGCCGTGGTCATTGCCAGCCTGGTGTTCGCCATGCTGTACAGCATGATGGCCTGGCCGATGGGGTTGTGGCACAAGGCAATGGCGCAATGGCAGTTGGAGCAGCAGAGCCGATTGCTCAGAGAGCGCATGCTCAGAGGAATCGAGTACCAGTTCGGACTGCGCGAAGCCGAACGCGGATCCATCAAAATCCAACCCGGCAAGACCAAGCAAGTCGAGTGGATCAACTTCGACGTCGATGACGGCGACTTCCCCGGTAGTACAAGCGCAGGCCGAGGAGGCGGCAAGGGCAAGGGCAAAGGTGGAGGTGGAGGTGGAAGCGAGAGCGTCAGGTGTTTCATCCTCAAGAATCCCGGCCACAACCTGGCCGCGCGAACCACCCCCGGCAGCGGCAAACCCAAAGCGATCATCCGCGATCCCGTCACCTGTGAAAAACTCGAATTCACGGAGCAGGGCAGGCAGCTTCGCGTGGATTACACGCTCAGCATCAAGGCCGGCGGAGAAACTTACACCAAGCGCAACGTGATGTTGGTCACCTTGCTCAACGAATAGCCGGGCCGGCGCCGCCGAATTCTTTTCCCCCTCCTCCCAAATCCCCTGCACATGGCACGGTCTATGCTCTTTTTGGGTGCAGCGGCAGCCGACGAATTGTTCGATTATTCACTTAGCAAGCAAGGATCCGACTATGTTTCAACCCTCCGGAGCTTCCACCTTGAAAATTCGTTCGTTCACGCTTGTCGAAGTGCTGCTTGCCCTGGTTATCGCATCCATGGTCTTCGCCATTCTGTACACGATGCTCGGCCGCCCCTTGGGCCTTTGGCAGGAGGCCATGGCCAAATGGCACCTTAATTCGCAAGTCCGACTCGTGCGCGAAAAAATGCTCCGGGGCATCGACGGTCGCTACGGTCTCCGGGAAGCCTACAACGGCACTATCGATATCCAGCCGGGCAAGACCGAAGAAGTGGAGTGGGTTTACTTCGACGTTGAAAGCGATCCCCCCGACCTCACAAACGACAATCAGCAGCCCCGCTGCCTTATTCTGATCAATCCGGGACAGGATATCGGTTCGCGAACCACCCCGGGGGACGGTGAAATAGAAACCATGACAAGTCCGGATGTGGTTTGCACCCAAATGGACTTCACCCACGAATACGGAAAGATCACGGCCGACTACACCTTTACGACCGAAGTCAACGGCAAAACCTTCACCCAGCAGGGACAGTTCTTCACGGACCTGACGAATTTCTGACGCATGACTGCGGAACTGGTCGGCAACTCCTACTCCGCCTCCCTCGCCCTCCGAATCGCCGGCGAACAACCCGACCTGATCGATGGCGTCGCCGCCTTCTCCCCCGGCGAATTCTTCACCAGCGAAAACAAGTCGTCCGATTGGACCGAGAAGGCCGCCGCCAAAATCAAACCCTGCCCCACTCTCATCGCTTGGGCCAGCAACGAATCCGAACAATGGCGCGGCATCGCCGAGGCTATCAAGTGCGAAAAACTCACCGTCTTCGTCCCCGAAGCCGGCGGGCGGCACGGCGCGCGCTGTCTCTGTGAGGAATCCGAAACCTCAAAGGAATACCGCCGCGCCTTCAGCGCCTTCCTCGCAGAGCACTTCCCCGTCCCCGAGAATTGAGAAAGCGGCGGGCAGGGGTGTCCGCATGATGTCCTCGGCGCGGAAAGAAATGCGCGGATCGCTGCGGCGTCGGCGATTGACCTTGATCACGTGACCTCGGCATAATCGAGTTCGATAAGCCGTCCTTGCCCGGAGAGGCGCGGAAGGATGCGCGTGCCGGCTCAACCGTCGTGAACTTCGCTGTAAAACGTGTCGGCCTGGGCGGGGATGCGTTCGGAAACGTGGACAAAGCGGAAATTGGCGGCGGCGCACAAGTCGAAGAACTCCTTGCGGTCCAAGTTTTCGGGGAGCCGGCCGAAGTCCCACACGATGTTGACGGTTTGCGGACTCCGCGCGTTGGGGACGCGGCGTGCCTTCAGGTAGCGTCGCAGTTCGTCGAGCAGTGTCTCCGCCACCTGCGGATCGTCGATGACGGCGCAGCAGCGCCCGAACCAGGCGGCGTCGAAGAAGAAGTCCCGATCCTTCGGACTACTATCGGGAATGTCCCTGAGCTTGGGAAGCACGGGGGCGAATGACGGAAAGTGGGACAGGAGAATCGGCCAGGGGGCCAGGCACATGGTGAGAATGTAATGCGGCAGATAGTAGCTGCTGCGGGTGAAGAAGATCAGGAAGGGGATCAGCAGCAGCACCAGCAGGACAAGAGCCGGCGGAAGCCGGCGCAGCAGGTGCTTGCCCAAACGGCCCAGGTCGTGCAGAAGAAGGTCGGCATGCTCGGCGGCGTTCGGCCAGCGCTTGGCGACGGTCGCAATGCATCGGTCCTTGAGGCGGTCGAGCAGCGGCGGGCGCAAGCCGGAATCCGGGGTCGGCCGGCCGTGAACGTGCATTTTGGGTATGTCGTAGAGCCAGGAGACGAAACGCCGCACCCGTTCGTTCAGAAAAATGTCCGCCGGACCGACGCGCGCCAGCAGCGGCTCCGCAACCGGATCGGACGGTCCGAAGTAGACATAGGTCTCGCCGCGCCGGACAAAATTGCGGAGGTGATGAGCGAGAGCAGTCCGGTCCGCTTTGGTCAGCAGCACGCTCGTTGACTTGGGCGACAGGCGGTCGAGCCAGGGACAGGACAGCGGCAGCGGAAGAAAGACATCAAAGGTGCGGTTGAAGCGCCGCACGTAATCGGCCACGGCCAGAAACAGAACGATGACCAACGTCCAGCGGCCCATGAACAGGTTCGCCCGGTCCCAATGTTCCGCCCGAATCTTGTCCTCCTCCTTCAGCATCTTGCCGCTGGGCTTGGACTCCTTCGCGTCTTTGACGGTCGCTTCGACATCCGCCAATTCTTCCGTTTTTCCTTCGGCACGCTCGGCTTTCCCGCGCTGCTTGTAGAGGGGCACCTGCGGTTGGTTTCGAGCGTCGTCGGGCTCGGCGCCGGTTCCGACGGTGGCCTCCTCGATGCCGGGCGTGATATCCTCGTCATCGAGTTCTTCCGCCTCGCGTTCGTGTTTGAGCGTTTCCATATCTCTGACACCTTCCTCGGCGAACATGATTTCCTTGCGGGATTCGCGTTCCTGTCGGAGGGCTTCGCGGCGCTGCGCCTCGCGGAATTCCTCCTCCTGGGCGGTGCGGTCGATTTGGACGCGGCTGACGAAATGGGAATTGATTTTGGCGGAGAAGAATCCCAGTGCGGCGAGGCCGACGGCGACCCAGGCGAGCTTGGTGCGGCGGTCGGTCAGCTTGAGGAAGCCGACCCCGGCCGTTGCGGCGGCGGCGGTCCACAGCAGGAGCGAAAGGATGCCGATCAGGCCGAAGTACATCCATAGTCTGGCAAGAAACGTCAGCATGGTTGATTAGCCGTTGCTCCCTGCGGCGGTTGGTTTTTGGGGTTCATGCATCTTACTCTTGTCACTTTCGGTGCTCTCGGGTCAGTTCGAGATAGTTGGTGAAGGCGTAGTATATGATGTTGATTCCCATTTGGAATGCTTTCTGAGCCTGGCGCCTGGAGAGGCCGCTGTGTTCGTTCTTCCAGGCGTCGTTGATGTCGCCGGGGTGATAAAAGACCACCCAGCGTCCCTGGTATTTGATGCCGCGCGCCCGCATGCCGCCGTGGTGCCAGAGGGGGGGGGCGCCGTTGGGAAACTGGTAGGGCATCTGAAAGATGGGATCGTCGTCGCTGATCACGGTCAGGTCCTTGGCCGGGAACAGTCGGTTGACGAAGCGCTGGAAGCTGGAGTGCCAGCGCGGACCGCCGCAGTCGGCAAAGAGCATGCCGCCGTCCATGAGGTAGGTGCGCAGGATCTTGATTTCGCGGTCGTTTACATGGATGTTGCCGTTGCCGGTCATGTAGACGAAGGGGGGGGCATATCCGGGTCGATATTTGCGGAGCAGATGGATGGGGTGGGCTTCGGGATGATTGCGGGTTTTGAATCCGGTGAGTTTGTGGAACTCCTCCAGGAAATTCATGTCCGCCCGACTGCGGGCATCCATGCCGTCATCCCAATCGCTGCCGCGGTACTTGAGACGGATGAAACGGACTTCGGCATTGTCCATGCCGTCGGGCCATCCGCCCTCGGAACCATCGCCCGCACCCATTTTTCCGGCATTGGCGTTGGGATCGGCCTTGTAGGTCAACTCGGTTTCCTGCTCGACCTCCCGAAGCAACTCCTCGATGTCCGGCTGATTGAAGATGATCGAGGACTGGGGGTTGAGGATCATCTTCTTCTTTTTCTGCTGCTGCCTGACCATCTTGACCTGGGCGACAGCAGGCTGGCCGCGCCCCTTGGGCACCCGGTAGTCCTCCACGCATCCGAGCCAGTTCAGCAACCAGGGGACGATGAGAATGAACAGCGCGTGCAGAAAGACGCTGCCGTACATGCTGCCGCGATACTGCGGATCGCGCCCGTGCGTGCGCAGCGATTCTACCACCCGGTCGCCTGCGGCCGGACCTTCCAGCTGCTCGCCGGTGTACAAGTTGATCTGCACACGCCGCGCCGAATGCAGGTGGACGAACAGCGCGACCAAGGCCAACAGAGCGTACGGGGCGGCCAAATCGATGAACCAGTTGAACGCCGTCACCTTGTCCGGCGTCAACTCGTTGCCGTACATCAGTCCGATGGTGCGGCTGAGACCGTACAGAGTCAATCCCGCCACGACATACGCCGCGACGCATGACGAGCGAATCAGTTTCAGCGTGCTCCGCCGGCGATGCAGCAGTCCCAGCGCGAAGGCCAGCAGCAACCACAGCCCGACAATGCCGTGAAGCACCGCCAAGGTGCCCACAAGCTGCCCCACGCCCTCGTCCCGGAACAGCGTCGCCACATCCGGGTTGCCCCGCAGGTACTCAGGGTAACCGAGGAAGGGAACATCGACGGAGCGAACGACCAGCAGCATGCCGCCAATGCCCAGCAACAGGCACAGCAGCAGGTTCCGCAGACGCGGCCAGTCAATTCTGAAATACTCTTTCATGAAGTCTCGGGGCGCGGCGTTTGCTAGTTGGTCTCGTCAATGTCGAGGTTCAAGTCTTCCGGATTCTCGGGAATCTCCTCGGGCGACGCAGTCTCGCCGGTCTCCCGAACCTCCTCGGAGTCTTTCCGTTCCTCCATCAGCTCCTCTTGGGACTTTTCGGCGTCGTCTTCATCTTCGCCTTCCTCATCCTGATTCTCGTCCGCGGCCGATTTGGAATCGTCTTCGCCTTCGTCTTGCGTGCCCTCTTGGTCTTCCCCGACGTCGCCGGCTTCCTCCGTTTCCGCCTGCTCCTCAGCGGGCTCCTCGATCTTGAAGACGGTTTTGACCATGAATCCCACGGAAGTGCCGCCGATGACCAGCACATGGATAATCAGGGCGACGACCAACCACAGGACCAAGCTGCGCGTGGCAAAGATCTTGAGATTGTCGTCTGGGTTGTATTTTTCCGGCTCTAGTTCTTGTTTTGTCATGGTGTATTCTCCGTACAAATGAACGTTGCCCCGAATCCGCGATTCAGGTTATTCCTCGACACCCTGCTCTCCGACTGCGGCGATTCGCCCGCCTGCGGCGGCGATCGCCTCGATGACGGGTTCGAACACGTGCTTCTCTATTTCGCGGTCGCACTTCAGCATAACCGTGCGTCCCCGCGGCGTGGTTTTATTGGCCAATTCCGCTGTCAGAAGACCTTCCAGCGCATCGACGGTGGTCGCGCTGCCGTTGAGGTGGACCTCGCCCTCGTGGTCGATGGCCACGGAAATCCGAATTTCCTCGAGCTGATCGATGACCTCCGATTTCGGGGGTTCGAGCTCGATGGCGGTTTCCTTGACGAAATTGCTGGTCAACATGAAGAAAATGATCAGCAGGAACGCGATGTCGCCGATGCTGGCGACCGGGGGATCGACCGGTTTTCTGCGGGTTCTGGACTTTTTCATGGCGTGCTATTCCTCCTGCACGATGGCCACGACGCCGCCCGCGTCGCTGATCGCGGCCATGACGCTGAAATATTTGCCGTAGCGCACGGTTCCGGAGGTTTCCAGCATGACCGTTTTATCCGAGTCGTTCTCCATGGCCTCGAGGTTCAGCGCCTGCAGTTCCTTTTCCAGCGTTTCGATGTCCATTCCCTGGTCGTTGAAGTAAATCTCATTACCCTTGATGGACACGTTGTTGGATTTTTCCTCCTTGGCCTCGGACTTTTCTCCCGCAGGGACTTCGGTGGTGAAACCGAGGTTCTTCGTCAGGCTGGTCACCAGGATGAAAAAGATGATCAGCAGAAACGCGATGTCCGCAAACGGCCCCATCGGGATTTCGCTGTTGATTTTTCTGGTTTTACCTGGCATGGGTCTTGTTTGCCGGTCGTTGGTGTAGGTGAATTTCCGCGGTCTTCGTCCTTGAGATGAGGCCGTATCCGCCGAACTGAGCTTGGATGTCTTTAATAAGGCGGTCGTCTGCCTGTGCGAGGCACGCAGACAGGACTCGGTCGCCCTGTCTGCTCGGACGGGAGACGGGAGCCCCGATTTACTTGTCCGCAGGTGCGGTGTTTACTCCTCGGATGCGCTCGCCTGAAGGGCGATGTATTCGACCAGGTTGCCCGCACTGTCCTCGATGTCCAATTCGATATCCTCGGTGAGCGAGGTGAAGTAGTTGAGCGGGATGACGGCGACCAGGGCGATGAGCAATCCGGCCGCCGTGGTGATGAGGGCTTCGGAGATGCCGCCCGCAACCTTGCTGGCGTCCATGCCGTGAGCCTGCATGGCGGCAAAGGAGTTGATCATTCCCAGGACGGTACCGGCCATGCCGAAGAGAGGCGCGGCATTGCCGACGGTGGCGAGAATGCTGAAGCGTTTTTGAACCGCACTCATGGCATGAAGGGTATAGTCGTCCATCGACTTGCCCACGAGCGTGCGCAGGGTGTTCGCGTCCTCATTGCGGCTGACGAGCTTGCGATAGCTCTGCAGACCCACAAGCATGACAGCCGCCACAGGCCCCGGAGTGCTGGCCGCCAGTGTTATGGCGTCATCCAGCCGGCCTTCGGACAAAAGGGTCAGAATCTCCGAATGGAGTGCTCGGTGATCCACCTTGCTGTTTTTGTAGAACGCCATTCCGCGGTCGATGCACGCCCCCAAGGTGGCGATGCTGCATATCAGCAGCGGAATCATCATTGGGCCGCCCAAAATCAGTTTCTCTAGCATTGTTCGTTTTCCTCCTTGTTTTTGTCCGCATAGATTTGGGCGAGCAGTTGATAGCCTGCGGCAGGCGGCAGGGCCAGCCGCTCGATCCGCAGATTGTGGCTGGGGGCCAAAACCAACTCGCCCGTGACATGGTTGTACATGGAACGGCGAACCTGCCCGTATGGAATCCGTTCGATCAACGGACGCTTGCCTGCGGCAAACAGCAGCAGATCGCGTTCAAGAGCCAAGGCCCAGACCACGCCGCGTCCCAGCCAGTGCCCCACATCCGCACGGGTGGCCGAGCAGACGACGTAATATACCGGGTCGTTCTCGTCGAGTTGCTCGCGCGCCAATTGGCGCTCGGGATCGCCCATCGTGTCCAGAAGGCGCTGCCACTCCTCCTCGGAGAGGGGTTCGTCTACCGGCGGCGGCAACTCGAATGCCATGCCGGTATACTCGCGCACGGTGATGCCGTGTTCGTGCAGCAGACTGACGAGACGGTGATTCTGCTCCTCAAGCAGACGAATGCGCTCGGTCAGCAGATCTATGCGCTGCTGCATCTGCCGCTGCGCATGCTTGCCGGTATCATCGCTCATTGTTGCTTCTCGCTTTTTTCGGCCGCATTCGCCATCGCCTCGGTGGTCAGGCGTCCCCGGGCGTACTTGGCCCATTGCGTGGCGGGATAATCCCAGGTCAAGTTCTTGAACATGCGGTAGGCTTCAATCATCGGGTCCTTGCCGTCGGGCAGGTCTTCGCGTCCCACCCGCATGTAGGCGTCCGCGCACCAGTACATGGCCTGGGGAACCAGGGTTTTGTCTCCGTCGTAGGTTTTGATGGCCGCATCGAGCACGTCCACGGCCTTGCCGAACTCCTTGGCCTGGATATAGGCTTGACCGCTCAGGATGGAGGTTTTTCCGGCCAGGTCGTGGGACGGGAAGCGTTCGGCCAGCCGACCAAAGACTTCGGCGGCGGTTTTGTACATGTTTTGCGATTGCTGCTGTATTTTGAAGCGTTCGACCTCGTCGTCGACGGTCTTGGCCTGGTCATTCAAGCTTTTTCCCTTCTTCCAGAAGTAGCGGCCGAGGCGGGAGATGGTTTCGGCGACCAGCTCGTTGTCCGGGTATCGGTAGGACAGTTTGACATACTCTTCGGACGCCTTGTCCAGATTGCCCATCTTCTCGTAGGCCAGGGCCTTCTTGTACTGCGCCTTCGGGGCGTAGGTGCTGTCCGGATCGCTGGATACGATATCAGTGAAGCGGGTGATGGCTTCGTTGTAAAAGTCCTTTTTGCGCTGCGGATCGTCGGCGTCGTTGCCGAATTCCATGGCCAAATTGGCGAGCAGATATTCGGCCTGGGCTCGGACATCCGAGTCGGGGAAGTCGCGGATGGCTTCCTCCAGCAACCGCTTGCCCTGGAGGATTTCCCGCTTCGCCATCTCTTCCTGGCCGAGGTTTCTGTGCTTTTTAGCCAGTTCGAAGTAGGATTCGGCAATGGTGAACTGGGTCTGCACGGCGATGTCATCGTCCTCGAACCGCTTGGTGAAGATGAGTGCCTCGCCGTCCGCGCCCTTGTGCACCTTCACGGTGCGCTCAACTGCGGTGTCGCCGTCGCCGTAGCGGGCGGTTATAACATCGCCGTACACCACCGGCAGGTCGGGCAGCCCCTGATACTCGTTGTCCCCGGCGTCGGGTGCCGTCTCCGGCTTGCCCTTGCCGGCGAACACAGGCGTGAGCAGGCCGCGGAACTCGCCGGTGTGGGCATAGGTCTCCTTCAGATCCAGTTGCACGGACGCACCACTTTTGGTTTCCAGCTCAAGCGTCACCTCGTCTCGTTCGGGAGAAACGTCCCTTGCCTTGTCGATCACCTCGAAGTAGAGGGTTTCGCCGACATACATGCCGTCGAGGGCGTTTTCGTACTGGCGGTCATAGATTTGGAATCCGGCCCGCGAGCGCAGATCGAAACTGCCGGTGATCCATTGGGCTCGCCCTTCCGGATCGGTGTATTTGAACCCGACGTGAATTTTGTCCCGGCCGTTGATTTTGAGCTCGGCAACCTCATCATCCTCATCATTCTCGTTCTCCGCGCTCGTTGCTTCGCTGTTTTCGTCGACCAAGGATTCGTCCGGCACCTCGCCGAGTTCGGCTGGGATGTTGAACGTGTAGACACCCTCGATCAGCGCATCCTCGCGGTAGGGAGGGATGCCCGTAACCACGGTCTGCACAAACCCTTTCGCGCTGAGTTTCTCGAGGCTCTCCGGTGTTTTGGTCAGAGCGATCGTTCCCGGCACACTGATGTCGAAGGCGGGCTCTTTCACGCCGTCGTTTCCGTCTTCCGCGTCGTCCGGATTGTTCGCATCAGCTCGCCGTGACTTGGCCTTGGCGCGTGCCGTTTCGGTCTGCACGTAGATGGTGGCGGTGCTCCGGGGCGAGACCGTGATCGTCGGGAACGTCAGTTCGACGATTTTGGGCCCGTCGACGAATGCGCTTGCTTCGAGGCCCTCGTCCATGAAGTCCGGGCGCTTGAGATTGAGCGCCTGTGGCGGCATGGTTGTTTCGAGTGTGCTTCGCTCCACTTCGGCACCGCTCGGTTGCCCGGCCTGACCGTTCTGATTGGGCATCTGTTCTTCGGTCAGTGCGGTCACCTCGGAGTCGAACAGGCGAAGCTCGGGATCCTGCCAGAACACCTGCGGCACCGCGTACTCGCGCTGCCACGGAATGCCTGGATCGGTGTTTTCCTTGTCCAGATAACTGAGGAAAACCTGGTCGCCTTCCGTCACCTGGATTTCGGAATCGCGCTCGGTCTCGCCCTCGACGGGGAAGACCTTGCCTACGAAGGCGCCCGAATGGGGTTCGGTTTCCAGGGCTTTGTAGGTATGCGGTTCCCCCGCGGTGGTCCAGGCTGTGAACTCGACGGTGTCGCGCTTGGCGGTGTGGTCGGCGTCCGGATCCTGGATCAGGAAATTGATCGGCTCCCCGGTGACGAAGCGAATCATTTGGATGTACTCGGGCACGCGTTCGCCGTCTCGGTTGGTGGCATATTCGAGGAAGGCGGCGCTGACTTCGGCGTTGTTGTAGGTGACGTCGAGGAATTGCGCGTGCTTTTCATTTCCCGAGGAGATGAACTTGGGGTCCACATACTCCACGGTTATGCGGTCGCCGGGGACGATTTCGAGGATGTCGTTCTCATGCAGTTCGGCGAAATCCTGCTTGGTGGGCAACACTTGGTCGCCGTCCCGGTTGCTCAGGCGGACTTTCTCGAAGCCCGGCGCATCGCTGTCGAACTTCAGCATCACCAGCCGGAACAGGCGCGCCTGCGATCCTTCCGGAAAGGAAATGTTGAAACCGCGGCCGCCCTCGCGATTCTCGATCGAGGCGAGCGGGACATCATGGGCCTCCGCGATATTGGGATGAATTTCGCGGTCGAACAGCGTGCTGTCGAACGGCGCCATGTAGGGCGGTTCGTTGGTGTCGACCATGAGTCGGGACTCGAATGTATCGTTGAGCACCTTGCCGGTGATGATCAGGGTGGCTTGGTGAACTCCCTTCTCCAGACTAACCGCCAGCTTGCCGTCGTCGCCCTTGTCGGGAGATTCACCATTGATGGCGAAACGCACATCCCATCCATCCGGAAGACTGGTGCTCTTCAGCGAAAAGATGTCCCGGCGATGCCTTTCGATGTAGAAGGCGCCGCGGACTCGGGCGACGAACGGCGTGCCGTAGCGAAGCCGGGAAATGCCGCCGCGCTCGAGCATGGTGCGGTCGAGCTTCAGGCTGAAATCCTTGAGTTCTTTGACCCAGCGACTAGCGTTGTCGGCGCGCCATCCCCAGTTCAGATACTGGCGAAGGTCCGCGATCTCATCGCTTGCCAGGCTCATGCCGCCGGGTCGCCGCAGCACCTCGACTTGGAGCGAACCGTCCCAGGGATTGAATTCGGGATAACCTCCGACGGTGTCCCATTCATCCTGATTGAAGGCGGTCTGCAACAGGAATTCGGTGGGCTGACGATTCGGCGCGGTTTCCACGCTCAGATCCTTGAGCGCCACATTGTCGTTAAGGTCCACGCCGTAGATCTTCGGCGCCTCATTGTCGAGAGCGCCGGTCCAGGCTGGATACGTTTTCGGGGAGATGGCGAAATTGGGATTCATGCCCTCCTGCGAGTCGCTGGCGAAAGCGATGGGAGGCGAGCCGGCGCTTTTCACCGAGCCATCGAATTTACCGGTGGTGGGGCCGGTTTCCCGGAGCGGAAACGTTTGGATTCGGTCTCCGCTGCCGGCACTGACACTGACTTCGAGCGTGTCCCGCCGGTCGGTGGTGCTGCGGTCGAGGTCGGTCACTCGAACATGGAATGGATTCCCCGGACGGACATTGCTGCGCTGACGCGCTTCCATGAGGCTGGAACGGCTGCGTTCATACTCTTCTTGTCCTTTGTTCCTGGCCAGCATCACGCGCAGTTGCAGTTCCTCAAGTTCCTCCCGGGAAAGGATTTCGGTCGAGGATGCCTGCAGTGTGGCGTCGGTCACCACGCTCAAGGTGACTTCGTTGTTGGTCTGGATGTTCGCTCTGCGCTTGAACATGTCCGAAAAATCGTAGTGGACAATGTCGTCGCCGAGCAACTGCAGGGTGTGGTCGCCGGGCTCGACGGGGGCCAGTTCGGTTGCAATACTGCCTTGGAAATCGGTTTTGCTGTCCCCGAAGGGGTAGAGCGTGAAGAATTCCTCATCTCCGCTCTTGGTCCACACCCGGATTTCGATGTTGGTGTTGCGTCCGACGACCGTGAGGTTCTTGTCCTGCACCTTCAGGCGCAGGGATTTGCCGGGCACGATGACTTTTTGCGTTCGAGTCAAGCCAATATCCAGGTCCGTCACTTTTTCCAGATTTTTGAGTTTGAGGTCCAGCTCGCCCATGAGCAGGTGCGCGTCCGCGTGGTCGGGGCTGATCATCAACACGCGTTCGAGGTGCTCTTTGGCTTCGTCGTACTGTTCGTTGTCAAACTTGATGCGGCCCAGCTGGTAGTGGCTGTTGATGCGCAGGTATGGATCCTGGCTCTCGGACAGGCGCTCGAGGCGGTCGATGGCCTCGTCATAGCGGTTCATAATGCGGTCGATTTCCGCAATTTTAATTTGCGCCTTCTGCCCGACCCGCGTGTCCTTGAGGTCGGGAGTGGCGGCGATGCGCTCGTACTGAGCTCGGGCTCTCGGGAACTCCTGGCGTTTGAGTGCGATGTTCGCGTACGCCAGGAAGAGATTGCCGCGCTGGGCGGCGGGAAAATGCGCTTCGCCGCTGTCCACGAAGCGGATGAGTGTGCGTGCCAAGTCCTCGGCTTCGTTGTACTGACCGAAGTCGGCGTGCCGGCGAATGAGCCAGGACAGGAAGTCCAACTCGAGGTCCTTGTAGGTGTCCGCGAGCTTGGAGCGATTCTCCGTGTACGCCTTCCACGCTTTGTCCATATTGGAGGCTTGGTACGCCAGTTGCGCCTCGAAGATCGGATAGCTCGGATCGCTTGTCGACACCGGTATGCCGCCGACATGGGTGAAGCTTCTGGAACGGGCGAGCGTGACTTGCTCCTGAATTTCGGCTGGCAAACGAGTTCCGACAATGTCGAGGGCGGCAGTGGCGTAGGCGGCGGCCAAGTTGTACTTGTCGTTTGCGGCCAATTGGCGGGTCCACTGTCCCAGCTGCTTCCACCAGTTGTTTTGCTGATGGCGGTTCTCCAGTGAGATTTTCCAGAAAACGGGCATGACTCGAAGCAGGTCGGTGGGGCGGTCAAGCTTCTGCAGTCCGTTGTGCAGCGGATGAATGAGAAAGCGGTGATGAGAATAGCCGCGGTGTCCGGTCCAACCGCCGTTGGTCCTCAGCAAGGATGCGGCGGCCTGGTACAGGGCGTCAATCTCATCGTCGCTGTATTTGTCGCCGTCATACTCGTACAGACCGAACAAGGACGGCATGCTGTAGCGGAACGGCTGTTCCCGCGTAAATTCGACATAGTCGCGGAGGTCCGCAAAAAACTCATCTCGCGTTTGCTGATTTTCGGCCACCTCCTTGGAGTTGTAGCCGTCGATTTTGCTCCAGCCGGCCAGTTCGCGGTCACGCGTGTTTTCCTTCAGATAGGCCATCAGGGTCTCTTTGTCGCCCTTGTCGAACAAGTGGTTTTGCCACTTTCCGCGGTTAATGGCGGGACCTCGTCCGGCCTCCCACTCCTGGGTAATCCAAGCTGTGATGAGGCCGTCCGGATCCTGTCCCTGGTGCTGCCAGTACGACTCGTCCACTCTCAAGCCGCGGTCGCCCACTTCCTCCGCGTACCATTCGGCGAAATGGGTGCGGTGGGGATACCCCTCTTCAAGACCGGGGAAGTAGTCCTTCACCAAGCGGACATAATTGGTTGCAATCGTGTTCTCGGCGAACACTTTGAGTTCATGCTTGTAGAGAAGGCGCTGGTCGATGATCGTCTTCATGGTGTCCTGGGCCCACTCGCCGTCGATCCAATCGCGCCCGCGCTTGGTGTGGACCATCCAGGACAGGTACTGCTGATTGATCGGTTTGTCGTTGTCGATTTGCCAGGCAATGTGTTCGCGCAGAGCGCGGTTGTAGCTCTCGGCCAACTTGCGTTCCCAGTCGTCGCGCAGGTCCGTCGGCCAGTTGCTGCGTTCACGGTTTTGCATCCAAAGGACCGCGTTGGCGTTGGCGCTCGCGCCCTGACGCTCGCGCTGCAACTCGCCTTCGAGCATCTTCACGCGCCCATCCTGGTCGACGAATTCGGCCAGTTTGCGGATGGTGGACCATCGGAAAGATTCGGCGGTTGCACCGTCAACTCCGTTCAGCGCCTGGTATGCGGCCAGCGCTTCCTGTTGGCGCTGCCCGAGCAGTTCCTCGGCTTTGCCCTTGTCGTCGGTGTTGGCGCGTTCCCGTTCCAGCTCCATGAGTTTTCGCATGGCCGCACACGCTTTGTTGGGAGTATCGGCGTCATCGTCTTTGAAGAGCGTGGCGGCGACTTTCTCGGCGTTGCTGACGACATCCAGCAGCTCCTTGACGGAGCTGAGGGCTTCGTTCCGCAGCTGGTTGAGTTCGGCGATTTTCTTCTCTCGTTCGGCGTCGTTCAGTTCGCCCCCGCCATTTTCGAGGGTCTTGATCTCCTGTTGCAGCTCGCCTTGTTTGCTGTTCGCTTTGCCGATGGCATCTTTGAACACGGCTCGGCGGTCCGCTGCGCTCCACGCAACCCAGTCAACTTGGTGGTAGAGGGTGCTCAGCTGCTCGGGATTGCGCCAATGCGCCTCAAAAAGCCGGGCAGCTGTGGCCTCGGCGAGTTCGCGATAGCTGGCGGCGGCCATGAACGGCACGACTTCCTCCCGCCAAATGCTCGTGTGATAGCTCGCCTCGTCGAATTTTTCACCGTACCAAGTGGCCAGGATGGCGGGCAGGTGCTTGGACAACAGGGGGGTGGCGGCATCTTCAGCGCCGATGCTGTTCCAAACCGCACGCGCCGAGACCATTGGATCCTCCCGGGCCTCGAGCGCGCCGAGGATGGTGGCTTCGGCGGAATCCACGCCCTTCAGCGCGTTGGCGTACTCGGCCAGCTCGTCGCGGGGCTTGGCGGCAAGCCGCGCGCCCGCCTTGTCCCAGCCGATCCTCGTGGACAGCTCCGGGTATTGCTGAACTTGCTGTCCCCAGTCGATGACGTCGCCCAGCAGCTCGTGTTCCGCCAGCCAGATGCGTTGGTTGTCCAGCTTGCGGAGCGCATGATTGAACACCGAACGCTTCAAGGCCAGGTGTTGTTTGAGCACGTTGCGGTCCGTGTCCCTACCGGCGAAAACCCGAAGGATCCATTCGACCGCGACCTGCGTGGGATCCTCGTCGATCCACTCGTTCGCCATTTTGGCGACGGGTGCAAACGCCTTTTTCGGATCGGTAGTCCCCCCGTTGGCGGTGTCGCGCAGGAAACCCAGGTAGGCCGCGCCCAATCGGCAGTATTTCGCCTCTCCGGCCAGGTCGCTCATGCCGCGGGTCAGCTGCTGCAAGCCGGAGACGGCATCATGAACCTGCTCGGGGTGCCCGTCGACGTCGTGAAGCATGCTCTCAACCAGCTTGACGACGGTGCCGGACAACTCGTTCCTTTCGATGCGGGAGGAGTCGGCCAGTATGGTTGCGAGCGAATTCACGGCTTGTTTATAGGCGTACCTGCGGATGGCCTGATGGACAAACCACTGGTCGAATTTACGGGCGGCGATGCTTTTCCGATGCTTGCCGTCCATTTCGACCATGAACTGATAGGCGTCCTGCTCCGTCCTCAGAAAGTCGATCATCAGCTTGTATGCCTGCGCGGCGGCGTCGGAGCTTTCCCGGCTCGAGGGCGCAACGCGCAAATACATCTTGTAGCGGTTGACCGCCATGCGCAAGTCCCCCGCAAGCGCGGCAATGTCTGCAGCTTCCCGCAAAACTCGGGGATCGGGGGCCATCTGTCGGCGCAGATAGCCCTTGACGGCCTGGTTGGCCGTGGCAGCCTGGCCGTTGGCGCGCCCCATCTCCACCAGCGACAGCACGTCACCGGCCGAAGACTCGCCTGTTCGCACCTGCTGCACGAGCTTGTCGAATTCTCCGTTCCGACCGTCGGCGTCCTGTGCCGCGGCAATTGGGGAAATCAGGAGGGCGGCGACGACAAGCGCGCCGATTCGAGTCGGAGACATGAGAGAGCTGATGGTTTTATCCATTTTCATTGTTCGTTATCCTCGCTTGCTGAGACTGGATGTGACATTCGATTCATGTTTTGTCCGCAGTGGCGTTCCTATCCTTGATCCGCGCCCGTCGAGCCGACTTTGGCTTTAAGCCTGGGCAGGAACTCCTTGGCCTTTTGCGCGTAGGCGCTGTCCGGATACTCGAACACCAGCTGCTGCGCCTTGTCGTAGGCCTTCTGGAAATCGCCCATCCGATACGCAACCAACACCCACTTGATCAGCATCGAGTCCAGAAAATCCGCATCCGGATAGTCCAGAAAAACTTGTTCGAGAAGCTCGTTGGCCTGCACAAAGTCGGCGCGTTTGAAGTAGTAGTCCACTTGCTTGGCGAGCGCCGGTCCCGCATACTCGCTGTCGGGATACGAAGTCGAGCAGCGTTTGTAGATCGGCATGGCTGCGCTCATGGCTTTGTTGTCGTCCTCCGCATCTCGGTTCAGCGCCTCGGTGCACTCGCCGATGCGGAACAGCGCCTCGGCTTTGACTTGAGAGTTCTCCAATTCGAGAATGCGCCTGAAAACCTGCATGGCCGCTGGATAGTCCCCGTTCTCCATGCGGATATTGGCGACCTCCATAAGCGCCTCGTCGACGAGCGGCGAGTCGGGGAACAGCTGATTGAACGTCTGACAGGTGTTCAGCGCCGCAGCATAGTTGCCCACGGCCATCTGGGTCTGCCATTTGCGCTGATAGGCGGTTTCAATCAATGATTTGGGGATGGACTCACTGAGCTTGATGACCTCGTCCAGACGCTCGATTCCCTGGTCGCCTTTTTCTGCGGCGCCCTCCATCAGCCCCATGTCGCGGAAAATTTTGGTCAGTTCCAGAAACGCGGCGCCCTCAACCAGATTCTTACGGGCTTTAACCATGGCGTCGGGGACCACGTTCTGGGTTGGGCGCGGGCTATTGTCAAATTCGCCGACCACCTGAATTTTCGCGGAGCGGGTTTCGGAATGGTCGCCGCCGAGGTGGAGTTCATCGGTGTACTGAGCGAGGATCTGGTCGTCGATCATGCACTCCAGTCGGTCGTCGGTCTGGTCGGCGGCATCATTGCCGGGGCTTGCGGTCAATTCCACTTCTCCGATGAATTCGCCGGTGTGCACCGGCGCCTCGCCGGTCTCGGCGAGCCTGATGGTGACCTTGTCGCGAATGGTCCATTTCTCCTCGTCCGCAGCGCCTGCAAGCAGGCTGTCGAGATCGATGTCGGCACCAAGGTCATCGGCGTCCTCCCGTTCCTTGTAGCGTGAAACGAGTGTGACCTTCGCGCTGTCCGCATTCGGAGAGGTATCCAGATCGGCATCGTGCACGGCCACGAACAGTGGCTGTCCGATGAAGGCGGCCGCCGCCTGTCCCTCGTTCGTTCCCAGGGTGTAGCGGACCGATCCGGTGGAGACGACTCGAGTTTCGCTCAGACGTGGGACATTGTGCTCGCCTTTTTCGGTGTTTTCATCCATGTAGGTGGCGGAGATGGTGTCGCCGCCGCGAACCTGGAGAATAGTGTCTCCCACCTGTTCGTCGCTTGCCTGACCGATTTCGGTGGGGATGGAGCCGATGACGGTTTCACCGTCCCGCCCGAGCGGAACGCAGGTGATGGATTCGCGGTCGCCCGCACTCGTTTCGATGTTCACGTTGATGGTTTGTCCCAAGCGGATGAGAATGGGCAGGTCGGTGTCCTGCACCTTGACGTACATGCGCTGCCCGGCCTCCATGAACTCGACGTTGGCGTTGTCGGTGTCCACGAAAGTGCCGACCAGCTGGAGCGCTTCGACGGCCTTGTTCCAGTTCTCCTGCTCGAAGTGGCACATCCCAATGTAGTAGAACGATTGGTTGGCCCACACGGTGTTCGGGTAGCTGCGGGTGATTTTGCGCAGCACCGGAAATGCGGCGCCGTACTGTTTGGTTCGGTAGTATGCGATGCCGGTCATGTAGAGCCCCTCGAGGTACAGGTTCAGCTGCTCGCCGGTCAGCTCCTCGTCCGCGCGTTTCAGCTCATCGAGGCGGGAGAAGTGTGTGATGGCCTCCGCTTCCCGGTGCTTGTCCAAGTAGTGTTTTCCGAGGGCGAGATAGGCCTTGTAGCGCTCGAAGCTATCCGGATATTGCTCGATGACGGTCTCGAGCATCCTGACTCCGCGGGTGTTCTCGCCGGCGTTCAGAAGGTCCTTGCCCTTCTGGAGCAGGCGGTTGGCCTGGAAGCTGCCTGCAGCTTCGCGTTGGTTGCGAGCTGCGCGTTCGCGCTGCGCTTGCACCGTTGCACCGGTAAAACCCACAAGGGCCACCAGCAGCCATGTCATCGTCGTTGCGGCTTTCGGCTTGATCTTCATTGCAGTGCTCCGTAAGACGTTTTCGGTCGGAACAGGCGGGACGCCTATTCTACTGGGATTTGCGGGCTCGTCAATTCTGTGCGGCTTCATCAACACCGCCGCGCATGTCGACGCCAAGGCTCTCCAGGCGTTCATGCGCATTGCGGGACTGTTTGCTGCGGGGATATTTCTTCATCACGTGCAGCAGGGCGGCAACCTCTTCGTCCCCTTCGCTCGCGCGTTGGTAGTACTGGGCAACCCTGTACGCCGCTTCGGAGCGGTGATTTTCGAAGAACTTCTCGACTTCGCGCAGTTGCGTGACCGCTTTCTCCAACTCGCCCATGCGCATGTAGTCTTCGGCGATTCGGAACAGGGACTCGGGTTGGCGGTCGGATTGCCGATATGCATTGATGCCCTCCTCCCATTGTCGGGCCATGTCGTGCAGTTCGGCCTTGTACCACCAACCCAGGCTCGCGTAGTCGGGGCTTTCAATCACCTTGGGTGCGATTTCCAGCCCCTCCTTGATCTTTCCCTTGTGGCGGTAGTACTTGAGGCGCAGGAAATTGGCGCGGTCGGCATCGTTCATCATCTCGTAACAGCTCATGACCAGGGTTTCGTCGTATCGATTCAGCGCGTTGGCCATCCTTTCCTTTTCCTTGTCGTCCGCCTCCGGAAGCTTGAGTTTGGCGAAAAAGTTGTGTGCCATGTCGCGGTTGTTCAGCTTCTGATAGAGCATCTGCATCAGCTTGCGCTTCTGGCCCCAGTCCAAATCGTCGGGATTGACCCAGGGATACACCTTGACGACCAGTTCATTCTGGCCCGCGTCGATCAGCGATTCGATCAGGCCGTAGGCGATGTTGCCGTCCAGCTCCTTGGGGTCCAGCTTGTCGAGGTATTCCTCGGCTTTGGCCTCATGATGGGCATATACCCGCACCCATTTGGCAGTGCGTTCCGCGCGGTTGTCTTTGGACACGCCGCCGGCGTATACCTGATCGGTCTGGTTGTACCATTTCTCGATGTCGCCGTGCACCCGCAGGGCGAACTTGGTCCGCGTCAGGTGGAAGTCATCCCAGTCGGGGAAGCGCCCCTCCATGGCCGCACTCCAATATTTGTAGTAGTTGCGCTCCTCGGACTCGTGGAACTTGTCGAAATCGCCGTAGTCGCGCACCATTTTGAGCGCGACATTCCAAAACTGTTTGTCCTCGAGGGGCTTTCCCGGCACGTCCTTGTCCTTCATGGGATGGTGATGGTGAAAGCCTTTCATGTCGGCGTACAATTGCGCGAGTTCCTCGACATTGGGATTCCATCGCACATGGTACTTGGTGATTTTGTTGATGGCGTCCCTGCGGTCGTGAAAGTCGATTTGCTGTCGGAAGTCGACCAACGCCATCCGGTAGTACTTCATCGCGTCCCGGGTTTTCTCCTGGTCCATCATGACGTCGCCCAACTCCTTGAAGGCCCGCCCGGCCATGAAGTGCTTGCGGTAGTCCACGTCCTCGGCGATGGACTTCCAGGCAACCAGCGCCTTCTCAATATCCTGATTATGCTTGTGGCAAAGTCCCTGATAGTAAAGGGCGGCCGCAGCGTAGCGGACCTGATTGGGAAAGTAGTCGAGCACCTCCTGGTATTCCTTGACTGCGGCGTAGCGCTTGTTGAGCCTGTGCAGGCAACGCCCCTTGCGCAGCAGGGCGTAGGGAATGGCCTCGCTGCGCGGGAACTCCACCAGAAACGCGTCGTATTCCTTGGCCGCCAGGCTGAAGTTGTCCTTGCGGAATGCTTCGTCCGCCTTATTCAGCACGTGAGCCTCAAAGGTGTCCAGCCGTTTGAAGTCCTCGTCCGGAAAGCCCACCTCGGGCACGTCACCCAGCACAGGGGCAACCAGGCCGGCTCCCAGGACCAGGACGGCCAGCAAACGGCGGGCCAAGGGCGAGATGAATTCCGATATGGATTTTGATTGGGTTTGACTGGGTTTCATCGGTGGTTTCCCGGATGGATGCATGCGCGAATACCGGCTCTCTTATGTGTGCTTCGAAAAATCTGATTATACCGTTTCATTTCGACTCGTATCCAACTTGAATAGTTCCCGGCGACGATGCTATTGCAAAAACACGTACAGCGTTTCATCCTCTCGGATCGCCTCGTCCACCGGCGCGAAATACCACTGCCCCGCGCTGAAGACGTTCACCTGCCGAATCGGGCCGTCCGGAACCTCCTTCAGCTCAATGCCGGCGGTGCGGAATTCCGCATCGCGAACCTCAATGGCGTGATAGCTCCGCACCTCCGCAGGCGGTCGATTTTGATAAAGGCCCAAAAAATACGGCAGGGGCGACATGGCCAGTTTGTCGTAGAGAACGCTTGCCCGCACCGTGTCCGAGTCCAGCATTTCGGTGTCGCAATACACCACCACGTCGATGGGCGGCCCCAGTATCCAGGAATAATAGAGCGGACGCAGAATCATGTAGACGAGCACCACGAGTGTGATCGCGCCGATCATCCGGATCGACGGCGTCCATCGCTGTCGCACGCGTGGCCGCCTGGGAGCGTTCCTCCTTGCGGCTGAATCTGTATTGAAGCGGTCCATTTTTCATTGGCTTGCGCGGATGCGAAGACCTGTATGCCTCTGCCTGGTTATCGTGAGCGGCGCCGACGCGGCCCCGCGGGTTCCGTCGTCAGTTGCTGTTACGGTTGAGTGCGGCGTCTTATTGGGACTGGCTTGAAATTCATTCCATCGTCCACCGCCCGTTCGCCTCCGCGGTTATGGTTCGAATGTTGCCGTCATGCCATATGCGGAAGCGCACGCGGGACCATTCCTCCGGCAACTGCGGCGCGCAGACCGGGCAACCGTTTTCCATGCGCAGTCCGCACATTCCCAGGACCACCGTCTGCCATCCTCCGCCCAGGGCTGCGGCATGCAAGCCGTCCGCCGTCGAGTCCTTCACATTGTCCAAATCGAGCCCGGCGGACTTCAGATAGTATTCGTAGGCATGTTCGGTTCGTCCCAGCCGCGCGGCCACGATGGCATGAGTGTTCCAGCTCAAGCTGGAAACGTGAAGGGTCATCGGCTCGTAAAAATCATAGATGCGTCCCCGCTGCTCCGCGGTGAATTCATCCTCCAGCAGGAAGGCCGCCAGCACGATGTCCGCCTGTTTGATCAAGCGATAGTCCCGCCGGGATTCGGGGGGAATTGTCCACTTCTCCTCGGGTTCGCGCAGATGCCGGGCCGCCACGTCCACCGGTTTCTTGGACAGCAGGTATTCGTCCTGCAGCGGAATGTCGGTGTCGGGAACCTTCGGCACATTCAAACCCTCCGCCAGGCGCTCCCAGCTGTCGGCTTCCTCCTCGCGGATTCCGAGGCGCTCCCGCAGAGACTCCGCAGCTTCCGGCGCGCCTTGTCCCAGGCGTTTCAGCCAGTGAGCCGCAAGGCGCAGCGCGCGCCGTGCCATCAGGCACGTGAAGCCGTTGTCCCGGCCCGGAGCGTGGTCCTCATCGGGCCCAATGGTCTGCTCCAAGTGCCACAGGCCATCCGTTCCCTGTTGGAGACGTGAAGCAAAGAACCGGGCCACCTCCACCAGAATTTCCGCTCCCTTCGCCGCCATGAACTCGGTATCGTGCGTGGTGCGTGCATACTGGTCCGCGGCATAGGCGATGTCCGCTCCTTGGTGAAGCAGCTTCCACACCCGCGCGTCGATCGAATTGTCGAGCCCGCTCTCGCTGTCGGTCATCCATGGATACAGCGCGCCCTCGCCTCCCCAGTACTCCGCGTTGCGCCGCGCGCCGGGCAGCGTCCTGTGGCGAAACGACAGAAGATTGCGCGCCACCTCCGGAAAAACCCACTGATAAAAGGGCAGCAGGAATATCTCGGTGTCCCAAAAATACAGTCCTCGGTACCGGTTGTACGCGTAGGCGCGGGCGGGCAGGCTCAAGTTGTCGGCGTGGAACGGCGCCATCTGCAGGAGCTGGAAAACATTGTATCTGACCACCTTCTCGTCGCGGGCATGGCCCTCGATCTCGATCCTGCCCGCCTCCCAGCGCTGCTCCCACACCGTGCGGTTTTCCGCGAACACCGCATCGAAGCCGGCGCGCGCCGCCTGCCGGGCCGCCCCGGCGGCGCGCTCGGTTGGGGCTCCGGTCTCCGCCTGGTCCCGCGAGTGCGCCACCGCCGCGAACCGTTCACTGGAAATCGTGCCTCCGGTTGGAACTCGATGCGTCACAGTCTGAACAAAACCCGTGTTGCCGCGGGCATGGGTGACCGCATCCGGCATTACCGAGACAAACGCCACGTCGTGACCGGTTTCGCACGTTTTGACCCTCAGGGTGCCGCTGTCCTTTTCGATGCGGCAGCGATGGTCCTCAAAGTGCCGTTGCGGCAGGTGCGGCTGATTTCGGTCCCCGCAGCGGAAGTGGGTAACCACATCACCATCCAACACCCGTTCGATGGTGACGTCGCCGTGCCAGTCAAGCGGGGTGACCGCAACCCGCTGACATGCCAAATGCGGATTGGCGGAGGACAGAAAACGCTCGAAGGTCAATCGCGTTGTACGGTTCTCCCCGTCCGTCCATTCCAGTTCCCGCGTCAGCAGTCCCGTGCGCATGTCGAGCCGGCGCCGGAATGCGCGCACCCTGCCGCGTTCCGGCTGAAAGGCGCCCCCGTCCAAACGGATGCGGGTGTGAAACAGGTCCGGCAGGGACACCATCTCCAGCACGGGCCAGGGAAAATCGCCGTTGATGATCCGGGTCGCTTCTTCGTCCGCAGGGGAAAAAACGCCCGCCAGATATCCCTCGCGACACGTCTCCTTGTCGCCTCGCTCCTCGGGATAGGCCCGAACCCCCAGGTATCCGTTCGCCTGGCACAGAATCGTTTCATAGTAGATTCTCCGTTCGGGAGCGTCCTCCTGCTGAACCAGCTCCCAGCAGTTGCCCTGCATGTACCAGGCATCCGAACTGTCCATCGCGTTTCCTTGCATAAATAATTGCCATCCATCATTTGCGCCGCAACAGCCTGCGCGTGATTCCTGCGCCCGGCAAGCGATCTCACCCGAGCACCGCTACTTTCTCTTCCGCAGAATGACGAGAATTGCGCCGGCGACGAGCACGGCGACGATGACCGCGCCCCAGCGAGTGGCGGGGGAGGAGGATTGCGCCTCTTCCCCGCTCTTCTCCTCCGCTTCGGCGACGGATTCCTCGGCGGCGTGGACCGTCACTGCCGCCTCCCCCGGCTCAGCCGCCATTTTTTGCGCGAAGCGCTCGTCGAAATTGATCTCGCCGGCCTTGTCGGGGAGAGCGTGGCCTTCCTCCTTCGCTGCCTCCAAGGCCGCGTCGGCGTCCGGATCGTACCACCAATAGGTGTAGGCGGAGCGCTCGTCGCCGTACTTGGACAGCACGGTTTCCGGCATGCCGAAGCGGTTCCAATAAAGCAGCCGCGTGGCGTTGATGTTCCACAACAGCACGTATGGATGCTCCTGGTAGACGATTTGGTCAATGGTGCGGCAGATTTCGTTGCGCTTTTCCACGTCGAAGATGCTCTTCT
Source organism: uncultured Victivallales bacterium (assembly GCA_964604795.1). Classification (GTDB taxonomy): domain Bacteria; phylum Verrucomicrobiota; class Lentisphaeria; order Oligosphaerales; family CAZSBQ01; genus CAZSBQ01. Next base: position 9,021 of record CAZSBQ010000003.1, on the reverse strand, counting down.
GCTTTTCGATCAGCTCGTCGACTCGCTCGTCCATGAGTCCGGTGATGTTGTTGCCGCCCTCGCGCTTGGCCTCACTGCTTGCCCACATGCCCTCGGGATCCTTGAACAGGCCGGCGCTCCAGGAAGCCCAGGTCATCTGGTAATTGAACTGCTCCATGTCGCGCGCCCAGGCCGCCCAGTCCTTGTGGTCGATCTCCAGTTCGATGCCGACATCCTTGAGGTCTTCGGCGTAGATGGCCAGGAACTTGTCGGCCGTGCCGCTGCGGGTCAGGAAGCGAACACGGAACATGCGCCCCTCCTTCTCGAGCATCCCGGTCGCCGGGTTCGCCTCCCATCCCGCCTGGCTCAGCAACTCGCGCGCTTTACCCTTGTCGAATTCGATCAGCGGATTCGGACAAGGGTTGTCGGGGCCGTACAGGTCCTCGAAGTAGGACTTGTGCAGAAAATACTGATTGTACATGAGCTGCTCGTTCATCTTGCGCCGGTCGAGCAGGTGCTGCATGGCCCTGCGCACGCGGACGTCGTCGAAGGGCGTCTGCCGCATGTTCATGGCGAAGCCCTGAAAGCCGACCGGATTGTGGTTCTGCACCCGCTGCTTGACGATCCGGTTGTTGCGAAAGTTGGTCCCGTCGGTCTCCTTGACCCAGCGCCGGGACGTGTACACCGGAAACAGGTCTATCCTCCCCTTTCGAAACGCCTCGAAGGCATTCCCCCGCTCGGCGTAAAAACGAAATTTCAGCGTTGCGAAGTTCGCAATGCCGCGGCTGGCCGGAGACTCGCGATACCACCAGTCGTCGCGACGCTTCAAAGTGAGGTAAATGCCCTCCTTCAGCTCCCCCACCCGGTAGGGGCCGGAAACCACCGGAAAGTCGAAGTTGATCTTGTTGAAGTCGCGGTCCGCGAAGACGTGTTTCGGCAGGATGGTCATGCCGCCCAGCGCGCCGAGGTTGCGCCAGTGCACCTTTCGCGCGGTGAACCGGATGGTGCGCTCGTCCAGAATCTCCGGATCCTCGAACACCTCGAGCGAAACCTTGTGAACTCCCGTCCGGTTCTCCGGCTTGAGAATCGCCCGGAAGGTCCACGCCACGTCCGCAGCCGTGATCTGCGTGCCGTCGCTCCATTTCGCGCGCGGGTCCAAATGGAATGTGAACGTCTTCTTGTCGTCGCTGATCGTCCACCGCCGAGCAAGGTGCGGTTCGCGCTCCACCGTAGTCGGATCGATGGAAAGCATCGTTTCATAGAGATTGCCGAACACCTCGGCCGTAAACGTGTTGTTGTCAAGGTAGTAGTTGAGGCTCTTCGGTGCTTGCCCGGCAAAGATGGACATCTCCCCGCCGGACTCCGCATAGGGACTGGCGATCGGATTGGCCTCCTCGCTCCAATCCGGCCCAGGAAACCGCTGTTCCGCCTCGGTGGATGCGGAACTCAAAAAAAATACGAAACAAACCGAAAAGGCACGCGTGAGAAACTTCAGCATGGACAACTCCAACATCATGGGTTTGACGCAAATGCTGCGGCAGCACAAACTTGAAAACCCGAACATCCGCAGTTTCAAATTCACGCTCCGGCCGCAGCAAATCTATGTCCACAGAATTTGGTTGGATTGCTTACGTACTGCGGCCATCCTGGGTGCAGAGAGCTTCACAACAGGCAGGGATGCCCGTTGATACTAAAGTCTTTGCGAACTCAACTGACCGAAATCCAAGCAAATTCTGTGGACATAGCAGCGAAACTGCCCGTACAATCGTTGCTGTCGACAAGAAATCAAAGAAATTTTCCGATTCGCGCCGATATTGGCTTGCACTCCCGCATTTAGGCATTATGGTACCAGTATGCACATCGCGCCGGCGGCGGCGGACGAGACGCCGGGCAATCCACATCAAGGAGTTACACCCATGGCACAAATCGTACGGACATCGGAGGCTGCGGCGATCGGCCTGCACAGCGCGCTTTTGCTGGCTGCCGCAGGAGACCTCTGCCTGTCGACCGCGGAGATATCCAAGCAGCTCGACGTCTCGGCCAACCACTGCTCAAAAGTGATGCAGCGCCTGACGCGAACGGGCATTGTCAAGGCAGTACGCGGTCCCAAGGGAGGTTTTCGCTTGGCCCGAGCGCCGGAGGACATCGGTCTTTTGGAGGTGTACGAGTCCATCGACGGCCCGCTGGCGGATGCCGAGTGTCTGTTCAGCGAACCGCATTGCCGCATGGGCGAATGCATTCTGAGCGGGATGTTCGAGGAAGTCAACCGGGTCATCCGCTCGTATCTGGGTGCGGCCTCGCTGGCCGATGTTCTGACGAGCCGTCCGCAACGCTTCAAGGCTTTACATAAACAGGAGACCAGCGATGAAGGTTAAACGAAACATCATCCATATCGACGAGGACAAATGCAACGGCTGCGGCCTGTGCGTGCCCGCCTGCGAGGAGGGCGCGCTGCAGATTATCGACGGCAAGGCCCGCCTGGTCAAGGAAATCTACTGCGACGGTCTGGGCAACTGCCTGGGCGAATGTCCGCAGGGCGCGATCACCATCGAGGAGCGCGAAGCGGATCCCTTCAGCGAGGAGGCTGTGGCCGAGCACCTCACATCTCAGAAAAGTCGACAGGCCGAGGAGCCTGCAACATCCGCGGAGTCCGCAGCGGCCGCGGAATCCGGCTGCGGCGGCGGCTGTCCGGGCAGCGCCATGCTGGACCTGATGCGCGGCAAAACGCCTGAAAGCCCCTCGACCGCAAGCGGCGCGTCGTCCGCGGAGTCCGCCCTGCGGCAATGGCCGGTTCAGCTGCACCTGGTCAATCCCGCCGCCCCGTATTGGCGGGACGCCGATCTGCTGATCGCCGCGGACTGCGTGCCGGTGGCCTACGCCGGATTCCATTCCGAGCTGCTGGCCGGGCGACGAGTGATCATTGCCTGCCCGAAGCTCGACGATACGTCCCCGTACGTCGGCAAGCTGGCCGCTTTGCTCAGCCGCAACAGCATCAAAAGCATCACGGTCGCCCACATGGAGGTCCCCTGCTGCGGTGGCCTCGGACGAATGGTCCAGGCCGCCCTTGATGCCGCGCAAAGCCCCCTCGAGGTCAATGATGTCTGCATCGGCATCCGCGGCGATGTCGTCGACTCCTAAACAGCAACCCGGAATTTGCTCCGTCCTCCGGACGAAGCCACGTCAGCCGTCGGCACCTCTGCCGACGACAGAAAAAGCAATGCCGGCGTCACGCCGGCCCAGAAAAGGAGAAGTACAATGAGTAGCATGTTCTGTTATCAGTGCGAACAAACCGCCCAGGGACAAGGATGCACCGCGCACGGCGTCTGCGGCAAGGATCCGGACACCGCCGACCTTCAGGACGTCCTGGTCGAGGTGACCAAGGGCATCGCCCAGTATGCGCACCGGGCCGCACAGCTCGGCAGCCGCGACCACGATCTCGACTTGTTCGTCTGCAAAGCCCTGTTCACCACGGTCACCAACGTCAACTTCGACGCGCAAAACGTCGCGGACTGCGCGCGCCAGGCCGTCATCATGCGCGACCGCGCCAAGTCTCTCTATGAAAATGCCTGCCGCAGCGCCGGCAAAACCCCGGAGCCGCCGACCGGACCCGCGCAGTTCCAGCCCGGGGAAACCCCCGAACAGATGCTCAAGCAGGCCGAAGGCATCCGCATCGACAAACGCCTGGAAAATCTGGGACCGGACGTGACCGGCCTGCAGGAACTGATCCTCTACGGACTCAAGGGCATGGCCGCCTACGCCGACCACGCGCAGATTCTCGGCGTCGAGGACAACGATGTCTACGCCTACTTCCACGAGACGCTCGACTTCCTGGCCGGAAATCCGCAGGACGTCGACGAACTGGTCGGCAAAACCCTGCGCACCGGCGAGGTCAACCTGCGCGTCATGGAATTGCTCGACCAGGCCAACACCGGCACGTACGGGCACCCCGAACCCACCCAGGTGCGCATAACACCCGTCAAGGGCAAGTCGATCCTCGTCAGCGGACACGATCTGCATGACCTCGAGCAACTGCTCAAGCAGACTGAGGGCAAGGGCGTCAACGTCTACACCCACAGCGAAATGCTCCCCTGCCTGGCCTACCCCGAGCTGAAGAAGTATCCGCACCTGGCGGGCAACTACGGCGGCGCCTGGCAGGACCAGCGACGCGAATTCGACGAGTTCCCCGGCGCCATCCTGATGACCACCAACTGCATCCAGAAGCCGAAAACCAGCTACAGCGACCGTCTGTTCACCACCGGCCTGGTCGCCTGGCCCGATGTGCGGCACATCGCCGAGGACGCTTCCGGCAGCAAGGACTTCTCGCCGGTGATCGACGCCGCGCTCGACGCTCCCGGTTTCGCCGAGGACGCCGAAGAGAAGACCATCACCATCGGCTTCGCCCGCAACGCCGTGCTCGGCGTCGCGGACACCGTCGTCAACGCCGTCAAGAGCGGCGACATCCGTCACTTCTTCCTCATCGGAGGCTGCGACGGCGCCAAACCCGGACGCAACTACTACACCGAGTTCGCACAGGAAGTGCCCGACGACTGCGTGATTCTCACCCTCGCATGCGGCAAATACCGCTTCAACAAGCTCGAATTCGGCGACATCGGCGGAATCCCGCGACTGCTCGACTGCGGACAGTGCAACGACGCCTACTCCGCCATCCAGATCGCACTGGCCCTGGCGGACGCCTTCGACTGCGAGGTCAACGACCTGCCGCTGTCCATGATCCTGAGCTGGTTCGAGCAGAAGGCCGTGTGCATCCTGCTGACCCTGCTTCACCTGGGCATTCGGGACATGCGCCTGGGGCCGACCCTGCCCGCCTTCGTCGGCCCCAACGTGCTCCAGGTCCTGGTCGACAACTTCGGTCTGAAACCCGTCGGTTCCGCCCAGGACGACCTGAAAACCATCCTCGGCTAACCACCCGCCGCGGCATTCGCGCATCCCGCCCCGCGCCAGGGGCGGGGTGCCTTTCCCGCCTTAACCAGTCGAAACCACCCCCAAGTAGTGGGCGCGGCCTCCGCGCCCCTTGCCTACCTCAACCGACAACCGATGTATCACCAAGGCTTACCATGGCTTCCGCCGCGACATTCTACGATCAATTGGCCGCAGACTACGACGGGCTGACCCACACCTCCAAGAGAAGCGCGGCGGCCCGCGATTTCGTGCGCGAACTGCATCGGCGCGCCCCCTTTTCCTCCGCCCTCGACGCCGCCTGCGGGACCGGCGTCTTCACCCGCCCCCTTGCGGAGTTCGCAACCCGCGTCCGCGGCGCCGACCTCTCTCCGGAAATGCTGCGCCGAGCCGAATACGAGTCTCAGGACACCGCGTCCAATATCCAGTGGATCGAAGCCCCCATGCAGGAACTGCCCGAGGTTCCGGAGTCCCCATTCGACCTCATCCTGTGCATGGGCAACTCCCTGCCCCATCTGCTCACCCGCGCGGAACTGCACAAAACCATCCGCGGATTCGCCCAACTCCTGACCGCAAACGGCACGCTCGTGCTGCACCAACTCAACTACGACCGGCTACTCGCCCGCGGCGAACGCCTGGTCGGCGCAACCCGCTCGGAAAACGCCTCCTACGTCCGGTTCTACGACTTCCAGGGCGAGCAAATCATCTTCAACGTCATCGCAACCCAGTGGCTCGACAACGGAAAAACCCGCTCCCAATGGCACAGCACCGCCCTCCGCCCGCACCGAACCGCCGAGCTGACCGACGCACTCCAAACCGCCGGTTTCGAATCCGCCAAGGCCTATGCCGATCTGACATTCTCCCCCTACGACCCCGCCGAATCCGACCTGCTCGTACTCCAGGCAACCCGCACCTGACCCACCACAGCCCCCCGTCCACCGCGGAAGCCCATCATTGGCCCATACCGGCCTTAGTTACTGCGGGAGGCCATCATTGGCCGCCATCTCCCCCCGCCATCCCTAAAACGGGATATCGTCCTGCACCGACTCCTGCTCGTCCTCCTCGAACTTGGGCATCTGGTTCTGCGGGGGCGGCTGCTGCGGCGGCGGTTGTTGCTGCTGTTGCGGTGGTGGCTGTTGAGCCGGCGGCGGCTGCTGCGGCTGCTGCGGGGGCGGAGGTTGCTGTTGCGGGGGCTGCTGCTGAAATTGCTGCGGGTGCTGCTGCGGGGGTGGCGCCTGGGAATCGCCGCCGTATTGACTTCCCTGATCCTGGAAGCCTGCGCCGCGGGAGGGTGAGCCGAGGAACTGAACGCGCTCACCAGTCACATAGAGACGGCTGCGCCGCTGCCCATTCTGGTCCTCCCACTGATCCAAAGTCAGGCGTCCCTCCACACAAGCCGGCGCGCCTTTGCGCAAATATTGGTTGCAGGTTTCCGCCTGTCGACCCCAGACCTCCACATCCACGAAACAGGTTTCCTCCCGGTCTTCACCATTGCGGGTGGTGAAACGCCGATTGATTGCCAGCCCCATCTTCGTCACGCTGGACCGGTCGTTGACCTGCCGCATTTCGGGATCGCGGGTCAGATTGCCGATAAGAAAGACTTTGTTGAGATCCGCCATGGTTCTACCTCTTGCCTGCGGGTGTTGGGGGTCGCCCCGTGCCTGGGTTGCCCGTGAATCGAAAAATCCGGAGCGCCGTCTTCCAATAGTATATCAAAGACTTGTCGGACTTGCAACCGCACGACGATGGAAGACACGTCTGAAGGTTCAGGGCTCAGAAAATCATGCCGTACTCCTCTGCGAGAGGCAACCACAGCAGTGATTCCGAGCCGCTGTCAGATGCGAGCCGCGAGCATGAAAATGGACTGGGCAACTGGGTGGACAACAGCGATGTCAAGCTGCCGGCGACGACGGGAACGATCGCGCTGAACGGAGATGAGTGCTCGTCCACCGGCGATCCCACTTCCTGAATGCGGATTAATTCACATCGATTTCGACGCCTTCGCCGCCGTATAGGTCGAGGGGACTGTCCAGTTCGATCTTGAGAACCGTGACGTCGTCGTCGAGTGCGTCTCTCGGCACATCGATCCACAGTGTTCCCGGTACGTTCATCCAGGGGGCGCCGCCGATGCGTTTGGCGTTGCAGGTTGCTCCGTTGCCAAGGACAGTGATGGTCTTTATATCGTTATGGATCCCCTTGATCGAAGTTCCTTCTTTCGGCACGTGTGCCAGGTAGAGATAGATGGTGTCGCGGGCTTTGTTGAAACTGCTGAAATGATAGGCATAGCCGTGGGGCAGACCGCGCACGGTGCCGTAAACCGCCTCCTCGTGCTTGCGGACCCAGGCGCCGAGGGTTTCCAGAAGTTCGACTTGCTGTGCGGGAATGACCCCATTCTCGTCCGGCCCGACGTTGAGCAGCAAGTTGCCGCCCATGCCCAGGCACTCGCAGAACATGGTAATGATTTCGTAGGATGTCTTGTACTGCTCTTCGCGGCCGGTGAACGACCAGGTGTTGTTGGTGGTCATGCACAATTCCCAGGGGCCTTCCGGCGGCTGGACGGGGATGAACTGTTCCGGGGTTTCGTAATCGCCGTATCCTTCCAGGCGCGAGTTGATGACGGTGTCCGGGCAAATGTCGTGGATGTGGTCGCGCAATTCCCGTGAGCGCCAGTCGAATCCCGCCGGCCCGAGCATAACGTCGAACCAGATGAGATCGACAGGTTTGTAATTGGTCAGGATTTCCGTCAGTTGTGCCCGGTGGAACTGCAGAAAGCGTTGCCATTTCTCCTGCAGTTCTGCATTCTTGGCCAAGTCCGGGTTCTTGAAGTTTTCAGTCCACATTTCGCGATAGCTCACGGGCTTTTCATGGAGTTCCAGAAGCTCCTCGCGCGACTTGCCGGTAAGGACTGACATGTGGTCGAGATTTGACCAGTCAGTGTGCGAGAAATACAGCCCGACTTTCAATCCTTTCTCGCGCACAGCATCGACATAGTTGCCGACCAGATCGGGCAGCCCGGCCTGGTTGGCAATACTCGGAGCGTCCTGCCGTGTCGGCCACAGGGCCACGCCATCATGATGTTTGGTGGTGAGCACTGAATATTGCGCGCCGCTGCGGGCAAAGAGATCCGCCCAGGCATCGGGATCAAACTGGGCTGCATCAAAATCGTCCATCTGCGACAGGTAATCGTTGTAGCTGACCGCGGCATTGGCAATCGGCCATGATTCGCCGCCACGCCGCTGTACCGCGTAAATTCCCCAGTGAATAAAAATGCCGAGCTTTGCGTCCTTGAACCATTGCTGCATCATGATCGTGTGTCCTTTTCAGATGGGTGCGGGATGATTGCGGATGAAGCGGCAAAATAGCTTGTGAAAGCTTGACATCAACTGCTTGCCGGTGCGGAACAGAGCAATTCCTTTCTGAGGGAGGGGAGCGGTGTGATCCCCCCTCGATGAGAGGGCGAGACTCCGTCGAGCCGGGGGGCGGCCGACACTGGAACCCCGGGTGTCCCTTCGAAGGCGACGCCCCACCACCACGGGCTGTCGAGGCGCCGGCCCCTGCCAAGTAGAGGGCGCGGCCTCCGCGCCCCGTGTCGGTCTCCCGATGACGATGCGTTTCCCGGCGCAGGCGTTAAGCTGCGAGCATCGTAGCGTATGGAACTTGCGGTCACACCGAATGCCCCGAAACTTTAAGGTGTGTTCTCGATATGACGCTAGACCCCGTCCGGAAAGGGGTTCCCTGCCCCCGCCGACCTTGCCTGCCTGTGCGTCGTACGCAGACAGGCGTCGGTGGAGCAAGAGATTGACATCCTGTGTGTTGCGGAAGGGACGGTCCCGAATCAGCCTCCGGACAGCTTCAACTTCCGCGGAGGTTATCGTTCGTCCCTGTATGACTCGTTCGTTGTTCATGGCGGTGCCATACACGGGAGAATGTTAAGATATCAGCCTTAAGTCAACTCTAAAAAGTCATTTTTTTCCGATTCCGAAGCCCTGGAAGGCCTGTTTCATCGTAGCCCCGGGCAACGCCCGGGGGTTTGGTTTGGTTGTTGACGTGCTCTGTAAGGGTAAGGGCACCCTGGGGTTTGGACGTTTTGGGCAGGAGGAATGGGGGGCGACTACGCCGCTCGGA
>CAZSBQ010000002.1:17872-56926 GCA_964604795.1 uncultured Victivallales bacterium | reverse complement strand
AGCATCGACGGCGAGCGGCACCCTGAGAGCAAAATTAAACGCCGTGAACGGTTACCGCGTCAATAACCGATGGACCACCGCTGCCAGCGGTCGCCAGTTTTTTCTCGCGAGCTCTTGACGACTGGTTTCGTACCGCTAAGTTAATCGCCATTAACACCAAGCCAGGAGTCTTTATGGATGCGTCGGCGCTGAGTTCGGAAATGGAGGACTATCTCGAGACCATTGCCGCGCTGTTTCGCGCCAACGGTCAGGCGCGGGTGACCGATATCGCCGAACGGCTCTCGGTCAGCAAGGCGGGCGTGACCCAAGCCTTGCGCTCGTTGGCGGAAAAAGGGCTTGTCGATTACCGCCCGTATGTCTCGCCGACACTGACGGAGACCGGGGCACGCGTTGCGGAACGGGTGCAGCATCGCCACGATGTACTCAAGCGATTCCTGATCAAGGTACTGCTCATCGACCCCGAACTGGCGGAGGCAAATGCCTGTCGCCTCGAACACGCCGTGGACAAGTCAGTGCTCGAACATTTGGCCCATTTCATGGACTTCGTGCAGCGCTGCCCGCGTGGTGGTGCCAAATGGATTCGCGGGTACGAGTACTATTGCGATCCTGACAAGGAGACCGAAAAATGCGAGCGGTGCATGGAAATGGCGCTCGACGAATACCGAAACAGGCATCATTCGCAACCAACTGAGGAGAAGGCAATGACCTTGGCTGAACTCAAGCCGGGAGAGACCGGGCGGATTGTCCGGGTCGGCAGCGTCGGTTCGATTCGCAGGCGTATCGTCGACATGGGAGCCGTCAGCGGAACAAGCGTGACCATGGTGAAGGTTGCACCGCTGGGTGATCCTATGGAAGTGAAGATCAAAGGCTACAGCCTGACGCTTCGCAAGGAGGAGGCCAAGGCGATTACGGTGGAGGCACAAACGGATCAGGAAGGCGCAAGATGACAACAGGACATCATGCATCACAGGAGCATGGCACCGGGACGAACGCCAACGCGGAAGACGGAGGCCAGGTGGACATGAACGGGAATGCCATGCCTCTGCCGCTGTTGCGGCCCGGCCAGACTGCCTGTGTCGAGCGCGTGCTTGCCGCCGGGCAGGGAATGGTCCGCAAGTTGAGTGCAATGGGCATCGTTCGCGGCGTCCGGGTGACGGTTCTGAACACGCAACCGGGTCCCCTGCTGCTGAGAGTAGGCGAGGGGCGATATGCAATCGGCCGAGGAATGGCCCAGCGCATTTTGGTGGTACCATGCCAATAGTCGCAAGAACACTACTGAATCGCCGGGACCATCAAGGGCTTATCGATCTCGATCTCCCTTTTTTTGACACAGTGTTAAGGCGACTAAACATAAAGAGGAAGGCTGTATAATGGAACAGGACCGAACAGGTACACCACCGCGAGTTCAGCGCGCAAACGTCACTGTCGCGCTGGCCGGGAACCCGAACTCGGGCAAGACGACCCTTTTCAACGCCTTGACCGGCTCCCGCCAGCATGTCGGCAACTACCCCGGCGTCACGGTCGAGAAGAAGGAAGGTGACCTTAAGTACGACGGCGTGAAGGTCCACGTGATCGATCTGCCCGGTACGTACAGCCTGACAGCGCACAGCCCCGAAGAGTTGGTGGCGCGGAACGTGGTGCTTGATGAAGCCCCGGACATGGTGGTCGATGTCGTAGATGCGTCGAACCTGGAGCGGAACCTGTACCTTGCCGTTCAGTTCATGGAATTGGGCATTCCCATGATTCTGGCGTTCAACATGTCGGACGTAGCCGAGGCGCGCGGGCACAGTATCGACACAGACCGCCTCTCCGAGCTGTTCCAGGTTCCCATCATCCGCATGGTCGCGCACAAAGGGCGCGGACTCCAGGAACTCAAGCAGGCGGTCGTCAATGTTGCGGGGCAAACGCCTCCACGCCAACCCGCGCTGGTCACGTACGGCCGACACATTGAAGCCGAGTTGGTCAAGTTGACGGATGTGGTGGCCGGAAGCATGCCGGAGTCCGGGCGGCCGTCGCCGCGCTGGCTCGCTCTGAAGCTGCTGGAGGACGACGAGGTCGTAGCGGAACAGATACGGCGGGAAGCCCGGAATGCTGACGAAGTTTTGCTGAAGGTCGAGGAATCCCGCTGCCATTTGGCACGCGAACTCGGCGACGACGCCGAGATCCTGATCGCCGACCGGCGCTATGGGTTTATCTCCGGGGCGTGCCAGGAGACCGTTCGCAGCACGGTCGAGGCCCGGCACACCATGTCGGATCGGATCGACCTCGTGATGACACACCGCGTGCTCAGCATCCCGGTTTTCCTGTTCATGATGTTCCTGGTTTTCAAGCTCACGTTCGCGGTGGGCGATCCGTTCATGGGCTGGATCGAGAGTTTCTTTGAGTGGCTCTCCGCTTCCATCGGCAACACGTGGCCGGAAACGGCGGCCGGACTCCTGCGCTCGCTGGTTCTGGACGGAGTGATTGGCGGCGTCGGCGGCGTGCTGGTCTTCTTGCCGAACATCTTCCTGCTGTTTCTCGCGATTTCGGTACTCGAGGACAGCGGCTACATGGCCCGGGCCGCCTTCATCATGGACCGCTTTATGCACAAGATCGGCCTGCACGGCAAGAGTTTCATTCCGATGCTGATCGGCTTCGGGTGCACCGTACCCGCCATTATGGCAACGCGCACGCTGGAAAACCGGCGCGACCGGTTGACCACCATGCTGGTCGCTCCGCTGATGAGCTGCGGCGCGCGTCTGCCGATCTACGCCCTGATCATCCCGGCATTCTTCCCGCCCGCCTGGCACGCCCGCATGCTGTGGCTCATCTACTTCATCGGCATCGCCTTGGCCATCGTTTGCGCCAAGCTGCTGCGCGTTTCGCTGTTCAAGGGGGAGACCGCGCCCTTTGTCATGGAATTGCCACCGTACCGGCTGCCCACGGCGCGCGGCGTTCTCGTGCACATGTGGGAGCGCGGCTGGCTGTACCTCAAGAAAGCCGGGACGCTCATCCTCGGCGTTTCCGTTGTCATGTGGGCGCTGCTGACCTTTCCGCAAGAGACCGAATACAGTCAGGACTACGACAAGGCGATTCACGCCGTAGCCCACCAGCCGGTGTCCGAAGAAGAAGCCGCCGGGCTCGTCGCCGAACTTGAGCAGGCCCGTGCCGCCGAGGAACTCGCCAACAGCCTCGCCGGCCGCATAGGGCACGGTCTCGAACCCATCATCAAGCCTCTTGGGTTCGACTGGAAGATCGGCACCGCGCTCATCGGCGCCTTCGCTGCCAAGGAGGTCTTTGTTGCCCAGATGGGAATCGTCTACTCGGTCGGCGAGGCCGATGAGGAATCCGTGCCCCTGCGCGACAAGCTGCGCGAGAATTACACGCCGCTGGTAGGCTTCTGCATCATGCTCTTCTGTCTGATCAGTGCGCCGTGCATGGCGACCATCGCCGTGACCAAACGCGAAAGCAATTCCTGGAAATGGGCGTTGTTCCAGCTCGGCGGCCTGACCGTGCTGGCGTACGTCATCACCTTGGTCGTCTACCAGCTTGGCAGTCGCCTGGGAATCGGAACGTGAGGTAGGATGCCGAAACATGATCGAGCTCATCATCATCGGGTTGGTTGTGGGTGCCGTCCTCTATGCGGGGGGGCGATCCCTCTGGCGCACCTGGACCGGCAAGGACGCCGGCACCTGTGCCGGGTGCAGTGGTTGCGGTTCGCCACAGAGTTGCGATGCAACAGACCCTCGACCATTGCGGCAAGACGAGGTCACCGATTCCGTTGAGCAATCCCGCAAGGAGATACACCAATGAGTGATACACACGAAGCTGTGGTGCAGAAATTGATCGACCTTTACCACATGCTGGTTTGTCACAATGGATTCGGCGAGATGAGCGTGCACATCCGCATCCTCAAGCGCGGACAGAAGGAAGTGATCATCCGCTGCGGCAAGCAGTACCGCTTCGTCGTGGACACGCCCGGACAGGGCGTGGAACGCGAGGAATGGCTGACCAACTGGAAACACGACGAGGACGAGACGTCCTGTCAGGTCTCGAACACGGTCCCGGCGGTCGGGACTGCTGGGGCGAAGCAGCCCCCGACAAAAGGAGGTGGTGGCAGGGACTGAACGCGCGACCGACAGGCTGCCGGGGCGAGCCCGGAGCAGAAGAATCAACCGTAGAGAAGAGAGAAGCCGTACATGGGCCTGTGACGGGACGACGGCTGCAAGAAGCAAATGAGACGCCACGCTGGCGTCGCGGCAACCATCGCTCCATTGAGCAAAGGAACACAGACACCATGATGACGACATTGAACAAGAAGAACCGCGTGAAGCGCCAAAGCTTCACGCTCATCGAGCTGCTGATCGTGATCGGCCTGCTCGGCGCCCTCACCACCCTGATCCTGCCGACCCTCTCCGCCAACCGCGAAGAGGCCCTCGGTGACGTCTGCGACTACAACCAGGCCGGCAGCGTCCGCGTGCTCAAGCAGTACGAGAACATCGTCGGCGGCTACCCCGCCGACCTGCACACCGGACTGCAGGGCACCGATGCCACTGCCGTTGCGATGGAAGGTCTTCCGGATGCGCAGACGGATCACATGATCACCGACATCGCGGACACTCGTCATGCGTTGACAACCAATCAGGCGACCTCGCTGAGTGCGGCGGGAATCGGCAGCGTCTGCTCGGGCACCGGCCTGAACAGCACGGCGGTTGCTGAGGACGTGAACGTGGCGGCGGCCTGTGCAGTCGACGGTTCCAACGCCTGGCTCGACGACGGCGGCGTGGAGATGACCTTCGACGGCATCGACATCAGCGACTGGGCGACCGCCACCGGCACCCCGTCGTGGGATGCCAGCGCTGGCCCGGTCGTCTGCCTGTATGTTGCGCCCACGGTCAACTGGAGCGCCGGCAGCGGCGACAACAACGACTGGTCGAAGGGCGACGTCGAGTTGGCCATCGACATGGAAGGCCAGTGCCCGATCCCGACCGCCGCCGCCAGCGGCGACGAGGTCAGCTTCGCCTACTACATGGCCTATTTCAAGGTCTATGATGACGGCAGCCCGGCCCGCATGATCGGCAGCACCTGCCCCGAATGCGGCGTGCTCAACCCGTAACCGCGTGAGCGAGGGAAAACCCCTGGCGGGGCGCCCGTTTCCCGGCGCCCCGCCTCTTTCCCCTGAAACCTGAACCCTGCCGGGATGAACCCGGAGCGGACGAAGCAAGACGAACACGAAGCGACGAACCGTTCATGGGGCTGTGACGGGACGACGGACGCCAAGGACCAATACATCTTGAACATCGGCATCTTCTACGGCAGCAGCACCGGCAACACGGAAGCGGCGGCGAATGCAATCAAGAATGCGCTTGCGGATGCGGGCGACGTCACGCTCGCGGGCATTGCGGACACCGTGCTTGCGGACTTCGCAAACTACGACGCGCTCATCCTCGGCACCTCGACCTGGGGCTTCGGCGATCTGCAGGACGACTGGATTGGCAAGGGGGACTTCTCGAAGGTCGATCTGGCCGGCAAGAAGGTCGCGGTCTTCGGCACCGGAGACCAGCAAGGCTTCGGCGACACATTTGTCGATGCCGCCGGCATCCTGGCAGAAGCGGCGGAGAAGGCGGGCGCGACCCTGATCGGCGCGTGGCCGACCGAAGGCTACGACTACGCGAACTCGGCCGCCGAACGCGACGGCAAGTTCCTCGGGCTCGCCCTTGACGACGACAACCAGGACGACCAGACCGCCGACCGTATCGCGGCCTGGTGCAGGCAGCTCAAGGAGGAATTGGCGGGATGACCGTCTTCACGCACCACATCTACGAATACAAGAAAGGACTGCGCAATCTCGTCCTGCACACCATGCCGGTTTCGGCACGGGAACGGGTCGAGACGAAACTCGACCGGCTCGGGATCGCCTATCAAATCTACCCGCTGTGCGCAACCCGGATGAATGTCTTCTTCGGCGCTCCCGATTGCGTAGAAGTGGTGCGCACTATCGGCAAGCCACGCCTTGGCGACTACACGCCCGAGGAGGACTTCATCCTCGGCACCATGCTCGGCTACGACCGGCTTCTGCAGTGCAGGAGGTACCTCATGGAAGCGAACGAACAGGCCCGTGCCGAGGCCGCCGTGACCGCTCTCGTTCCTGTGCCCGCCGAAACGACGATGATGGCCGAAACAGGCTGTAACGGCGAACACCAGGGCTGCACCGGCTGCCTCACCGGAACCCCCTGTATTACTTGCCGGGCCCGGATGGAACAGGCAGGCCACATTCACCGAGGCGGTGAGCGAGTGAAGCAAGAGGAGGCCTGCATATGAAGGGGCCGCAGAGCATCGTGTTTCGCGCTGTCCGCATCGTGGTCATCACCGCCGTCGCCTTTGCGGTCATCGTCTTCGTGCACTTGCGCCGCCAAGGAGCGTCGCACAGAATGGAACCCAGCGCGCGAGTGGTGGAATTGGCCGAAGGCGCGCAGGTGGCCCCGTTGCTGGGGTGCAGTCCGGTAGTGCTGCTGAGTTTCGCCGCCGACTGGTGCGGCAGTTGCCAGGCGATGAAGCCGCACCTGCACCGCCTGGGCGACGCCCACCCAAACGCTTTGAGCGTCGTGCTCATCGACATCGACGCTCATCCGACGCTCGCCCGTGAGTCCGGGGTGGAAGCCGTGCCGGACACGCGCCTCTACGTCGGCGGCAAAGCCATCGACGGTCGCAGGGGCTACCAGACCCATGAGGTGCTGTACGAATGGCTGCGCCCCCATGTCGTGGCGGCCGCCTACTCCCACACCCACGATCACGAGCACGGCCACCAGGGACACAAACACGAATGAGTACCACCCGATCAGGACATGCCTTCACATTGATCGAGCTGCTCATCGTCATCGGCTTGCTCGGGGCGCTGGCCACGTTGATGCTGCCGCGGCTCACGGCGACCCGTACCGACGCGATGGACCCCATCGTCCATAAAGAAATGCAGGACATCCGCCGGGCCTTCCAGCGCTTTTACAGCGACGTGATGCCGAACGATGCGCAACTGGAAATCGTCCGCACCTACGGCCTGGCGCCCTTGATCGCCCAGGCCCACGCGGGGGCCTACTCGAGCGCCGATTTCCCCTCGTGGGACGAGGCGAAGCAGCGCGGCTGGCGCGGGCCCTACCTGGATGCCGAAGGCACACGCACCATTGCGGGCGTGGCCAAAGTCCCCGTCATTCTGGACCCCTATGCGGGTTCCGCCGGCGACGGACACTACTACCGCGTGCTGTGCCGCAAGAACGACGGCACGAACTGGTCCTACCAAGACCTCGCCCTCGTCTTCGTCGGCGTCGAGGACGACGTGACCGTCGGCGCGGACACAACCGATCTGCTGGATACCGCGGCGGTGAATACGCCCCAGACCGTTTGGGCGGACAAGTACGTCGCGGGCGCGGATCAGGAACTCGTCAAGAAGCTGGTGATCGACCGTGAATAGCATTCAGCCCCCCAAGTCAGCAGCGCGAACTCAAAGAGCCGGCATCGCCAGGCACCGCATGACGCTGATCGAACTGCTCATCGTCCTCGCCCTGCTCGGCGGGCTGGCGACCCTGGCTCTGACCAGCGTCGGCGAATTGTCCGCTCGCGGGCGCGTCGATACCACTCGCCAACGTCTCGATACCATCCGAGCAGCCGTCGTCGGGGACGGCGTCATCCCCGGCCGGTTCATCTCGGACATGGGACGACTGCCGGCAGTCACCACAGCCAACGAAGGGGAGGAATTCGAAGAACTGTTGACCGGCGCGGGCAACCTGGGCAGCGCGGGTGACTACACCTATACACCCTCTGTCGGGACCGAGAGCTTCAACGATATCACGGTGACAACGCATTACGGCTGGAACGGGCCGTATGTCAGTTTGACAAAGGCGAAACTCTACGACGGCTTCGGCAACCGGTTCCAAGTGAAAACGAGTGTGAACTCAGCATGGCACGAGGCCGACGCGGGCGACGTGTCCGGCGGTGCCGTGATTCAAGCCGTACGCAGTCTGGGCATGGATGGGACGGCAGGCGGAGGAACCTGGCAGACGGCGGACATCGAAGTGGACGACTTCGGCAACTTGGCCAGTTCAGAGCTGACCATCCGGGTGCTGGTTCGGAACCTGACCGACATTTCCAGGCCCCAGTGGACCGCACCCGCCTTCGGTGCGGTCACCACCACCGAAGCGACTGCTGCGCGCGCCTATGCCCAGAACGAGGTCTACCTGCAGGCGGATGGTCGCGTCTTTCTCTGCACCCAGCCCGGGACGCTTGCCAATCCTGTCGCCAGTCCCACGTGGAGCGACTACTACGATCTCGGCGACGAGGTGGAACTCACTGCGGGCGACACCGTGAAATGGACCTGTATGGGCGACTACCACCAGTTCGTCAGCGATGTCGCCGCAGTGGTTTTCGAGCCGGACTCAAGTGGTGCCGCCATGGGCGTGGCCGAGCGGCCGGGAAGCCTGGTTGCCGGTGACGCCACCATCACCGTCAGCAACCTGACCCCCGGCCTGCGCTGGTTCATCGTTCACGGCGGTCTGGTCGCAGGCACGCCCGCGCGGAAAGCCAACTGCTACCAATCTGGCTTGCAGGCCGTCGAACTAAGACCCGGCGCGAATTTCGTGACCGTGTACCTGTCCGAGGAACTGAATTGAACGGATACTCCATGAATAAACCACTCCCGACAAAACCATGTTGATCGGCAACCGCAAACATACAATTCTCATTCACGACGGCACGTTCTGGCACGTCGTGGTTCTGGCGCACTCGCGCGGGGCATGGGGCGTGCGCGCCGTCGAAAACGTCGCCGGTCGCAACGGCAGTCGGCTGCCGGAAGAGTTGCTTGCGGTCGCCCTGTCCCAACGCGCCAAGCGCGTGACCGTGTTGCTGCCCGGCGATGTCCACGCGGTTCGCTTCCAGACACCGCCCGACGCCGAACCGGAGGAAATACAAACGGCCCTGCGCTTCGAGTCCGCCGCCGAGCTTGGCCACGAGCGTGGAGACCTTCGATTGGTGGCCGCCAGTGTCGATGCGTTCGACCTGGATGTCGAGCCGGAGAGTTGCCTGGTGGCCGGGTTTGAGGACGCTCGTTTGCGGGCGTTCTCCCAAGCCGTTGCCGACCAAGGCATGCGTTTTCTGGGCGCAGGTTCCTTCGAACTCGCCGCCATGGCTTGGCTTCGGCGGCGTTGTTCCGGCGATGCCCGCCTGCTCCTGCTTAAGGAGAGCGCGGCGTTCTATGCGGCTCCCACCCTGGGGGAGATTCCCTTCGTCGTCGCCACATTGCCGGTCGGCATTCGGCCAGACCCGGACTCCGAGCGCGAACGTGAGCGCCTGGAACGGGCCGCACGCCAACTGGGAACGCACGGCGACATACCCCTCACGGTGCTGTCCTGCGGCCCGATGTCCGAGGCGCTCCAGGCACGGCTGGCGGGGTTATTCCCGTCGCCGGACTCGGTGGAATGGCATGCGCTGACGGATGTGGTCGGGGAACTGGCCCAAAGCGTATGCTTGCGAAACCGCGACGGTGCAGAACAGACCGGTCTACTCGTCGGGCCCACGCCGCCCCCACGCGATCCGCACCGAGCCGGAACCTGGCTCTTCTTCGTCGTCCTGCTCGTGACTCTCATCGGCGTTGGCCTGAAATACCGCGCTCTGACCGAGGAGTACGAGACACTGGAAGAACGGAAACGCATGTGGACTGAGTTGGAGGCTGCCCGCAAGTCCGCGAGCGAGCGTGTTTCCGCCCTGCGTAGGCAACGGGACGCGGAGATCGCCGCACGTACTGAGGAAAACGCCAGGCGCAGCGCGCTCCGTGAAACGCGGGCGCTGCCCCCCGGCTTTCTGCCGCTCCTCGATGCGCTGACCGACGCCATGCCGCCCTATACCCGCGTGGAGCGATTGAGCGAGGCGGAAACGGGCGTGGGCATCGAGCTGCGCGGCAGTACGCGTTGGCAGGAAGGGCTGCCGGACCTCGTGCGGGCACTCAACGAGGCATTGGCACCTCATGGGCTCATCGTGCAGCAGGATGCCATCGAACTGGCGGAAGGCACGCGAAGGGAACAGTCGTTCACGTACCGAATCGCTCACGCGGAGGCGGCACCATGATGCGTCAACTCCGACGAGCGCTACGCCAATGGAATGGGGAACTCGCTACCTTCTGGAGCCGGTTCAGCACCTTTTACCGGCTCGTGCTCGGCATCCTACTGGCCATGTGCATCGTTTACGGTGCCCGACGGCAACTCCTGGACGAGCGCCGGGCTGCTGTAGCGGCTCTGCGAAAGGAGTTGGCGGACCAGGGGGTGCCCACCGTGGTGCCGCCGCCCGAGACGGACGACGAATTGCAGGAAATCCAACTCCAGGCGGAGAGCCTGGAAGCGTCTTTGGAGCGCGAACGGGAGGCGACCCGAGCGTTGATCGAAAACCGTCAGGGGCGGACACGCGCCCAGGCCATCGAGACCCTCGAGGCGTTGGGCCGCCTGGTGAGTACGCACGGACTGACCGTCCGGAACGCCGCCCGCGTCCAGTGCCAGGATGACTTTCCGGTGCCCCGCATCTGCCAATCGTATCACCTTGTTGGCGACTTTGCGGGAATCCACGCCTTCCTGCGGGATGTGGACGCCCTGGAGGCACCCTGCCGCCTGCGGCACATCGCGGTCTTCCTGTCCGACGTCGACGTGGATCAAGCCGAGTCGTCGGCGCGGCAGACGCTTGCACTGACCTTTCATTTCGAGAGCCTTTATGTCGAATAGCGCAGCCAACCCATTGTCTCACAGCCGTCCGCCCGTGGATGTCGGACGCGTACTCGTGCCGCCCGAGGTGCTGGCGCTCGTTCCTGCCACGGTGGCCCGACGGCATGGCATTCTGCCGGTGGCGCTGCATGACGACACGCTGGAAATCGTCTCGGTAGACGGCGCTGTCGATGCCGGCATCATGCAGGTGGAAGCGCGTTCGGGCCTGCGCGTCAAGGTGGTGGCGGTCGCCGATCCCGCGCGGGTACCACGCGCCATTCGGTTGTACTATCCCGAGGACGAGGACGAGGGCGACACGCCGCTGGGGCAGTTCTCGCGTCTGCTCGGGCGTGCTCTTCAGGCGCACAGCTCCGACCTGCACGTCGATCCCCAAGACGAGATCGGCGTAGTGCGCATCCGCATCGACGGGCTTCTGCGTATGGACCAGACACTGACCCGCGAGCGCACGGCCGAGATCGTTTCGGCCATCAAGGTCGCCGCCGGGCTCGATATCGCCGAACACCGCGTCCCGCAGGACGGCCAGATGACCATGGAAACGCGCGGCGAGAGCGTCACCATGCGCGTGGCCACCGTACCCACCATCCGCGGCGAGAAGGTGACCGTGCGCATTCTGGCTTCCACGCGCACGGACGACGACCTCTCCGAACTCGGCCAACTCGGTATGGGCCCGGCCCACTACGACTTGTTCGCGAACGCCCTGCGGCATCCACACGGAATTATCCTGCTTTCCGGCCCGACCGGCAGCGGCAAGACCACCACGCTGTACGCTGGACTGCGGCGCATCAAGGAGCCGGGCAATCTGCATATTCTGACCATCGAAGATCCGGTGGAGATCCCGGTGGACGGCATTACCCAAGTGCGGGTGGACAGCGAACGGGTGAGTTTCAGCCGTGCCCTGCGCAGCGCCTTGCGCCATGACCCGGATGTGATCATGATCGGCGAAATCCGCGACGCGGAGACTGCCGACATCGCGGTGAAGGCCGCCCTGACCGGGCACTTGGTACTGTCGACAGTCCACACCAACGATGCCGTCGGTGTGGTGACGCGGCTGCTCAACCTCGGGGTCCCCCGCGATCTGCTGGCATCGACTCTGCGTCTGGCCGTCGCCCAGCGCCTGGTGCGCCGCCCGTGTCCGCATTGCGCCGAGTACGCGCCGCCGGCCGGGCCACTGGCGGGCGTGGGTACGCTGGATGGCAGTGTCCCGCACCCCGTCGGCTGCTCCCTGTGTGCGGGTACCGGTTACGCGGGCCGGATTGGGCTGTATGAGATGCTGCCGGTGACGCGCTTCGTTCGGGATGCCATTCTGCGTGGCGCCGATGAACCCGAGTTGACATCCGTCGGGTTTGCGGACGGTGCGTTGCCGACGCTGGCCCGCGACGGGGCGGCCAAAATCGCCGCCGGCCTGACCACACCGGAGGAGGTGACCCGCGTCGCTTTTCTCGATGACGATCAGCATGATCGCCCCGATCCAGAGGAGCGATAGCCCATGCCTGCCTACGACTACACCATCACCCGAAAAGGACGACGCGAGACAGGGCGCATCTCCGCGAACAGCGAAATGGAGGCCGCTGCCCGTCTGCGTCAGGAAGGGAGCATCGTGCTAAGTCTTCGTGAAGCGACGCTCCCGCAGGGGAACTCTGCACGTCCCCCGGGTATGGCGCTTCTTGCCCGCCTCCTGGTCTCCGAGGCGGAAGTGGAACTGAGTTTTCGCCAACTGTCATCGATTCTCGGCGCGGACGTCCCCATCCTCGTTGGGCTGGACACGGTGGCAGCACAGTGTTCGCCCACGCTTCGACAAGCGTACGCACGCATCCGTTCGCGGGTACGTGAGGGGTGCGCCCTGAGTGCCGCATTCCAAGCTGAGGCGCCCTTCGTCGGGCGCGTGAGCCTCGGGTTGGTGCAGGTCGGCGAGGCCAACGGGACGCTCGACCAGATGATCGGCTACGCCGCCGATCTGATGGAACGCGCTCGCCGGTTGCGCAACGACCTCGTACAGGCCTTCTCCTATCCGGCCTTCGTCATCGTTGCCGGTCTTGGCGTGGCCTGGTTCATGGCGACAAAGGTCATCCCGAAGATCTTGGAGTTCATCCAGGCACGTCAGGGCAGAGGCGGCGGTCTGCCGCCTGTGACGCAGGCACTCCTCGATGTGACCGACTTCTTCCAGTCCTATGGGCTGGTGGTCATGGCAGTCCCCATCGTCACGACGATTGCGTTCCTCCTGGCTCGGCGTCAACGCGCGACCGGCGAGATCGTGGACCGCTGGCTGCTTCGCGTCCCCTTGCTTGGGGGCGCTTTCCGAGCTCATGCAAACACCATGTGGTGCCGGACGCTGGGGGCGCTGCTGGGCAGCGGCGTCGGCATCGTGTCGGCCCTCGAATTGGTCGAGCGCTCGTTGGGCAACTGGTACGTGGCGGCACAGTTTCGCCTCATGCGCCAGGAGGTGCGCGAAGGCCAGTCGCTGACACATGCACTGGATCGAACCGCCCTGCCTACTTTGTGCCCGATGGCCCGCGCCATGATCGCGGTCAGCGAGCAGAGCGGCGGACTCGACCAGGCGCTGGCACAGGTGGCCAACCATTACGAAGACGTGCTACAGAGGCGGGTAAAACTGCTCTCACGCCTCGTCGAGCCGGCCATGTACGCCATCGTCGGCGGCATGGTCGGGTTCGTCTATTTCGCCTTTTTCATGGCCATGATGGCTGCGCAGAGGTCCAGTTTCTAGTTCAACCAAGAGTGGAGATATACGAGAATGAATGCTCTGATCAACACAAGCGCCGGGTGGTTGGCGCTCATGCTCGTCGCCGCGACGCTCTGTGGCGTTTACGCCGGCGAGGAACAGCCAGCCCCCTCCAGGAATCCTGAGAGCGGACGTGCCGAAGCCCGATCCGAGACGGACGCGGTTCGTGCTGCGGGCGCGAAGAACCCCTTCGCCTACGGTGCGACCGAGGACGAACGCGGTCTGGTTCCGGCTGACACCGGTCGACTGCCGCACGGCATCCGGCTGGCGGCCGTACTGATTCCAAAGGAAGGCGAGGCAGTCGCCGTGTTGCGCCTGCCCGGCGAGGACACGCCGGTGTTCGTGCGTGAGAACGACCTGATCAGCATCGATCCGCGCCAAACCACCCGGAAAGGACACGATTCCAGTGCCGCCCGCAGGGACAACGATAGCGAACACGGACCGTTTTACCTGCTGGTGAAGTCCATCACCAGTACCGGCGTCGAAGTCGCTCCTCGCGTGCGCCCGACCGAAATTCACCTGATCCGATGAGAGCCGAAGCCATAACGATACGCAACAGGATTCCGATTATGCAAAAAGAACCCATATATCCAGCCTGGCCCACGCATGGCGCCTTCTTGCCGCGTGTGCACCACCTGTGGACCGTCGTGGTTGGCGCGCTCATGATACTCGGGACGCCCGGAGGCATGGCGGCCGAAATCGACGGTGACGCCCGAGCCCACATGCGCCTGACATCGCTCAACATCCGCGATCTGAGCATGGGCGAATTCGCGGCCCTTCTTTCGCACAGCGGCACCATGCAGGTCGTTGCCAGCGAGGGTGCCGCCAAGACGCGAATCTCGGTGTACTTGCGCGATCTTCCCGTACGCACCGCGCTCGAAGCCGTCTGCCGGAGCAACGGCCTGTGGTTGAAGGAACTCGAAGGCGGCGTGGTGCAGGTCCTGCGCCAGGAGGAGATGACCGTTTCCCAGCACTTCTACAACGACGATTTCGTCGAGTTGGTCACGATTCTCTACCCGCCCGTCGCCGACATCGGAGAAACCGTCCGTAACCTCTTCGCGGACCGCGTGATCTGGATCGAACCGGACGACGAGATGGGCGATGCCCGTGACAACATCCAGCGGGCGTTCGAGCGCATGGACCAGTTCGAAGAGCGCGGCTCGGGATTCGGCATCGAGGACAGAGGCTCCGGCAGCAGCAGTGGCTCACGTTCGCGATACGACAGAGACGACGACGATGATGACGATCATGGCGATGACGATAGCCGTCATGGGATCCTCGATACTGGGCGCATGAATCTCGTCCGGGAATTGGTGGACCGCGAAAGTCGAGTCAACGTCGTGCCCGGCACCGATACGACGGCGGAGGGGAGCGCCCGCGAGCGCGGGCGGCGGCACGGGCTGGTATTTGTGGCCGCCATGCCCGCCACGAACACGCTGCTGTTGCGCTCCACCGACCAGAAGGCGCTTACCCAGATCCGCGACGTCGTGCGCGACCTGGACAAGCCCACACCGCAGGTTCTGCTCGAAGTCAAGGTGCTCAACCTCGAACTGGAGGACGGCCAGGAGCGCGGCATCGACTGGCTGTTCTCGACGGGCGACGGCGAAAACTCCGGTGGCTTCACCAGCGGCACGATTCAGGGCACAATCGACCCCGGCAATCCAGCCGCCCCGTTGAGCCTGCGAGGTACCGGCTTTGACGTCAACTCGGTGGTTTTCAACCACATCACCGACAGAGTCAACGCTCGGATTCGCCTGCTGCAAAAAGAGGGGCGGCTGACCACGCTGGCCACGCCGATGCTGTTGGTCGCCGACAACGAAGCCTCGCGCGTCTTCATCGGCACACAACGCCAGTTCGTTGAAGACGTCGAGGCCGGCAGGAACATCGGCACCCCCGAGGAACCCATCTTCTCCGAGCCGACGCCCAAGCTCGCGACCCAAAGCATCGGCAACACGTTGGTCATTACGCCGAAGATCCATGCCGACCGCACTGTCACCATCAGGCTGTTGCAGGAAGATTCGCAATTGGGCGTCGCCAGGCCGGTCAGCTACGGCGGGCTCAGTTTCGACCTGGAAGATGTACAGCAGAGCTCCATCGTCACCACGGTCGTGGCCAGAGACGGCAACCTGCTGGCCATCGGCGGGCTCATCAGTGAGGAGACCGGCGAAACCGTGAAGGGCGTGCCCGTACTGATGCACGTGCCACTGCTCGGCAACCTCTTCAAGCACAAGACCGCGACGAAGACGCGCAACGAGTTGATCGTGCTCATCCGTCCAACGGTCCTGTTGGCACCGGGCGAGGAGGGTCCGGCCAGCCGGGATCTGCTCCGGCGCTTGAGTCGACACCCGGCATCGGCAGATGGCGACCTTTCGGAGCTGGGCGTGGGCGACCCGCCGCCGGAGGGTACGCGGAAACCGGCACCGGCGCAACCCACTGGCAGAGGGGGACCGGTACAGTGAATCCCGATATCCCAGCCCTGGTCGATGAGCTGGTTCGACGCAAAGGATCAGACCTGCACCTGGTGGCGGGGCATCCGCCGCTGTTCCGCCTGCATGGGGTTCTGCTCCCTGCGGACGGGTATCCCGAGTTGGCTTCCGAAGACATCCTCCACGCGGTGCGCGACCTGGTCGCGGAACGCCAGTTCGAGGAATTCAAACAGACCCGCGAGCTCGACGCCGGCATCACCATCGGCGACGGCTACCGACTGCGCCTGAACGCATATGTCCAGCAGAACACCGTGGCCGCCGCCATCCGCCTGCTGCCGAATTCCTTCTTCCGCTTGGACGAATTGGGATTGGACGTGGCGGTACTGCAGCGGATCGTTGCCATGCACGCCGGACTGGTGCTGGTCACGGGCGCGACCGGTTCCGGCAAATCGACCACCATCGCCAGCCTGGTCAACGAAATAAACCATACGCGCTCCTGCCATATCCACACCATCGAAGACCCGGTCGAGTACCGGCACATCAGCGAGAAGGCGCTGGTGACGCAGCGCGAAGTCGGACAGGACACCGCCAGCTTCGCCGAGGCCCTGCGCCGCTCCATGCGCGAAGACCCCGACGTGATCGTGGTCGGCGAGATGCGTGATCTCGAAACCACCGCCACTGCCCTGACCCTCGCCGAAACCGGGCACCTGACCTTCGCCACGCTGCACACCTCCGACGCCGTACAGACCGTGTCCCGCATCGTCAGCCAGTTCCCCGCCGCCCAGCAAGCCCAGGTCAACGCCCAGCTTGCCTCGACCCTGCGCGTTGTCATCTGCCAGCAACTCGTGCCCTGGGACAATGGCCAGGGCCGGTCGCTCGCCGCCGAGACTCTGACCGTAACCTCGGCCGTGCGCGCACTCATCCGCGACGGGAAGGTCCATCAGATCCGAAACACCATCCAGACCGGTCAGGCCGAAGGCATGCAGACCATGGACCAATCCCTTCACACCCTTGTCCGCGCTCGCCGTCTCAGCCTGCTTACCGCCGCCAACTACAGCCACGATCCACAGGCCTTCCTCCAGGAAGGCCGGGAACCATGACCGCACCGGAGTGGTACACCAATGACGCAAGGTAAGATGCCGTTGCAACCACGAGTCGACAAAGTATAGTATTTCAATTTTCTGAAGTGAGACAGGCCTGTGATGAGAAACAGAGCGCACAACCGAGTCCGGAACCGACCAGGCGGCAGCCCGAGACGTCGCCGTTTTTGCGTGTCGGTTACGGCCTTACAGTTGTTGCTTGGGCTCTGGGTGGGGGTGGGGATGCATGTCGTCCACCCCCTCTTCCGTCATGCTCATGGGCACTGGGGTGGTCACACAGGTCGCTTTGCCGCACCAGTGCAGTCGGTTGGCGGCTGTTCCCACGATTGCTTTCATCGGCACGAGAGCGAACAGGACAACGTCCGTGCGGATTCTCATTCAGAGGCTGTTGGATCTGCAATAGCGACCTCGGCACCCGGTGACGGCGCGCACGGCCTCAAAGGCCCGTGCCCGATCTGCAGCTTCCTGGCACAGGCTGGGAAGTGGACGCACGCGCCATCTCCTTTCGGTTTTGCCCATGCCGAGCCAACGGAGCAAACCCCGGATTACAACCCTCACGTTCTTCGTTCGCTCCTCCTTTCGAGCTTACAGGCTCGCGCCCCGCCCTCTTGCTTCTCCTTCCCCGCCTGATCCTCGCCCGAATTCCTTGAGAGACAACCGCCGCGCAACGCAGGCGGGTGCTTTTCCAAATTGCGGGTGGACCAGGCCACGACACGGTCGCCGAGACGCCGGGTACGACAGTGTCTTCCCCCTTTTTCCGGCAATTTCTTTTGCGGCAGGCACGACTGGTAAAGCGATTCCAGGAGGTTGCCGTGATCTTCAAGCAAGAGGATAACTGAGATGAACGTATTCAGACAGAAGAGATACGGCCTGCGATTGGCCGTTTTGATGGTTGGCCTCGCCTGGTGCGCGACAATGTCGGCCCAGGAAGCGGAGAAGAAGGCCGACGAAAAGCCGGCGAAGAAGGAAGAGCGCGTCCTGCGCCTGGATCGAGTGGTCGTGCAGGGATCGAAGATCGAGGCAGAGGGCGAGCGTCAGATTGAGAGCAAGGCGCTGAAGATGCACAAGGTCGTGGACATGGCCGAGATTCTTGCCGACGAGATGGTCGAGGCGGCCATGATCCGCAAGGCGGGCTACGGCAACGAGGTCTCGATCCGTGGATTCGGCAAGTCGAATCTGCGCATCACCCTCGACGACGGCCTGCTGGAAGGTGCCTGCGGTGCGCGCAAGGACCCGTCACTGTGCCACGTCAACATGCTCACGGTCGATACCATCGAGGTCCGCCAGGGACCATTTGACGTGACCAAGCCCGGAGCACTCGGCGGCAGCATCAATGTCGTGACGCGGAAGCCCGAGAAGGAGTTCCACGGCGAGGTGCTGGGAAAGATGGGCAGCTTCGGCTACTGGAGTACCGGCGGTTACGTGACCGGCGGCAACGACTGGGTGCAGGGACTCTTCGGATACACCTACTCCGAGTCCGGCCAGTACGAAGACGGCGACGGCAACGACCTGTACACCTTCACCAAGAAGCCCTACCAGCCGCAATACGAGGACATGGACGCGTTCAGCAAGCACGACGTGTGGGGCAAGCTGCAACTGACGCCCGACCCGGATCATACGTTCCTGTTCGAGTACACCTACGGTGACGCGGAGGACATCATGTACCCGCGCGGCGTGTTCGACATCCCCCACGAACGCACCTATCTCGGGCGGGCCAGCTACACGGCCACGGACTTGGGTGCATGGTCAGACAAGCTGACCCTGTCCCTGTACCAGAACACCGTGAAACACTACCCGTCGATGGAGTACCGCATGGCACCGAACGTGGCCAAGCCGATGGCGATTTCCCGCATCACAGGCGGTCAGATCGAGAACGTGACGGAGACGGAGTTTGCGACGTTCACCTACGGCGTGGACGTCTATCATCGCAACTGGCACGGCAATGTGACCAACAACCAGACGGGGGCCGTCCTGAATCCCGTGATGATTCCGGACGTCGACTCGCTCAATCTCGGCGTCTATGTGCAGGCCGAGAAGGAGATCGGCGACCTTACGCTGGGCGGTGGTGTGCGCTATGACTGGCATGAGCAGGAGGCCAACCGGACGCTCAATTGGGGGCCCGAAGCGGGGAATCAGCCATCGCGCCGGGACGACGCCCCCAGCGGCTTCCTGTCCGCCACCTACCGCGTCAGCGAACAGGTGGAAGTGTTCGGGGGCTTGGGACACAGCGTTCGCATGCCGACCTCCATCGAGCGTTTTCTCCAGGGCGGCGGCGACAAGTGGGGCAACCCGGACCTCGACCCGGTCAAGAACACCGAGTTCGACTTGGGCGTGACGTTGAAGCTCGACCCGGTGACGATCCGGGCCAAGGCCTTCTACAGCTATCTGACGGACTACATCTACCAATATCAGGACAACGGCGGCAACTACACCTGGACCAACATCGACGCCACCATTTGGGGCGGCGACGTCAAAGCCACCGTCCAACTCCCGGCCGGTTTCTCGGTCGAGGGCGGTATCGCGTATCAACGCGGCCAGAAGGAGGATCAGCCGCCCAACAACAACGACAGAGACCTGGCCGAGATCGCCCCGTGGAAGAGCAAGCTGGCCCTCAACTACGACCGGGAACGGTTCTTCGCGACCGTCGAGTGGACCTACTCGGACGAGGCCCGCTACGTGGACACGGACGCCCTCGAACAGAAGCTGGGCGCCTGGAACGTCGTCAACCTGCGCGCCGGCTACGAGTTCAAGGGCGGCATCACCTGGAACGTCGGCGTCAACAACCTCTTCGACGAGGACTACGCGGTTGCCAACTCTTACGAGTGGGAAGTCTTTGCCGGCGGCGGCGTCAACCCGGCCGTAGTCGACGAGCCCGGCCGCTTCTTCTACACCAGCCTGTCGTACAGGTTCTGACCATGGCACGACTCGATCAACATGGAACGTTGGGACACCGCCCCCGGCGAGAGGAGGGCCGCCGGGGGCGGCGGCTGGCCGCAGGCCGGATGGCGGCTGTTTGCGTCGGCCTTTCTCTCTGCCTGCTGCCCGTCGACATGGGCCGTGCCGAGGAACCTGTGGACATTGCTGGGTTCAAGCAGAAGGCGGACGAGTGGCTCGCCCTTCGCCGCGAAATCGCCCGCTCTCAAGCCGAGTGGCAGAAGGAGCGGGAGTTGCTGACATCTGAAATCGGCCTGCTCAACGAGCAGAAAGACCACCTCGCCGCGCGTCTGGACGAGCACGAATCGGAGCTGCGGGAACTCGAGGAGAGGCTACGCGAAACAGGCGGAGAATTGCCGACGGACGGGGACGAGGTGGAGCGGCTGAAGACGGCGGTGGCCGAGAGCGAGGGCTACCTGCGGCAATGGCGGGCGCGTCTGCCCCTGTTTCTCAGCGAAGCACTCGACAAGACCTTCGCGCAGATCGAGCCGGGGATCGCCGACGAGGCCGGACTCGGCGAGCGGCTGCAGCGGGTCGTGAACCTGCACTCCCAGCTCCAGCAACTCACCCGTTCCGTCAACGTCGGCAGCATCCTCCTCAGTAGGCCAGACGGGAAATCGCGGCAATTGGAGGCTGTATTTCTCGGAACGGCGGTCGGCTATGCCGTGGCCCTCGACGGTTCGCAGGCGGCGGTGGGTTTTCCAGGCGCGGATGGGTGGCAATGGGACTGGCGACCGGAGCTGGCCGAGAGCATCCGCAACGCGCTGGCCTGTTACCGCAAGGAACAGCCCGCCGCCTTCGTTCAGCTCCCCGTCCGAGTTGAAGGGAGGTCGCCATGAGCACATCGGCCCTATCCATGGCAGGGGCGGTTGCGTGCCTGTTCCTGGTCGTAATGACATCGGTCCCCCTGCACGCCCAGGAGTCGGGTTCGCCGACCGCACCCGCCGAGGTCGAAGCGCGTTTCACACGCCGCATCGAAGAAGCCAGGGCGGAGCTGGCTAGCCTGCACGAGAAGCAGGCTGCCGAACGCGATGCGCTGGTGGCGCAGCTTGCGGTTCTGCGCACTGCCGTACGCGAAATCGACGGCAAAGTGGACAGCACCGAACGGCGCGCAGCAACTGCCCGCGACCGGCTCACGGCAGCGCAACGGAACGCCGACCGCAAGGACAGCCTGGCAGTTTTTGCCGCGGCGCTCTTGTCGGAGTACCGGCGCGCCCTGGAAACCCGGGTCGGTGCTTCCCAGCGCCAAGCACACGAAGAATCACTCCGAGTCGTCGATCAAGCCCTGGCCAAGGAACTTCCGCAGGCAAGACTGGCGGCCGGCCCCGAGCTTCTGCGCCTGTCCGAGCGGCTGCTGGAAGAGCGCTGGGGAGCGCGTGAGAGTTCCGGCCAGGCGCTGGACCGGGAGGGAAACGTGATTGAGGGCACGTTCCTGGAAGTTGGGCCGGTCGCGTACTTCCGCGCCGATGGCGGCGAGCCAACCGGCATCGTGTCGCATCGCCTTGGAAGCCCGCTGCCGACGGTGCTGGCAGACGCGGGCAGCAAAGCAGCGGTGCTATCCATGGAGAAGCTGGGTGAGACGGGCGAAGTGGTGGTGCCCATCGATGTGACGCTGGGTGGCGCCGTCAAGTTGGCGGAAACCCGTGAGAACTGGATCGAGCATCTCCGCAAGGGCGGCGTCACCATGGTACCGCTCCTCTTGCTGGCGACAGTTTGCGGCATTCTGGCGGTCTGGAAGGCGCTGAGCCTCTTCGCACTGCGCGCGATCAGTGCCGACAGGACAGCCTGCGAAACCCGGGTGCGCAACGTCGTCAAAGCCATCACCGACGGGCGGATCGCCGAGGCGGCCGCGCTTGCTGCCGCCCTGCCGGCGCCCGTGGGGCCGGTGATCGAAGAGGGGGTCCGGCATCACGACGCATCCCTGGACACCGTCGAAGAGGTCATGTCCGAACGACTCCTGGCGCAGGTTCCACGGCTGGAGCGATTCCTGACCCCCCTGGCTGTTTGCGCCACGGCCGCGCCGCTGCTCGGGCTGTTGGGCACTGTCACTGGAATGATCCACACCTTCCGCCTCATCACCGTGTTCGGTACGGGGGATGCGAGGCTGCTTTCATCCGGCATCTCCGAGGCGCTGATCACGACGGAATTCGGCTTGCTGATTGCCATTCCCGCACTGCTGATCCACGCCTGGCTGTCCCGTCGCGTGCGCGACATCGTCGCAGCGACACAACAGGCGGCCATCCTGTTTGTGAACGCCGTGAAGCTCGCCGACGGGCAGACGGGTCGCGGGCCATCGACAAAGGAGGGATCATGAGTTTTTCCTTTGTCAAGGAGCTTGCGGATTCCATGACGGCGTACTGGCGTGCCGGCGGGTGGTTGATGCTACCTCTCGCCGTGGTGGCTTTTCTCATCCTCTACCGCAGCCTGGTCGTGATGCGGACCCTTCGCGAAGCCGTCGCCACCCCCGAGGAGTATTACGAGAAACTCGGGGAACATGTCCGACAGTACGGCGGACGCAGGGCGCTTGACGCATGGCTGTTGAGCCTGCCCGGGGCCGTCCCGCGCCTGGCTTGGCACGTTCTCGTGCGCACCGATGCCGGACTGCCGATGCGCACCGCGTTCCGCCAGTGCCGCGAGGCCGAACTGACCCGCCACACACACGCATTCACGATGCTCGCCGCACTGGTGGTAGCGGCCCCGCTTCTCGGCCTTCTCGGCACGGTCTTCGGCATGGTCGAGACCTTCCAGGCCGTTGCCGCGCGTCACGCCGACACCGCGCCCATGGTCGCCGACGGAATCAGTCAGGCGCTGGTGACCACGCAGATCGGTCTGGTGGCCGCATTGCCGGGAACCTTTGCCCTAGCGCACCTGCACCGACTGCGCCGCCGCCTCGCCAACGACATCGACCGCTGCGAGAGTCATCTTGTCGCATGTCGTGCCGCCGGCCCGCTGCCCGATGGCCGAGGGGGGGCTTCATGAAGCAGCTTGCCCAGATCAAAGTCGAATCGGCGCAGGGCGCGGACATCAACCTGTCGCCGCTGATCGACATGGTGTTTCTCTTGCTGATCTTCTTCATGGTCACCACCGTGTTCGTTGAGGAAACCGGGGTCGAGATCCAGAAGCCCACTGCCGCCAGCGCCGAAAGCCTCGATAAGCAGAGTATCCTCATTGCCATCACGGCGGAAGGCAGCGTTGTTTACGGCGGCAGAGAGATTGGCGTCAACGGGGTGCGCGGACTCGTGGCGCGTCTGTTGCAGGAGCGGGAAGCTCCGGTCATCCTCCTGACCGATCAATCCGCCAGGGCCGGTGTCGTCGTGGACGTGATCGACGAGTGCAAACTGGCCGGCGCGAAACAGGTCAGCGTGGCGGCAAGCATCGAATGAACGACGAACCGATCAACACAGCGCTTCTTGTCTACAGCGGCCGCCGCGAGGCACGCCGGGCGTGGTCGCTCGTCGCCTTGGCCGCGTGCCTGACGCTGGGTCTGTTCGCAGTGCTCCCGTTTGCCGATCTTCTCGCGCCGCGCCCCAACCCCGACGTCACGTTGCGTTCCTTCGATACGGTCAAGGCAACCATCGAACCGCCGCCGGTGGTGCGCGATACATCGCCGCCGCCGGAGCAACGCGAGACCCGGAAGCCTGACAAGCCCAAGCTCGACATGCCGCGTGAATGGGACGTCCGCCAGCTTAATCTGGCGGTGGCACTGGACGCGCCGGGCGTGGGCGCGGCCACGGGAGACTTCAGCGTCCGTGTTCCGACGATGAGCGCCAAGCCCGTCCCTCTCGCCGCTTCTACACCACGTATCGAGCGAAATGCGAACCTTGGGCTTGCGTTCGATGTGATGGACAACCCGCTGGCCGAGGCACTGCCGGAGGCGAACGGCGGGGCTGACGACCACGTCTTCGAGTTGACCGATGTGGATCGGCCGCCGAAACCAACCCTGCAGGTCCCGCCGGAATATCCCTACCGCGCGCGGCGTCGCGGCGTCGAGGGTTCGGTCGAACTTCGTTTTACCGTCACCCGTGACGGGCGCGTCACGGATATCGACGTCGTCCGCGCGCAACCCCAACACATGTTCGAGGAAGCCGCGAAACAGGCAGTGACTCGCTGGCGCTTCGAACCGGCTATTCGCAACGGCAACGCAGTGGACGTCCGAGTGCAGGTACAACTGGATTTCAAACTGTAAGCTACGGAGATAGTGATGCGACATGACGACAATCTACTGAGGCGGCTCACGGGCCGACGGTTCTGGCGGACAATTGCTCTGGGTTTGGGGCTGTTTGTTCTCTTGACGGGGATCGCGCCGGCGGCGGCTGCCGAGGAGGCGTCGGACGCGAAGGAACCCCGCGTCACGGCCAAGGAAGCCGAAATCTTACGACGGGTGGAGACGCTTGCCGAGACAGACATCCAGGCCGCTATCGGACAGTTGCGAATGGGCTTGGCGGCCGACGTGAATCCCGCCATGCTCTACGCGCTCGGCGTTCTCCATCTCCGCAATGACCAATTGGCCCTCGCCGAGGTCGCGTTCGCCGAGGCGCTGCAACGTCAACCCGGTTTCCTGCGTGCTCGGCGCAACCTGGCAAATGTGCTCGCAGCCCAGAACAAACTGGATGCCGCCCAACGCGAACTCCGCGCGGTTCTGGATCAAGCCCCCGAACTTGCCGCCGCCCGGGTGACTCTGGGAGGCATCCTGCTGGAGCAGGACAAGACGGACGACGCGATGGCGGAAATGCGAAGCGTGCTTGCCATCGACCCTGACAACGTTCAGGCGCGGATCATTCTCGCCGGTGCGTGCATGAACAAGCAGGGGTGGGCCGAAGCGGAAGGCCACCTCGAAGCCGCAATCGCGCAACGGCCGGACGACCTCCAGTCTCGCCGGAACCTGGCGGCTGTCATGCTGGAACAGGAGAAGTGGAAGGAAGCAGTGCCACACCTGGAATCCCTGCTGGAGCGCGACGCCGGGGCCAATGACATTCGCGGCAATCTAATCTATGCACTTGTCGAACAGGGCAGAACCCAAGAGGCGCGACCGCACGCGCTCGCCCTGGCCAAAGCCCCTGACGCCGACCTCAACCCGGTCAACCTGCCGGTGCAGGCTCACCTCGATGCAAACCGGCGGGACGAAGCCGTTACCCTGTTGCGGGACGTGCTCTCCCTGCGCCCCGATGCCCTTGACCTCCGAGAGTTGTTGGCAGGCCTTCTGTTGACCGGAGGAAAAACGGCGGACGGCATCCGGGAATTGCGTGTTATCGTCGACCGCGAGCCCAATCGTGTGTCAGCTCGCCGCACGTTGGTGGATGCACTGCAGCAGAGCAAAGCCTACGAAGCGGTGATTCCCGAACTGAGGCGACTCCTCGACATGACGGTGGAGGACAAAGGACAGTTGTGGGCACGTCTTGGTGACACCCACCGACTCCTGGGGCGACACGCATCGGCAGCGGCCGCTTACCGACACGCTCTCGAATACGACCCCCAAGATGCCGATGTCCGCATGTCCCTCATTCGCAGTGTGCTCGACCAGGGCGACCTGGACCAGGCAGCCCAACTTGCTCGCGACGAGCTTGCCGACGACCCATCGCAAGGTGATCTCTGGCGACTGCTGGCGAACATCGCACTCCGCCAGGCCAAGGTAGAGGACGCCCTGGCATGGCTGGATTGTGCACGCGAATTCGGCAGCGCCGACACCGAGTCCCTGGTCACGCAGGGCGACTTGTTGCTGAAAGACGGACTCTTCGTGGAAGCTCTCCAGCGCTACCGGGAGACCACAGAGATTAAAGACATGCCCCCTGAGCGGCTCCTTCGTGCCGTGGAGGGATTCGTGACGCTCGGTCGTGCCGACGAGGCGCAGGCGCTGGCGGAAGATCTCGGTCGACGCGAGACCGACCTGACACCGGAACAACGCCGACGCCTGCGCACATGCACCGCCCGAATCGCCGACCTGCGGGGCGACCCCGAGGCCGCTCTGGCCGTCTACCAGGACCTCCTCCGGGAAGCCCCCTTGGACGGCGCGGTTCTGATGGCCGCCGCCGACTTTCTTCGTCGCCGCGAAAGCTTCGGCGAAGCGCTCGAGTACTACGAACGTGCTGCCCGGGTCAGCGCGGATCACGAACCGCTCAGTCTCGTCCGCCAAGCCCAGATCGCCGTTGAGCAGCGGGAGTACGGGCGAGCTGCCAGTCTTCTGGAACGGTCTCTCGCCCTTCACCATCAGGATTACGTCGCCCGCTACCTTGCCCAAGTCCAGCGCCTGTCAGACTGATTCTCGCTTCTGCCGATTGTAACATCTCGGTGGTCTACCGGCACCAAGCTGATGACCGGCATCCAATACGGTGGCTGCACATGGCATTCTGTACGCGCGAGCAGTCGAGACCATCTGCTCCTCCGACTTCCACCGCAACCCGGCCAACGCGGTCGCCGTCATCGAGATCGACTGACCGCTTTCTGCCCGTTTCCCGCCCCCGCCTGTTCGACAACGCCGGAATACGGTGGGGCCGGTTTTTGCCGATTTTCCGGTCGAACCGGGCATAGAGAATGGTGAACGGCGCAATGGTTCCGACGCCGCGCTCGTGCGTGGGGGCGTCCGCCATCGGGACGATGCAGGGGCGTCAGAAGCAAGCGTTAAGCAAACTGCGGGCGCGATGGGCGGAATGGAGCCAACGGCGGATTCTTGGGGGGAGAGAGCCGAGGATAGAGTTTTCCGGGCCGTAGAAACGGAGAGTCAGTCGAGAGTCCGAGCCAGAGACGGCGGTTCCAGGGCGGGGGTACGCCTTGGACGGGCGGGCAGATAGAGTGCCGATGCGGTCACCGTTGGCCGTCCGAGCTTCGTCGCCGGAGTCGCAAAGCTCTTTGGCTGAGCGGGATTTGCGGCGGAGAAAAGGAAACGGCCCGCCGTTGGGCGGGCCGTTAAGTGAAGGCTCCATATATTCCGTAAAGAAAAGGAAATGGCTCCGGCGGTTGGATTCGAACCAACGACCAAGTGATTAACAGTCACCTACTCTACCGCTGAGCTACGCCGGAATGTTTTTGGAACGTCGTCCATGCTTTGTCGTTGAACCTCTGTCCGCCAGCTGGCGGACTGCGTCGTAGCAGGGCCTGACGCAAAGTGCCGCAACAAAGGCGACTACTATAGCTGTGGGAGGAAAGAGGTCAAACGCATTGGGAGCATTTTTTGAAAACTGGCCGTTTTTTGAGCTTGTTCCAATGCAGAAGGAGAGAGGCAAAATGATGCGAGCACTCAAGACCATGACGGTGGCGGCGATGATGGTGTGGGGCTTTTCGACTGCGGCGCAGCCGACTTTGACCGAGATGCTGGCGGTGTGCCCTGCCCCGCGCTCGACCCCATTGCCGTCATCCGTGTCATGGACTGTGGAGGGCAGACTGTTCTGCTGAGCGCTTTGGAACCGCAGTTCCCGCCGTTATATTGCGGCTGTATCAAAATCCGTTGCTTCACGGTCGATTTTCTCGGCCGGGAAAATTTCAGGCACCCGCAACCACAGGAGACATCCATGCCGAACCAATCCCCTCTTGAAAAGGCCCGCGCACAATATCAACCCAAACTGCCGAAGGTGTTTGCCGACAACGGCATGAACGTGTCCGCAGGCGAGGGCGAACCGACGCGCTCGGTTGCCGACCAGGATGCCGTTCAGTCCATGTTCGCCCACACCTACGGCCTTCCCGCCGTCACCTTCGAGGCGGCCGGGGCCGGGGGAGACACACCGAGCGGCAAGCCGGTCAAGGTCGGGGTCATTCTCTCCGGCGGCCAGGCGCCCGGCGGGCACAACGTCATCGCCGGTCTGTTCGACGGCCTCAAGGCGCTGAACGCGGACAATGAACTCATCGGCTTCCTGCAGGGGCCGGACGGGCTGCTCAAAAACGAGTGCGAAGTTCTCGATTCCGCCAAAATCGACGCCTACCGCAACACGGGCGGCTTCGACATCATCGGTTCGGGACGAACCAAGCTCGAATCGACCGAGCACTTCGACCAGGTCATCAGGAACTGCAAAGACCTGGGCATCCGCGGACTGGTGGTGATCGGCGGCGACGACTCGAACACCAACGCCTGCCTGCTCGCCGAGTACTGCCTGCAGCAGAAGGCCGGCATCGCCGTGGTCGGCTGCCCGAAAACCATCGACGGCGACCTGCGCAACGAACAAATCGAGATGTCCTTCGGCTTCGACACCGCAACCAAGGTCTATAGCGAGCTGATCGGCAACATCCAGCGCGATGCGAACTCCGCGAAGAAGTACTGGCACTTCATCCGTGTGATGGGGCGGTCCGCTTCACACATCGCGCTCGAATGCGCGCTCAAAACGCAGCCGAACGCCGCGATCATCTCCGAGGAAGTCGCCGAAAACAAACAGACCCTGGCCGGCGTGGCCGAGTAT
The DNA here is from genome assembly GCA_964604795.1 of uncultured Victivallales bacterium. GTDB lineage: Bacteria > Verrucomicrobiota > Lentisphaeria > Oligosphaerales > CAZSBQ01 > CAZSBQ01. Next base: position 28,615 of record CAZSBQ010000002.1, on the reverse strand, counting down.
TTGGCCGATATCGTGACCCGGCGCGCCGAAGCCGGCAAGAACTTCGGGGTCGTGATCATCCCCGAGGGGCTGATCGAGTTCATTCCCGAGATCAAGGCGCTGATCGCCGAGCTGAACGACCTGATGGCCGAGCATGGCGAGTACTTCGCCGGGCTGGAGACCACCGACGACAAGCTGCAGTTCGTCAACACGCACCTGTCGCCGGAGCCGTCGCACGCGTTCAGTTCGCTGCCCCACAGCATTCAGCTGCAGCTGCTGATGGACCGCGATCCGCACGGCAACGTGCAGGTCTCCCGCATCGAGACCGAGAAGCTGCTCATCGACATGGTCGGCGACCTGCTCCGCCACCGCAAGGCCGCAGGAAAATACTCCGGGAAGTTCAGTCATCAGAGCCACTTCTTCGGCTATGAGGGGCGCTGCGCCGCTCCCTCGAACTTCGACGCGGACTACTGCTACAGCCTGGGCTACACCGCCGCAGCCCTGCTCGGCGCAGGCAAAACCGGCTACATCGCGGCCATCCGCAACACCGCCCTGCCCGCCGAGCAATGGCAGGCCGGCGGAATTCCGCTGACCATGATGATGAACATGGAGCGCCGGCACGGCGAGGACAAGCCCGTGATCAGGAAAGCGCTCGTCGAACTGGACGGCGCGCCGTTCCGAGCCTTCGCGGACAACCGAGAGCGCTGGGCTGCCGAGGAAGCCTATCTCTACCCCGGCCCCATTCAGTACTTCGGCCCCGCCGAAGTCTGCGACCTGACCACCGAAACCCTGCGCCTCGAACGCACTTGACCCCCAAAACTCACGGCGCAGTCGAATGGCTGCAGAGGTGATGCCGGGGATGGTCTCCGGTTCACCTTTTGCCATTCCACGCGCCAAAACGCCCGGTCCCCATTATGCGCGTCATCCTTGATGCAACGGCCGTCCAGCCCCCGCTGACCGGGGTGCAGCGAGCCGTCCGCAACGAGGTGCTGGCCCTTCTGCGAACTCCGCAACCCGACGATGAGCGGATTCTGCTGACCTGCGATCCGGTGCTGCTGACCGCGTCGCGCGAAGCCGGTGTCCGCCACCTGTCCCCGCCCGCGGGAGGCTCGCGGCTCCGGCGCGTCCTCTGGCAGCAGTTCCGCCTGCCGCGCCTGCTCCGCGCGCTCCAGGCGGACGCTCTGCACGCCTTCGCCTACACCGCGCCGCTCCGCTGCCCGGTGCCGTACACGCTCAATGTTCACGACCTGATCGCATTCGAGCGGCCGGAGCTCTGCGACTTCCGCAACCGTGCGCACATGCGCCTGCTCATGCCGCGCTCGATCCGCAAAGCCGAGCGCATCGTCGTCTCGAGCCACCCGGTCGCACGTGCACTTCGCGAGAGCTTCGGGGTTGCCGCTGACCGCATCGTGGTGGCCGCTCTGGGGGTGGACGGCGAGCGTTTTGCCTCGCCGGCGCCGCGGCCTGCGCGCGCGCCGGCGTCCCCCTATCTTTTGTTCGTGGGCAATGTGGAGCCGAAAAAGGGGATCGACATACTGCTGGACTCCTGGCCGCGAATCCGCGCCGAAACCGGGCTGAACCTGGTCATTTGCGGCCAAGGCGCCTGGAAGTCCTCCTCCCTGCGCCGACGGTTTCGCGACCTGCGCCACCGAGGCGATTTTTTCTGGTTGGACGATGTGACCGATGCGGAGCTGCCCGGTCTGTATCAGCATGCGTTCGCCGCCGTCCTGCCCTCGCGCATCGAAGGTTTCGGGTTACCCATTCTGGAAGCCATGGCGGCCGGCCGCCCCGTCGTTCACAGCGATCATCCCGTCCTGCTTGAAACCGCCGCCGGCTTGGGAACCGCGTTCCGCAACGGGGACTCCAAGAGCTTGGAGCAGGCAGTTCTGCACTTGTGGAGCATGCCGGCCGAACAACTCGAAACGCTGACCGCCAACGCGCAAGCCCGAGCCTGCAATCAAACCTGGGACCAATGGAGCGCGACTCTCCATCGTTGCACACCCGGGAAAACTCCAACACCGCAAAGCCAAGAGGACGAATGAAACTTCGCAAAAAAGCCAGCGAGGGGCGAACCACTTTTTACGCGCTCGCCGTCGTGGGCGCGGGCATTCTGGTCGCCCTGGGCGCCGCCATGGCCTTTTTCAGCGCGCAGCCCGAAGACGAAGCCACCCCGCCCGCGGAGGACCGCCAGGAGAAGCCGACATCCGACTCCAACCCATCAACCGACTCGGCAGATGCCGAACAGGCCAAAACCGATGCCGACGCCGATAACGATGCCGATGCCGAGCAAGATGAGAATGACGACGGCAAGGAGCCCGAGGGCAAAGGCCACTCCAGTGAGTCACCGGAACTCCCGGACGAGGAGCTGGCCGAATTGCCCTTCGAGGAAGCTATGCGGACCATCAGGCGGCTGGAACGGGACGCACGCTTCTTCGAGGCGCAGAAACTGCTTGCCGAACTCGATGAGCACACGGAGGATGACCGCTCCCGGAGGCGGCGGATTGCCGAACTGCGCTCGCGACTGAACCGTTGGCGCGCCCGCGCCGGCCGGGCTCTCCCGCACCTGCCCAAACTCGGCAGCGACCGGCAAGCGGTGCGCCGCGCGGCGGTCGAACGTATACTGGCGGCCGGCGAAGTGGCGCTCATTCTCCTCCGCAAGGAGGTGCGCACGGCGAACGGTCGCAGGCTGCAAACCGCGCTGGACATCTTGGTCGAACAACGGGACTGGCGCACGCTGGACGCGGTTCTGGAACGACTTCTGCGGTCACCCGAGCATGAGCGAACGCCGCTGCTGGTCTCTGCTGCGGAGATGCTCCTGACCGATGTCCCCGAAAATGAATATACGCAATTCCGGGCGCCGTGCCGGGAAATTGCGGGGCTGCTCCGCGCCAGTGAGGACTTTTCGAAGCGACGGACCGTCGGATTGCTGCCGGTCCTGCTCGAGGAATGGTTCGACGGCGACGAGGCCGCGTTGAACCGCTTCCTCGAAATCCCCGAAGCATCCGTTCTTCTCAACGCCTACGTCCGAGCCACCACTCTTGCCGAGGATTCCGAGATCGCTGAATGGGGCGGAAAAAACCTGCTGAAGCTGGGGGCGGAAATGCCCTCCATCGCGGGATGGTGGCGCTTCAACCGCACCGGTGCGGACCGCATCCCGGACTGGAGCGGACACGGTCATGACGGCACGCGCAACGGCGGCGTTTTCGAGACAGGCAAACTCGACGGCGCCCTGCGCCTGAACGGGGAGGGTGAATTTGTCCGCATCGCCGACACGGCGGCGTTGAGCGGGGGCGAAGGGGCCCGCGTGACCGGGAGCGTGTTGTTCCGGGTCGAAAACACGAACGGATTCAAACCGCTTGTCGAGAAACAGTGGGGCGGCACCACCGGCGACTGGGGCCTGAACGTCTCCGGCGCCCAACTCGGCTATTACAGCGAAGCCACCGGCAACGACTACCACCTCACCGGCGGAACCGTGCAGCCTGATACCTGGCACCATGCCGCCTTTGTGCTGGAGCAGGAGAACTCGACCGCCCGTGTGTCCCTGTACCTGGACGGCAAACCCGTCGCCGCCGAAACCCCAGACCAAGTCATCAGTGCCGATACCGACGGCGACGTCTTCATCGGCGCCCGCTTCTACAACAACGAGGAGAGCAAAGGCTATGCTCAGGTGCTCATCGACGATGTCCGCCTGTTTGACCGCGCCCTCAACGGTGAAGAGATCGGCCAACTGCAACAGGGGCTTGACGCCTACCTGCACGCCGGCGCACCCTCGCCCGAAGCCGCCGACAATTTGGCGGGGGAGTTGCTGAAAGCACGCGCGGAGAACTCAATCCGAATTCTCGCGGACGCCTTGTCCGCAACCTACCAGTCGATTGAAAAGGAAAACCGCACCAACTACCGCAGTTCCCTGGCAACGCTGCACCGCTCGCTCGCCGATGCGCAGTTCGCAACCCTCGCCGAGCATCGCAAACTGGCGCCGCTTCTCACCGCCCTCAAATCGTGGTTCGACGGCGACATCGAGCGCGGCGAAGCGTGGCTGGAAAGCGACGCCGCCTTCGACCGGCTCCAGTCATTGCTCCAAGCCGCATCGCAGAGCGAAGACGCCGAACTCAAAAAGTGGGCTGAACGCCACGCCGACCTCCTGTGAGGCTTGAGCAGGGGTTAGGGGTTACCAGTGATCAGTGATCGGTTACCAGTGATCAGGCAAGAGTGAATTCCCGATCTTGGCAACCGCCCATTTCGGCAGTATGGTGGAGTGTTCCGCGAAGTTAGCCGTCGAGGCGCTAAAACGTCCCCACATCCGCCAAGCCCAATGACACCTCAAGATTTCATTCAGAAGTGGCGCAATGTCAAGCTCACCGAACGCTCGGCGTCCCAGCAGCACTTCCTCGACCTCTGCGCTCTGGTAGACCATCCCACGCCCGCAACCATGGACAAGACGGGGGAGACCTTCACCTTCGAGCGCGGGGCGAAGAAGCGGGCCGACGAACTGGTCGCAACGGACAATGGCTGGGCCGACGTCTGGAAAAAAGGGTTCTTCGCCTGGGAGTACAAGGGACCGCACAAGGATTTGGGAAAGGCCTACCGGCAGCTCCAGCAGTATCGCGAGGACTTGGAGAACCCGCCGCTGTTGGTGGTCAGCGACATGGACCGGATCGTGGTCCACACCAACTTCACCGCCACGCCGGTGGAAGTGCGTGAAATTTCGCTTGCCGAACTCGGCGATCCCGACAATCTGGCGGTTCTCCACGCCCTATTCCACGATCCCGAGAAGCTTCGCCCCGGTCAGACCAGCGAGCGCATCACCGCCAAGGCCGCCGGACGCCTTGCGGACGTCGCACAATCCATCCGCGCCCGCGGTTGCGAACCCCGCACAGTCGCACGCTTCCTCGACCGCCTCGTCTTCTGCCTGTTCGCCGAGGACATCGGACTCCTGCCGCCGGGCCTGTTCACGGACCTGCTGGACAAGACGCACGACGATCCCGCGAAGTTCGCAAAGTATACCGGCCAGCTCTTCGAGGCCATGGCGCACGGCGGCGATTTCCTGCTCCAGGAAATCCTCCACTTCAACGGCAACCTGTTCTCCGACTGCGAGGTGCTGGAGCTGACCCCGGACGAGCTGTCCATGCTCCACGAGACCGCGCAGCTCGACTGGAGCGCCATCGATCCCTCCATCTTCGGAACGCTGTTCGAGCGCGGCATGGACCCCGGCAAGCGCTCGCAACTCGGAGCGCACTACACCAGCCGCGAGGACATCGAAACGCTCATCGAACCCGTCGTCATGCTGCCGCTGCGGCGCGAGTGGTGCGAAATCCGCACCGCCGTTGAACACCTCCTCGTCACCGGACGCAAAGCGTCCAAGGCAACCCTCGCCAAAGCGCGCGACCAACGCGAGGCCATCGCCCCCGATCCGCCCGCCGCCAAACCCGCGAGGGGTACCCGCACCAAAGCCCGAGGCGAAGCCCTGCGCATCGTCGGACGCTTCCACGAACAAATCGCTCGCCTGGCCGTCCTCGATCCCGCCTGCGGCTCGGGAAACTTCCTCTACGTCACCCTCCAAAAACTCAAGGACTTGGAAAAGCAGGTCATCGTCTACGCCGCCGACCGCCTCAAAGAAGGATTGCTCCCCATCGTCGGCCCCTGGCAGCTCCACGGCATCGAACTCAGCCCATACGCCTATGACCTGGCACAAATGACCGTCTGGATCGGATACCTACAATGGACCCGAGCCAACGGCTTCGGTATCACCCAAACCCCCGTGCTCCGCCCCATGGAACACAACTTCCAGTGCCGCGACGCCATCCTCGACTGGGACGGAAACCCCGACTCCCAACCCGCCGAACCCGAGTGGCCAAGAGCCGACTGCATCGTCGGCAATCCGCCGTTTTTGGGGGATAAATTCATGCGGCGTGAACTAGGGGATGAATACGTCGATGCGCTACGGCATCACTACCACGGCCGAGTACCCGGTGGCGCCGACCTTTGTTGCTATTGGTTCGAAGTGGCTCGCAGACAGCTCGAGCAGGGCAAGGCAAACCGCGCTGGCCTGCTTGCCACGCAGGGGATCCGCGGAGGTGCCAACCGCAAGGTGCTCCAGCGCATCAAGGAAACCGGTGACATTTTTTTCGCCGAAAGCGACCGCCCCTGGGTCTTGGACGGCGCGAATGTGCACGTGAGCATGGTCGGATTCCAGAATTGCCCGGTGGAAGACTCAAGGATTCTGGACGGGCGGCGAGTTGAATCCATCTCGGCCAGCTTGGGAGGTGTCAACGACTTGACAACCGCCCAACGGCTTGCCGAGAATCGTGGCATTGGCTTCATCGGGACGGCGAAGAAGGCGCCATTGGATATTGAGCAACGAATCGCGGTCGAAATGCTATCCGATCCTAACCCCCACGGATTGCCAAACAGTGACGTTGTTGTCCCGTTTTCGAACGGTTTGGACGTGACAAGACGTTGCTCAAATCACTGGATCATCGACTATCCGATGGGGATGCCGGAAGAAGTGGCCGCTTGCTACCAAATGCCTTTCCAATACGTGTGTGAAAAGGTCCGTCCTTTGCGCGAGAATCATCGCGAAGCCGTTCAGAAGAAGTACTGGTGGCGTTTGGCCCGGCCATGTCCCGATCTGCGCAAAGCAGTCTCAGAACTGAGCCATTTTGCGGCTAGCCCTCGGGTGGCGAAGCATCGCTTGTTCATCTGGTTTAGAGCACCTGTCGTGCCCGATTGTCAACTGGTTCTTTTCGCCCGTTCCGACGACTACTTCTTCGGGGTTCTGCATTCGCGGTTTCACGAGGTGTGGGCGCTGGCGCAGGGGACGCAACTGCGCGAGAAGGAAAGCGGTTTCCGCTACACCCCGACCTCCTGCTTCGAGACCTTCCCGTTTCCGTGGCCGCCGGGCGAGGAGCCGGCGGGGGACGCCTGCGTGACGGCGATTGCGGAGTGCGCAAAGCGCTTGTGCGAACTTCGCGACAACTGGCTGAATCCGCCGGAGTGGACCGCCACGGAGGTCCTCGAGTTTCCCGGCACGGTGGGCGGCCCGTGGGATCGGTATATCGAGAGGGATGAGGGCGGAAGGGTGAAGGCTGAGGAGGTGACGGTTCCCGGCGGGGAAACCATCCAGCTCGGCACCGTCCACTACCCGCGCACCGTCCCGAAGAATGCGGACTGCGCGGAGAAGCTCAAGAAACGCACGCTTACCAAACTCTACAACGCCCGTCCCGCCTGGCTCGACCAGGCCCACGCCGACCTCGACCTCGCCGTCGCCGCCGCCTACACCCAAACCAGCGCCACCCCCTGCCCCCCCCACCTCCCCGAAGACACCCTCCTCGAACGCCTCCTCGAACTCAACCTTGAACGGGGGCAGGCGTCATGACGGCAGCAGGGTTGACATGGGACCGCGTGGTTTCGCAAGTGCAGGACTTCTTCAGGGGAGAGAATCTATTGATCGTGTGTAGGAAGCGCATCGCGTTTTCTGTTTGTGCGGTATGGTATGAACGACAGTCACTTGGAGACTGAGATTCTCAAGAAGCTCAATGCCGGCGTTCCCGGCTTGGTCGTTACAAGGGCGTCGAACGCCAGAATTGATAAACTCGCCGCAAAATCATCAAACCTCTGGGTCGTTTCCGGCTTTGAGGATAATCCCGAAAGCGGCACTCGGATCACAAATCGCGCCGAAGGACGTTTGGGCATGCCCGGCGAGAAGCTCTGGGACATGCGGGAATTCACCTCACAGATATTTGGAGATTGACGATGGCTATCTTCACGTTCGATCAATCACACTACCTGGGAACGGTCCGCGCGGTTGACACGCGCCGCGTGGCGGTGTGTGTGGAGTCCGACGAAGACCTGCGCAAGGCGCGAGTCGGACAGTTGGCTGCTCTGCAATTGCCGGGATCTGTCGACGAGTGGCTGATCGGGATAATTGCCAAGGTGGTCAAGTCCACGGCACCCGAGGAGCTTTGTTGGGAACTCGGGGCTCAGGATTCGGAGACCGCAAAGGTATACAGTCTGGCCGCATCGACGTTGCCGCGGAAGCGAATCAGGCGCAGCCGCACGCCCGTGACGGCGATGCCGATTTCATGTCTGCGGTGGCGGTGAATGTTGTCCTTCTCCGCGTGGAACGGGCGCCACTCGTTGTTCTGCTTCACCTCGATCTCATAACGCTGGCAGAGCGAATCCGGCAATTCGCGCAGGAATGTGCCGACGCAGTGGCTGCTCCAGCTCAGCTGGACATCGACTCCCATGGCGCTGTCGAAGGCGATTGTCAGCTCCTTGATGGTTCGCGGGGTTTGCCATTCGTAGGCGATCCAGTCCTCTGGGCCTGCGAGCCAGGCGCGGGGATCGCCGTCGATTTCCCGTCCCCAGCCGTCGCGCACCGGTTCGGGATCGCCCTGCGAGGCGGTGAGCGTGGCGCTGCGTGTCGCCTCGGGGATATCGAGCGGCACGCGCGGCAGGTAGCAGTCATCCCAAAGCAGACGTTGTTGGAGCTTGTCGATGGCGGGCAGCAATTCGTCCGCGGTTTGCAGTGTTTGCTCCTTCAGCAGGGAAACGGCGGTTCCCACGGCCTGTCCCATGGACATGCCGGTGCCCATGACACGGGTGCTGCTGTTGGCGAAGTGCGTGGCGCCGGCATTTCGTCCGGCGAAAAACAGGTTCGGCACCTGCCGGCTGTACAGCGAACGCAAGGGGATGCCGTAGGGAGACGGGCATTTGTGAAACACGCTCGACGGGCGTCCGGTGCCGACGACTCGGAAGCCGGTGTAGTCGTGATCGTCCATGGACCAGCCGCCGTAGGCCACAGTATCCTCGAACCGCCCCTCGGCTTCAAGGTCGTTCTGGGTCAGCACATGAGCGGCCACGTATCGGCGGGACTCCCGCTTGGCCGGCAGGAAGTTCATCCATTCCAGCTCCAGAAAGGGCGCCAGATGGCGGTGTTGGTGACAGTGGTTTTTGATGTGGTCCCAGACACCGTAGGCGATTTTCAGCAACTCGTCGCGCAGGTGTTCGGTATCGGTGATGGTGTTGGTTTCGTTTTCCCCGCCGAGTTCGATCCACCAGTAGCCGATGCCGATGGGGTTCCCCGAATGACATTTTGCCCCGCCCGGCAGATCATCGCAGGATTCAAAGTGGTAGGCCCACGGTGGGGGGATGAATGTCTGCGGCGAATCACAGCGCCGCACTTGATAGCGAATGCTGTGCCCCATCGTACGGTTGTCCGCGACCTCCGGGGCATGGGATTCGTCGTATTCGTCGCGCGCCTCGCGTCCCATGCGGAAGGAAGCGTTGGACAGCGGCGCCAGGATGCCGTCCCCGCTGCAGTCGGCAAACCAGCGGGCTTGAACGCGGTGGAACATCTCGCTGCCGAGCTGCCAGCCGGTGACCGATGACATCCGGTCGCCTTCCATGGCGGCATCCAGGCAGGTGCAGTTCAGCTGCAGTTCGATATTCGGCTCGGACTTCACCATCTCATACATCAGGGTATCGAAGATGGTGAAGTTGGCGCCGGGATTGCGTTGGAGATTGAGCATGCGCAGCTCCTCCAGGATGCCGGTTTCGCGCATGTGTGGAATGCTGTTGTGCCGGTCGGCCCCGCAGATGTGCACGCGGCATTCGCTGCTGGCATTGCCGCCCAGCACCGGGCGGTCGTGCATCAGAAACACGTTGACGCCGTGTCGCGCCGCCGCGATAGCCGCGGCGATCCCGGCGGTGCCGCCGCCGACTACGCACAGATCCACCTGGTGATCAATGGTTGAAAACGCGGATTTGCTGTTCATTCCTGTCCGTCCTTTTGTCTCAGTGGAATATGCAGATTGCACGAATGCGATTCCGAAGCGTCCTCGCCGGCGGCGCAATACAGCACGGCGGGACGCCCGCCGTCCAGCCAGAGCTGCGGACGTTCGAGACGGTGCAGGGTCTGCCTCCCGCCGTCCGACCATTCGACGTCCAAGCCGATGAGCAACGGGTCTTCGGCAGACGCCCAGTTCAAGCCGTCGTCCGATGCAAACAGCGCCAGCGACCGCCCCGCGCCCGTAAACGTTCCCTTGAAATCCTTCACAATAGCACGGTAGGAGTCGCCCTGCCGCCAGATATACGGATCCTCGGCAGGGAATTTCTCTCCCGCTTTGGTGAAGATCAGTCCCGCCTGCTTGTGGAACGGGCCGGTCGGCGATTCGCCGATCGCGGCCATGTGCACCACCGGTCCGCCGAAGGGCAGCTTGTCCTTTTGTCCCACGGCCTTGTAGATCAGCAGATATCGGCCGTCGTGCATCTCCGTGATGGCCGGGTTTGCAACGCAAAGACTGTCCGGCGCCCTCCCCTCCCCGACATCGATGATCGGTGTGTCCCGCCGGTTCCACGGACCGTCGGGATGGTCCGCCAGGGCGACACCGATCCGCTGGTTGTTGCGGCGGGTCCATTTCAGTGCGTTCGTGATGGCCCGTCCGCCACCCGTATTTCCGATGTAATACAGGTAATACTTGTCGCCGAACCGGTGAACCGTCGGGTTGTGGGTGCACAGGCCATCCCAGTATTCTTCTCCCCGCACCGGAAGCGCCACGTCGACATGCCGGAACGGCCCGAGGGGATCGTCCGCCACCGCATGCGCCACCTCAGAGTGCGTCACCCACCCGGACATGCCGTTCTTGCGCGGCCAACGCGAGTACAGAAGGTGGCAGACGCCATCGTCGGTGCGCACCATGCTCCCGCCCCAGATGAACCACTCCGGATCGATGAACTTGGCGCTTGGCGGGATTGGTTGGATGT
>CAZSBQ010000002.1:0-17772 GCA_964604795.1 uncultured Victivallales bacterium | reverse complement strand
CACTGGAGAACGCATCGCCTCCAGGGGACCGACACGGGGCGCGGAGGCCGCGCCCGCTACGGGGCGGTCGGGCTGAGCAGGGTTTCGCGGAGGGTGGTGTAGACGGGTTCGCGATGGGGACGGTCCTCGTTGAGGAGATGATGGAAGGCGCCCTCGACGGTGTGGACGTGCGCGGCGGGGAGCAGGGCACGAAGGGCGGGCAGGTTTTTTTGCCAGGCGACGACTTTGTCCCCGGTGCCCTGGAGCACGGTTGCGCTGACCTCCGGAAGGGGATCCCACCGGTGGACTTGTCTCTGCCATTTGCGAAGTTCGCTGAACCAGTGAAGGGGGACGGACCGAATGCGCATGGGGTTGCCCTGACGCAGCATGCGCACAAAGTGCCCATCATGCGAGACGCGTCGCTGAATGCGCGGGACGCGCTTGACGAACGGGCGAACCGCAGTGTGCCCGACGGTGGAGAGCTGTTCGCCCCAGGAATGAATCAGCGGAGCGAGCAGAATTACCTTTCCCAAGTCGGGGATGGGATTCTCGCGGCGTTGGTGCAGGGCGCCGAGCACGGCGGGGGTGCCGGTGCTGTGGGCGACCAGGTGCAGGGGCTTTGCGGTGTCCGCGCAAACGTCCTGCAGGACCGCGAGCAGAACGTCGGCGTAGACGGAGAAATCCGCGATGTCCGCGGATTCGCCGTCGGACAGTCCATGCCCCGGCATGTCGTAGGCGACAACCGTGAATCCCCAGTCGACGAATTCCTCGATGGCGCGGCCGTTGAGCGCACTGTGGTCGAGGTAGCCGTGCAGCAGGACCACGGTGCCGCGCGAATCGCCGGCGGGGACAAACTGCTGAACGGCAACGGACAGATCGTTGACTCGGACTGCCCCCAGGTGATGGGTTACCCCCTCGCCTGGCAGGTCAAAATGTCCGGCATAGCGCGCTTCCGCCTCGCTCAGCTCGGCGCGGCGCGCCTCTTCCCAGGGGCGCAGTTCGTTGCGAATTGTGGCGCAGGTTTCAATCATTTCACGAGTTGCATTCCGAATCTCGTGGTTGTTCAGACGCTGTACGGTGCAGCAGCCCAGCAGCAGCAGTCCGGCGGCCGACAGCAGCGCCGCCAACCATTTGCGGCGACGCGTCACGGCGAGGTTTCCCGCGGCGCGGATAGGGGGGCCAGGTAGTAGAGCCTGCCGGGTTTGATGGCGCGAATTTCGGCGGGCAGCACCGATTCGGGCAGCAGTGCGGAGTTCGCGGACATGCCCAGCAGGCGGTCGACCACGCTGACGCGGTGCCGCAGCCGCACCACTTTGGCGCGCTGCACGTTCGCGATCTCCATCGCGTGGTTGACCGCGTCGGAAAAGTACCCCAGCTGGTCCACCAAATCGAATGCCTGCGCCTGCTCTCCGGAGAGCACCCGCCCGTCGCCGAAGGCCGCCTCCCGAACATGCTCGGCCGAGGTGAAATCGCGCCCTTCGGCCACCACTTCGGCGAATTCCATGTACGTGCGGTCGACCATATTCTGGAGGAACTCATCCTTGATGTTTTCCTCCTCGGGCGTGCGCTCGACGGCGCCGTTGAGCAGGTCCTTCATTTCACCGGACTTGTAGATGTCCGCGCGCACGCCGATCTTGTCGAGCAGTTCGGCATAGTTGACCGAGCTGATCAGCACGCCGATGCTGCCGGTGAGGGTTAGGCGGTTGGCGACGATGTAGTCGGTGCCGGCCGCCACGTAGTAGCCGCCGCTGGCGGCGATGGAGCGCATGCAGGTGATCACGGGCTTGCCGGTGCGGCGCAGTTGCTGCACGGCGTGGTGAATCTCGTCGCTGGCGGTCACCTCCCCGCCCGGCGTGTTCATGTCCAGCACCACGGCCACCACGTCGGGGCGGGCCGCCGCGTGCTTGAGCGCGGCGGTTATCCGCGGGACGCTGGCGGCGTCGAAGTGGTCGGCCGAAATAATCACGCCCTTGACGTCCACGACCGCGATGGTGGCTTCCGCCTGCGGATCGCCGCCGACGTATTCCTCCTGGAGGGGGGCGCCGCCGGAACCGCCGCTGAGAACGGGCAGCTCGGAAAAGCCGCCCGGGCCACCGAGAACCACAACCAGGGCCGCGGCGACGACGAGTCCCAGGATGATCAGCAGACAGCCGCGAAACCGCCGCCGCCGCGGACGGATTTCCATGCCCGGCGGCAGCCAGGTTGGCCAAGGCGGCGGCGTGGCGGGTGGCGGGGCGTGTTTCGGAGTGGCGGAGTCCGCAGGCTGCGCCTGCTCGGGGCGCTCACGCTCTTCCGGTGTCGAGGATTCGTCGTTTTCGTTCCAGTCCGACATTGGTTGGCTTCCTGTTAGGGGTTGTTGATGCTGGCAGAGGCTCGGCTGTCATTCTCAGGCGTCGATTCTATTGCCGCAGCCGCTCGAAGAACTGTTTGGTGTAGTCGTGCAAGCCGGGGACTTCAGCGGGGGGAACCGCCTTAGTGCGTATGCGGAAGGCTTCGCGCAGAGCCATGGGATCGGTGCCGTCGAGGGCGGCTCGTCCGAGCAGCGCGGCGCCGAAGGCCGTGGCTTCCTGGAGTTCGGTGAGACAGCACGTCCCCTCCGGATAGAGCTGGGACAGGATCGGGTTGTAGCGCGTATTGTGGCGGAATCCGCCTTCGGTGAAGACCGTTCCCTTGCCGTCGTATCCGGCAATGTCCAGGGCGGCGGTGGTCTGCGCGGCCAGCGACAGCACCAGTACCGCATCGGCCAGGGTGCGGTCGCGGAAGAACTCGGGGACGGCTTTGCCGCTCTGAATGTCCGCCAGCTGGTACTCGCGGTCGCCTTCGATGACGCGCGGTCTGGCGTCCGGGAAAATTCCCGTGCCCTTAACCACCGAGGGCAGCACGAACAGCTTGCGCTCCTGTGCGACGCGGGCGAAAAGGGCGGGATCGAACGCCGGCCATTCCGTCGGGCCGTGAATGTCCGCCAGAATCCGGTTGTAGGTCTCGAACTCCTGACCACCCATGAAAATCGACGTCTTCACGGGATTGAAAAATGCATCCAGATTGTAGAACACCAGCTTGCCCAGCTCGTCCGCGCGAAAATCGACGCGCTCGGTCGGATGCATGGCCACGCACCAAGTGCCCGTGGAGTTGAGCACGAAGTTGTCGTATCCCTGCACCAGGTAGGGCAGCAGCGAGGCGTTCGAGTCGTGAATTCCCATGGTGACCACGCAGTCCGCGTCGATGCCGGTGCGCTCGGCGATCTCCGGGGTGAGCGTGCCGAGCGTTTCCCAGGAGCGGGAGATGTCGAAGGGGATTTTGTCGGCCACGCCCAGTCCGCGGGCGACGCTCGATGGCTGATGGTTGCGGACATCGTACAGATAGGTGTGGCAACCGGTGTAAGTCGGTTCTGCGCCCGCCCGACCCGTCAGCCGAAAGCCGAAATATTGGGGATAGTAGAGAATTTGCTCGACGTCGGCAAACTGTTGCGGCCATTTTTTCTGCAGGAAGAAGATCAGCTTGCCCAGATTGACCAGGCTGCCGACTTCGGCGGTGGCTGTTTCCCGCTGCAGCTCCTCCGGGCTGCCGAAGCGCTCGAAGAACTCGTTTCGGAACGCCTCGTCCGCCTCGGTGGTGTAGGCGACCGGCGGCACGGCCAGGTTGCCGTCCTTGTCCAGACACATGGCCGTCGCCCCGTGGGTGGTCACGGAAATCGCTTCGATGCGGTAGGATGGACTGAAGGCGGCGAGCTGGTCGAGAATCCAGTGGAAGGCATTTTCGACATCCTCGTAGCGGATGCCGTCCTCCTCGTACTCGTCAAAGGACTTGTAGACGCTGTCCAGCAGCTCCAGGTCGCGGCTGAACAGGAGAACCTTTTTGTTGGTCTTGCCGATGTCGATGACGGCGATCACGGACGGACGCTGCATGTTCAACTCCTTGTTTTGCTGAAATCCTTTCGCCAAACTGCGCGATACAGGGTGAAACCTAACACCGCAACCGACGAACACCAAAGCGGACGGACGGAATCTCAGGGCAATTACTTTCTGGGGCAGGAGAGCGGCGTGATCCCGCCCCCATCGCATGACCAGTGACCAGTGAGCAGTGATCAGTATTCAGTGGATCGCTATCGTCAGCTGCCGAAATTGTTCTCCGAAATGTCATGCCCCCGAGGGGTCCAGGTCGCCCGGAATGTTCCCCCTGAAGAGGGAGCTACAAACTGTTTCCGGTTTTGCTGCCAGAGGTGGGGCTCCTATGAGACTCCACCTCGGCACTGACGGCCGCCAGGCCGAGCAGGGTCAGGTGCGGCGGGGCGGCTTCGATGTTTGACAGGGGCAAATGGTCGAGAAAGTAGCACGCATCGCCGCCGGTGACCAGAACCGGGCAGTTCGGCGCCCTCAGTTCGCGGCGGGATTCGGTCAGCAGATGTTGTGCCAGCCCCAGAATGCCGAGGCCGATTCCCCCGCGGAGGGCGTCGGCGGTGTTCGCGGCCAGGGCGGTGGACGGCCCCTCGGCGAGACAAACCTCGGGCAATTGCGCGGTATTATTGTGCAGCGCGGCGGCGAGTGCCCGGCGACCGGGGGCGATCACGCCGCCTCGAAAGGCACCGCCGGCATCCATCACTTCGGTGGTCAGCGCGGTGCCGCAGTCCAACACGATCACCGGCGCGATGTGGACGGCGAGGGCGCCGACGGCATTGGCGATCCGGTCCTGTCCCAGCGTGCGGGTGTCCACGCGGGAAAAGTCCGGTCGGTGCGCGTCGTCGGCAGCGATGAAGCGCACCGACTCCGAAGGGCGCGACCGCTGCAGCCACCGCCGCGCTTCGGGGACCACGCAGGCGGCGAGACACGGTGCGTCGGGGTGGCGAACGAGCAGGTCGGGAGTGCCTCCTGCAAGCAGCTTTTCCGTGGGCAGCTGCTCGACGCGCCCCTCCATGGTGCCGTCGCGGCACAGGACCACACTGGTATGCGTGTTTCCGATGTTGAGCAGTATGCGCATGGCGGTTTTCCGGTTTGCTCCACTGCGCTGCGGACTTCGCACATCCCTAGCGCTGCAGAAAATTCCAGGATTCTGGTCGAAGCGGACAATGGCGGGTATGGTATCGGCTTCAAACTTCAACAACATGACACCGAAGGCTGCATTGTGCCACAACAAACCCCGGAATTCATCTATCGGTGCCGTCGCTGCGGAAATTGCTGCCGCTGGCCCGGCTATGTGCGCGTGTCCCAGGAGGAGCTTGCGGAGATCGCAAACGCTCTCGACATGTCCTTGGATGAGCTGATCCGAGGATACACCGAGGTCACCCGCGACCGGCGCGGCCTGACACTGGTGGAGCAGCCCAACGGACACTGCATCTTCCTGGATGAAAACGGCGACTGCATCATCTACGCAGTGCGGCCCCAGCAATGTCGGGACTTTCCCAACAAGTGGAATTTCCCGGGGTTCGAAAAGCAATGCAACGCCGAGCGGATCGACAGTGACGGGCAGTGAAGCCGGGGCGTGTATCGGTCTGTATCGGTCCGATCAGTCGGAGCGGTTGCTGCCGGTTGCTGCCGGTTGCTGTCGGGGGTCTTATGGGGAAAAAGCCTCACCAGGGGTATTGGGGATCGGCACTCATTTTTGGCCCAGGTCCTGCGACAGATGGCGTCCGATCAGCGGTTCGAGAGCGTTTTTTGTTTCCGCGGGCATGACTGACTCGTCGGTGGCGATGGCGCCGGCCAGGGCGTTGCGGCAGTCGCAGGACAACTCCGTTTGCCCGCCGCACAGAGGAATAATTCGGCCCAGGATTTCCTTTGCGGTCTCCGCATTGCGCCGCAGCACCTCGACGATCATCTGCACGCTGACATCCTCGTGCACGTCGTGCCAACAATCGTAGTCGGTGACGAAGGCCAGGGTGCAAAAGCACATTTCGGCCTCGCGTGCCAGCTTGGCCTCGGCCAGATTGGTCATTCCCACCACATCCATGCCCCAGGACTTGTAGAGGAACGATTCGGCGCGGGTGCTGAAGGCGGGCCCCTCCATGTTGACGTAGGTGCCGCCGGGATGAACGCGCGGCGGTCGGCTGGCCAGGCTGGTTTTCGGTTTGGATGACAGAACGGTGTTGGCTTCGGTGAAAATCTCGTCCCGCAACGCCGCGCAGGTGGGTTCGCCAAAGCCCACGTGCGCCACCACACCGTTGCCGAAAAACGTGTGGTCGCCGCCGCGCTTGGTCCGGTCCACATACTGGTCGACCAACACCAGGTCGCCCGGCGCAAGCTCCTCGCGGAGACTGCCCACGGCGGAGACCGCAATCAGCCGCTCGACGCCGAGCTTCTTCATGGCGAACACGTTGGCTCGGTGGTTGATTTCGGAGGGCAGAATGTGGTGTCCCTGGCCGTGGCGGGCGAGAAAAACCGTCTCGCACCCCGCGACTGTGCCGGTCACGAACGCGTCGCTCGGCTTCCCGAACGGGGTGTCCATCTCAACGCGCTCGGTTTCCTCGAGCGAATCCATCGCGTACAATCCCGTGCCGCCAATGATGCCGATTTTCATGAGCCTGATCTCCTTGCGTGGGCTTGTGCGTTCGACGCCGGAGCAATCGGCGCGTCCCGAATGCGGAAAACCCTAATCGACGGTGCCGCGAATGCAAGTCCAGCCGAGCGTGTCGATGCCCGCCGAACTTGCCGTCTGTGCCCCTTCTACGCAAGCAGGTGGGTGCCGCGCCGGTTGATGCCCTTGTTGAAGTCGTGCGTCGTCATACGTCTTGCCATGGCCTGCGATTGTCGTTTTCGAGCCGGGCTTCGGCGCGAAAGATTGCGACGGACGGCGGCAACTGGCCTTCCCTCTTGTCCGCTTAAATTCCGGCCCCGCTGCGGAAGGTGATGTGCAAACCGCATTCCTTGTGTTCCTCGCTTTCCCACCACCAACGGCCGGCGCGCTCGTCCTCTTCGCCTTTGCAGGGTCGGGTGCAGCACTCGCAGCCAATGGACAGGTACCCCTCGTCGTAGAGCCGGTTGTAGGGCACGTTGTGCTTGCGGACATAGTGCCAGAGATCGCCGATCCGCCAGTGGGCCAGCGGGTTGATCTTGACCTTGCCCAAATGCAGGTGATCTTCCTCGACAAGGTTGAGCTGGCGGCGGTTTTCGCTCTGTTCCAGGCGCCGTCCGGTGATCCACGCGTCAAACGGGGCCAGGGCGCGCGCCAGCGGCGCCACTTTGCGGATTCCGCAACACTCCTTGCGGTTGTCCACGCTTTCCTTGAAGGAAAACACGCCTTTCTGCCGAATCAGCGCCTCCACTTCCTCATGATGGGGGTGAACCCACCGCACATGAACACCGTAGCGCCTGGCGATGCGCTGGGCGCATTCGTAGGTTTCCTCGGGAAGCCGGCCGGTGTCCAGCGACACGACCTCGACGTGCTTGCCCAGCCCGTGGAGCATGTCCAGCAGCACGCAGCCGCCCACCTGAAAGCTCATGGCCAGGGCGACTTTGTCGCCATAGTGGTCCAGGGTTGCCGCAAGAATGCCGCGGGTGTCCTTGTGGTCGAGTTGGTCCAGTTGGTGGGACAGTTCGTTCATTGGCTGCTTGTTGTTTTGTTTTCGCTTCCTGTCTGAAACCGCCGCCAGGGGTTACCGCACGGCGGCACTCAGGGCTTGGTCGAAGTCCTTTTCGATGTCCTCGAGGTTCTCCAATCCGACAGCGACGCGAATGAACTCCGGCGTGACGCCGGCGGCCCGCTGTGCGGCTTCGGACATTTGCTGATGACTCGTCGAGGCAGGGTGCAGAACCAGGGTTTTGGCGTCCCCGACATTGGCCAGATGGCTGGCCAACTTGACGTTGTTGATGAACCGTTCCCCGGCTGCGGCGCCGCCCTTGATCCCGAACCCCAGCACCGCGCCGAATCCGCCCTCAAGCAGATTGCTCGCGTTTTCGTGCCAGGGATGCTCCGGCAGTCCGGTGTAGTTCACCCATTCGACATCGTCGCGCTGCCTGAGCCACTTGGCCAGTTCGAGACAGTTTGCGGACTGCGCGCGGATGCGCATGGGCAGTGTTTCCAACCCCTGCGTGAACAGGAAAGCGTTGAACGGGCTCGGGCACATGCCGATGTTGCGCATGCCCTGCACGCGGGCTTTCATGACGAACGCCACGTTGCCCATGCCGGGAACCGCGCTGAGCGCCTCCCAGTATTTGATGCCGTGATAGCTTTCGTCGGGCTCGGTGAAGCCCGGATGACGCCCTTGGGACCAGTCGAAGGCCCCACCGTCGATGAGCACGCCCCCGATGGAGGTGCCGTGGCCGCCGATCCACTTGGTGCAGGAGTGCACCACGATGTCCGCCCCGTGAGCGAGGGGACGGCACAGGATGGGAGCAAAGGTGTTGTCGACGATGACCGGCAGACCGAACTCGTGCGCAACCTCGGCGATCCCGTCCAAGTCCAGCACGTCGCCGCGCGGATTGCCGACCGTCTCCAGATACACCGCCTTGGTGTTGTCGCGAATGGCCGCGCGCACGTCATCGGGGGTCGGAACCTCCAGAAACGAGACGTCAATGCCGATCTTGGGCAGTGTGTACCGGAAGCAGGTTTCGGTGCCGCCGTACAGCGAAGCGGAACTGACAATGTGGTCGCCCGCCTCGGCAAGGGTGTGGATGGTCAGAAAAATCGCGGCCATCCCGCTGGAGGTGAGCAGTGCGCCCGTGCCCCCCTCGAGGGCGGCCAGCCGTTTCTCCACCACGTCGGAGGTGGGATTCATCAGGCGCGTGTAGATGTTTCCGAACTCCTTGAGCGCAAATAAATTGGCCGCATGCTCGGCGTTGTTGAACACGTAGCTGGTGGTCTGATAAATGGGAACGGCCCGGGCGCCCGTCGTCGGGTCCGGCGCCTGTCCGGCGTGAAGGGCAAGTGTTTCCGGGTGCGCAATGTTGTCGATACTCATCAATTCATCTCCTTCCGATTTTTGTCGTTCGATTCAATCAGGTCAGAAATCCGGGTTTTCTGAAATACATCCTCAAGAGCACCCGCCGCCTTCGCCCACACCGGATACGTCGGACAATCCGCCATTCGCGGACACTCCTCATGCATGCACGGCGCCATGCTGATCGGACCCTCGACGGCCCGCAACACCTCGGCCAGGGTGATTTCATCAGGCGGACGAACCAGCGAAAAGCCGCCGCGCCGACCGCGGTGGCTGCGCACAAGCTGCGCAACCTTCAGCCCCATCATGATCTGCTCCACGTAGTCCGAGGAAATCCCCTCGTGATCGCCGATCTCCTGCTTCGTCGCGGGAACCGAATTGTCGCGGCCGCCCAAATACACGATGATCCGAGACGCATACCGCCCCTTGGTCGTCAGTGAAAACATGCGCTTGCTCCTCTGCTAAATGAATAGTTCGTCAATCATGATTCTGGCAATTAACATACCCGGCAAACTTCTCCTTGCAAGTCGTCGCGGCGGATCGGCAGGGCACGTCTTTTCTAACGTGTAAAATGTTTCTCTGCAATAGATTGTGTGGGAATGTAAAACTCGCGCGGGGCGCGTTGGAGGGCGGGATCACGCCGCTCCCCTCAGAAAGGAATTGCCTTGGCGGATCGGCAGGCGTGCCGTTCGACTGCGAGCGCCGACCTGCCGGCTGGTCAACAACACTGCCCGGATTATGTTGTGACCGTCGTGCAACGACCTGACCATCAACTATGAGGAAGCCAACCCATGAAAATATTTCTGGACACCGACATCGGGTACGGCACGGATGCCGACGACGCCGTTGCCCTGGCGTACCTGCTGCGTCAACCGGCATGCGAACTGCTTGGCCTCACCACCGTCGGCCGCCATTCGGAGTGGCGGGCGGACATGGCCGATGCCCTCTGCGCCCGTCTGGAATGCCGGAACATTCCCATTGCCGCCGGGGCCGATCAGCCGCTGTACTCCAACCAGTATTGGCGCGAAAACCCCGTTCGTCCGTGGCTCGGCGAGGGCGAGCGGAAACCTCGCCAAAGCTATGAGCCCAACCAGGCTCTGAATCTGCTGCGGCGCACGATTCGAGAGTACCCCAACGAGGTGACGCTGATCACCATTGGACAGCTCACGAATCTCGGCTTGCTGCTGTTGCTCGATCCGGAAACGGCCGGCTTGCTGAAGGCTGTGGTAAGCATGGGTGGTGCGGTGGAGTATCCGGAGGACCGCCCCGTGAGCGAATGCAACGTGCTGCTCGATCCCATCGCTGCGGGGATTGTTTTCCAACGACTTGCCGTTCCCCTCACTGTGGTTCCCATCGAAGCGGTGCGAGGCATGCCCTTGGAGGCCGCGCAGCTGCAACAAATTTTCGCGGACGAACGCATGGACGGCGTTCGCCAAGCCTGCAGGGGGTGGTGGGCAACCCAGGGCAGGGAGCACATCGGATTGGCGGATCCGCTGACTGTCGCCCTGGTATTCGAACCCGAACTGGTGAACACGACAAAAGGACGGATCAGCATGCGGCTGCTCGACCATCACCCGCCTGACGGCGAAACGTTCGCCGACGACACCGTTGCGGGTGTGACCGCTTTTGCGGAGCAGGCCAACGGCCCGGTCCGCCTGGTGCGCACCTGCAACAAGAAAAAAACCCACGAGCATTTGATGCGGATATTGAAGGTGCCCGACTAAAGCCGAGCGAAACGATTGCGGACGAAGTCATACGTGAGGGTCATCGTGCTGTCTTCAGCCTGATCCCGTCGGGATGGGGGCAAGAGCTCTGACATTAGGGATTGGGGATGTCGATAGTGACCGGTTCGTTGACGTACACCCAGTAGGCGTAGCCGGGCAGAATGCCGTTTGGATTGATCAGCTCCGTGTATTTCTTCAACATCGGATCCCAGTAGTAGACGATCACAATATCCGCCCGTTCGAGCAGGGCTTGGGTCGCGTTCCCGGTCGGCAGTCCGATCAGGTTCCAGCCCGTCTCGAGTTCGTGAGTTTCGTCTTCCAAGGCAGTGCCCGCAACGAGAACTGAGACCGGTGCGGCCCCTTCGTGGCGAATCCACATCCCCCCGCAGGGAGTGATCGTCCGGATGGTTTCGTAGAATTGTCCGCCCCACACCCACGCTTTGCTCCCAAGCCCCCCGAACAGCAACTTGTCAAGTCCTGGCTCGGCCGGCTCGATTCCCACCGAAACCAGGTTCCAACCGGGAAAGAAGCACAGCTCGAATCCCTCAGGGCAATCCATCGCATCCAGGGGGTCGGTCCCCTCGGTGAGTTCGCTCAGGTTGGTGTAGCCGTCCTCGTCGAGATCATCCAGCGGTTCGATGTCCGCGAGGCCAATGGCATTGGCCACCAGCTGTTCGCGCGAATCGTGCATGCCGTCCAGGTCCAGGTCCTGCCACTGTTCAAAGACGGCGGCGACAAGCAGGTCCCCCGAGATATTGGTGAAAGGGCGATCCCAGCGGATGAAATACCAGCTGCCAATGCCCTGCACGATGGGTGCGAGGGCATCATCGCCCTCGTTGACGGTTTGCTCCAGCGCGCCGCCGCCGACTCGTTTTCCCCGTTCGCCAAGATCGAACTCAACGGTGAATGAGGGGATATCAATTGTCGTAAAGGTCCAGACGGGGCCTGCAGTCTGATTGTCTGCGGACTTCGCAATCACCTGCCAGCGGTAGCTGGTGTCGGCGTCCAGGTTGGTTGGAGGCAGGAAGGCGGGTTGAGCGGCGTCGGCTTCGGAGGGTTCGCCGGGTTTGGCTTTGCCCTGTGGCCATAGATAGATGTCGTAGGCGACTGCACCGCCGCATTCGTCCCATGTCAGGGCGGTGTCGAAGGCCACCTCGGTGGCCCGGTCCGCCGGCACGGGCATGGCGGGATCCGCGGGGGGCGCGCCCCGAGTTGTGAAACTCCAGACGGGGCCGTCGGTGCTGCCGTAGGGGTTGGTTGCGACCACCTGCCACGAGTAGTCGGTGGCGTGGGCGAGATCGTCTGCGGGGATGAAGAATCGGCTTGCGCCGGATACGAGCGGGGCCAGTTCGGGCGGGTGCGTGTTGCGGGTTTGGCCGCGCACGTCTTCGGAGGACCAGAGATAGAGATCGTATCCGCTGGCCAGGTCGGTCTCGGTCCACGTCAGCGTGGGGCGGACGGAGACGGCGGTTGCGGAGTCCGCAGGCTCGGGGTCGGCCGGCGTGTCGGGCGGATCCCCGGCGACGGTATTGAACCAGCCGGGGGGCTCCTTGTCCCCGACCTCCTCCCAGGTCCAAATGGGGTCGTTGTAGTCGAAGACGATTTTCGCGTCGTTTTCGACCGAAGTATCGGGGGCGATGTCGGTTTTCAGACGGACGCGATAGGCGAGGTGTCCTTCGCCGCAATGGGGGACGCCGGGGTGGTCGCCGGGTTCGCCCTCGTCGTCGGGGTCGTCATCGTTGGGCGGCAGGAAGCCGGCGTAGGGATCGGCGGGCCAGCCGTCGGGGCTTTCGGGGTCGACACTGCGGAGGTACCACTTGGCGACCCCATTCTTCCGGTCGAGGGTGAATTCGACTCGGACGTTGTATTCGGAGTTGTCCTGGGCGACTTCCATGGTGCCGCCGGACTTGCCGCTCAACCCCATTTCACTCTGGTTGTTGAAGACGACTTCGCCGAGTTCGAGGGTGCTCCAGTCGAGGTGGTCGGAGAGCGGGTTGGTGACCCAGACTTCCTGGGCGGCGGCGGTGGCGTCCGGTTTGTTCTCGAAGTAGACGATGTATTCCATCCACTGGCCGGGCAGGACGAAGCGTTCGGTCTCGGGATCGCCAAAGCCCTGCGGCCCCGCCATCTCGTTGGGATCGCAGGACTGGGGGACGTTCGAGCCTCTGCCTCCGCGCCGTCGCCGGTCGCCGTCGTCATTGTCCTCATCGTCATCATCGTCATCGTCATCGTCGTCGTCGTCGTAGTCATCATCGTCCTCATCATTGTCCTCATCTTCGTCGTATTCATCCATTGCATCGAAGAAGTCCTGAAGCAAGTCGTAGAAGAACTCGGATATCCCCCAGAGATCCTCGACGCCGGTGCGCGAGGTAGACTGAATATCAGAAAGGTTTTCTCCCAACTCCTCCGCATTTTCGAAGTACTCCCGGTTGTCTGCGCGGCGTTGCGCCTGCCATTCCTCGAGGTTGTCTTCCTGCAGGTCAGCCAATCCGCTATGCTGCCCTATCCTCCGCTGGACACTCCCCGCGATGCCGTTGTCGTCCAGACCGGAGGGATCGACGCGCGAGACGGGGGCGTTGGCGCAGTAGGCGTAGAGGTTGAAGCCGCCGCTGATGCCGATGGGGTCCGGCTGCAGGAAGCGCCCGCGTGCCGCGTAGTAGGCGCGGTGGCGCATGTGGTGGAGGTCCGGGGCGTCGCGGCGGATACCGAACCGGCCGCCAAAGAGCAGATCGGTCTCCACGCCGCCCGCGCGCAGGCCCCCGAACGGGGTGTAGTCGATGGACTCGACCACGGTGCCGTCCGCGTCGCGGACCAGTCGGGTGTTCCCCGTGAGGTCGAATCCCAGGTCCCGGTGGGTGCCGTCGGCGGCGGTCGAGCCGACGAGCCCCAGGCCGAAGACATGGCGTCGGACCAGCGTTCCCCCCGGCGCATACTCGGCGACGGGGTAGCCGAGCCCGCGCGGATCGTGGAGCACGTATGTGGTGGTGCCGTCGGCGGCGATGGCGTAGCGCTGCCCGAGGGCGTCGTAGGCGAAGGTCTTCGTGGTTCCGTCCGCCTCCTCGATGCCGACCAGCCGGTTCTGGTGGTCGTAGGTGAAGGTTCTCGTGCCGTCCGGCGTCTCGATTTCGACGAGATTGCCGTCCTCGTCGAATCGATGGACCTCGTCGCCGACGGCGGTGTACTGGTTGAGTGCGTTGACGGTGTAGGCTTCGAGGGTGCCGTCCCGGTTCAGCTCGATGCGATTGCCCGCGGCGTCGTAGGTGTAGGCGGTGGTCTCGCCGTCCGGATAGGCGACCTCGACGAGCCGGCCCAGGACGTCGTGGCTGTAGGTGGTGGTTTCCTCGAGTCCGCTGGCGGGGTTCCGGGTCGCCATGGACACGATGTTGCCGTGGGTATCGTAGGTGTAGTGATACCAGTCCTGCAAGCTTTCGTCGGGAGCGTAGTGATTGATTTCCACGATTCGCCCGGCGGCATCGTGGACGTAGATGGCGTGGCAGCCGTTGCCGCGGTCCTCGCGGGCGAGGCGGCCGAGATCGTCGTAGGTGTATTCGACCAGTAGGCTTCCGACTTGGTCCTCCACCCGCGAAATGCGGCCGAACGCGTCATACTCGTAGTGTTCTCCAAGGCCATCCTGATCCAGTCGGGAGGTGAATCGTCCGGTGTCGTCGTGGGTGTAGGCGAGCCAAACGTCGTTGGGATAGGTGATGCGGGTCGGGCGGTCACCGTCATATTCGATGACGATCGCGCCCGTGTCCGAATCGACGGCTCGTGTCACCTTGCCGCGGTCATTGTAGGTGTAGGTGAAGGTGCGGAGGGGTTCACCTTCGTCGTCGCGCCAAGTGATCTGGGTGATGTCGCCGCGGGCGTTGCAGGTGTAGTCGATGCGCTGTCCGCGCCGATTCCAGGTGGATTCGAGCGTGCCGTCGGTCTCGTTGTACTCGTAGCGGGTCGCCGTTTCGTCGGCGTGGACGATGGCGGTGATGTCTCCCTGCTCGTTGGCCTCGTTGGTCTGCCGGTTGCCTCGGGCGTCGGTGAATGCGGCCGGCGCGCCGTGGGATTCGGAGTAGTCGAAGGCGACGCGGCTTCCGGCGGGATTCTCGATGCCGGAGATCTGTCCGGCGGGGTTGCGTGTCCAGCGGGTGGTGCGTTCGACCGGAGCGGTTCTGCGTGCGAGCCGACCGACGGCGCCGTAGTTGAAGGTGGATTCGTTCCCCAGCGGATCGGTGATGGCCAGGGGGCGTCCGTGGACGCCGAAGTGGACTGTGGCCTGGCTGTCCTCGATGTCGGTGATGCGGACGGCGCCGCCGGCGCCGTATTCGTAGGTGAGGCGTTGCTTGCCGTCGTCGCGATAGCGGGCGACGAGTCGTCCGGCATCGTCGTAGAGGAAGTGGCGATGCGAGCCGTCCGATTCGGCTATCTCGGTGATGAGGTGGTCCTGCAGGGTGTCTCGCGGCGGGTTGTACGTGTATTCGGTCCGGCGTCCCTGGTCGTCGACAGCGGCGGTGAGCTGCATGTCGTCGTTGTACTCGTAGGCGGTGACGCGTCCGTCGGGATCGGCGACGGCTGTGATCAGGCCCTCGACGTAGGTTGAGCCGTCGGCGTAGGTGAAGGTCAGTCCCCGGCCGTCGGGAAGCTCTATCCGCTGGAGTACGCCGTCGGCATCGCGCTGGAGCGATATCGTGTTTTCGTAGGTGTTGGTGATCCCGAGCAGACGCCCCAGCCTGTCGAAGCGGAGTTGTTTCCCGCTTTTTTCGTGCAGCACGTATTCGTTGCCGTCTCGTGTGATGGATCCGTTTTCCCAGCTTTCGCCGTGCCACGTGTCGTCTCCCTGTTTGTAGAAGCAGCGAATGCCGCCGCCGGGGACGTAGATTCGAATCGTGCCGCCTTTGCGGCGCATTTCGTAATCGTAGCTGTGCGTCCAGCCGAAGCCGAATCGGCCGATGCGGAAGCGCTGGTCGACGGTTGCGGGTGTCCAG
Organism: uncultured Victivallales bacterium; assembly: GCA_964604795.1. Lineage (GTDB taxonomy): Bacteria > Verrucomicrobiota > Lentisphaeria > Oligosphaerales > CAZSBQ01 > CAZSBQ01. The sequence continues at coordinate 2,227 of CAZSBQ010000002.1, read as the reverse complement.
CGGTTGAACACGATTTCGACACCGCGGCCGGTGATGGCGGCATCTGTCGACCTGTCGACAACGCCGAGGAGGCCGAATCCGGTGGTCTGACGCATCTCGAAGGCGAGCAGGTCGCCGACCTCATAGGTGGTCTCCCCGTGCCGCGCCAGATAGGATGCGTTCTCCGCAAGAGCGGCGAGGAAGTCTGCCCAAGTGTCGCCAGTGTAGGCCAGCACGTTTTCCCAGAGGGTCGTCCATCGGTCGCGTTCCTCGTCGCGCGTAGCAGCGCGTCTGCTGAGTACGACATTCTGCTCCGGATACCCGCGCAGGGCCGAGGGGGGACGCAGCACGGGGATGATGGCGCCCCAGTCGACCGGCTTGTCGTTTGCGACGTAGCTCTCCAGCTCGAAATCGGCGTTGTCGCCGCTGGTGGGCCCCATGAAGTAAAACGGAAGGCGGTTGCCTTCGCCGGGCTTGAGGATGCCGACCGGATGGGTCTGGCCGACCGCGAGGACCTTCAATTCGCGGTTCCGCCAATCGTCGTCCTCGGACAGGCGCATCTTCTCGACTTGCGGGCTGGAGAGAATCAGCACCGGGGCGTCCATGGGGGCGTTGCCGATGTTGGAGTATGCGATCCAACCCGTGTATCGGCGGCCTTGACGAATCGTGTCCGGTATCTCCAATTGGGCCTCGAGGACGCTGCGGGCTTCCTCGATCAGGGTGAAGGCCGCGGGGAGCAGGATGCCGTCGCCGCCTAGCGTCAGCTCAACATCGTAGGTGCCGGGATTGGCGCCGGTGAGGTTGAACAGGGCCTCGGCCTCGGTGGGACTGTGGATGGTGACCGAGTCGGCGACGATGTCGGCGCGTCCGCGGGATTGGAGCGTGACGCCCATGCCCTCGGCGAAGCCGGCGCCGGAGAGGGGCAGGCGGAACCAACCCTCGGGCGCGGCGGAGTCGATACCCACGGACAGAAGCTCCAGGGTTTCTGCCTGGGCGGAAATATCAAAGGGCAGATTGTCGCCGGTCTCGTTGATCAGTAGCAGGTAGATCGTGCGCGGGGCGTCCGCGGCGGGGAGGAGCAGAATGCCGTCCTCGTTCGCGGTCTCGTCGTGGACCTCCGGGGTGGGCATGCGGCCATGGCCGAGAAGAAGCCGAGCCTCGCCCTCACTGCGAACCACTAGCGGGGTGTCGGCGGGCTGATCCAGGCGGGCGGATCGGCGCTCGCCGGGTCCGAGGGTGCCGGTCAGCGGAGCTTCGGTAGTCAGAACGCGTCCGTCGATCCGGATGGTTCCGGTGCTCGCGACCTCGTTGTTGTCCAGCGCGCTGCCCTCGAAGAGATCGCGGTCGGCGTTGACACGCACCAGGATGTGCCAGTCCCCGTACTCGACCGGCGGGATCGTCAGGGTCGCGGAAAGGTCGAGATGTTCCGCGGGTGCCAGGTTGGCCGTGACCGTGTGCGTGCCGACTTCAACGACCCGGCTCTCCCCCAGGGCCGACCCGGCCGAGCGGAGCCAAACCCGGTCGCGCCACGGACCGAGCGCTTCGGCCGTGCCGTCGTTGCGGACCCGCCATTCAATCTCGACCTCTTCCCCGACCGTTGCGGCGGAGGGGGCCGTGACGCGCAGGGCGCACAGGTCGCGGTCCGACTCCGCGGCATCGGCCAGCTCGACGACACCGATGTCAGGAACCGCGCCCGAGGGATCGGGGAGGCCGGTGTTGGCCACGAAGGGATCGTCCACGCGGGGTTGGCCGAAGATGTCCAGCTCCGGGGCGAGCGTCCCGTCGGCGGCGTCGATCAGCGGGCTGCCTGCGCGGAGGGAGTAGTCGCCGGCGGGCGCGTCGCGGAACAGGGGGTCGGCCCAGATGTTGCCGTCGGCGCCGACCTGGTACAGGCTTTGGGGGCCATAGCCCGGGGGGTTCCAGAAGGCGCAGTGGCTGAACTCGCTCGGCCCCCATTCCTCGATGGTGCCGATAATGCGGGTGAATACGCAGTTGGTGAAGCTGCCGTTCGCTCCGCGCACGGCCGTGGTGACGTCGTGGATCACGCAATTCGTGACGGTCGAACTCCCCGCATTGGGCCGGAGCGCGAGAGAACTGTCCATGAACACGGAGTTGCGGGCGGTGAACGTGCCGCCGTTGTTGCGCATGGCATCGTATTCGGTGTGAGCCACGATGCTGTTGTCGAAGGTCAGGCTGCCACCCTCAAGATGGAGAGCCCCTTCGTTGTTCTTTTGGCTGCAATACAGAA
>CAZSBQ010000001.1:0-59999 GCA_964604795.1 uncultured Victivallales bacterium | reverse complement strand
GTTCTCGCCGGCGAAGGGGCCGAAGGTGTCGACGCTGGTCTGGGTTGTGTCGGCGCTATAATGGGTCACCTCGATTTCATACCTTTGGGTTGTGTAGTAGCTGTCCGGATCGGCGGTGCTGTCGATGGCGAGGGAAACGGGGAGGTTGATCGCGCCGTCCATTTCCACGTTCAAGATGGGGAGCGGGTAGCTGTCGAGCTTCAATATCTGATCACATTCGATGTGTCCGCTGACCGTGTACTTGCGCAGGGCCATGCTTCCCTGCGCATGCTCCAGCGGCACGCGCGTGTCGACGTACCATACCTTCAGGACGGGACGCGCGGCCTCGGCGGCGGAATCGACCAGCCGGCGCGCGAGCAGGTAGTGGCCGGGCATGAGCGACTGCCCGTTGTCGGACAGCGTCATCTCGTCCGTCCACAGCGTGTGGTGTCGCCCGTCCAGAATCCCCAGTGCCATGCTTTTGCCGCGCAGCACATTGCCGCTTTTTCGTCCTGTTTTTGGCTGAACCCCCATGATCGCGAACTGGTCGTCGTCCGCCGCGAGTTCAGCGACCAGACGTCGTTTCCCGTGATCGGGGGGCTGGCTCTTCCAGTTCCAATTGACGAACGTGACGGTGCTTTCGAATTCATCGAGCCGCGGCAGCGTGCGCTCCAGCGTGTCCGACGGTGCGTGGTCCTTTTTGAAGGTCAGTGAGCGGTTTTTGTTGAGGACCGAGGTCGCAAAATCCACGGGGGGCACGCCGATGTCGCCCTGCGCGTAGGCGATCAGCATATCGTCCCACCAACTCGCCGGATTGGGCACGGCATCGAGGAAGGACTGTTCGACCGACGTTCCCGCGAGCAGGCTCGTGTAGACATTCGCCAGCGTGGGATTCTCCGCGGTCCCGTGCGAGCCGAACAGGAATTCGAGCATCATGGAGAGTCCGTATCCGTGGTTTTGCGCCTTGGTTCGGGCGGCCGCGTTGGTCCAGCTCAATCCCGAGCACGGCACATGCAGGCCCTTCACCACTTCCCCGGCGTATTTGCCCATGAAATCGCTGATTGTTCCGCCGCTCGCGTACTTTTCGATCCACACCGACGCGGCCTCGTCAATCCAGAGCTGGGGAGCGTTGTACTTGGCCTGCGCAATGGCGCTGCGCGGGTCGTACCGCGCCTGGATCATGTGGAAGTACTCGTGGATGATCGTCCGCCGCAGGGTGGTTTCCTTCGTTGGGTTCGTCACCAGGCTCTGATTGATTTCCAGCGTTGTCCAGTTCAGGCTGACCATGCTCGGCTGGTAGTATCCGCTCGTGCCTTTGCTCAACTTTTTGACCTCGATTTTGACGGGGTCGGAGCGTTTTGTCAGGTCGAACCCAAGTCCGGCGATGGTGGCGGCGGCGTTGGTCATGGCATCAACCACCCGCTGCTTCTGCTCGGCGGTCGTCGTGGTCGGGGTCACCAAGTCCAACTGCAACCCCGCGCGTGACCTTGTACGAGAGGCTTGCGGCGTGTATGGCACCGCCCCTTCTGGAGGGCGAAAGTCCTCTTGAGCCGCCTCAGACGAACCCGGTTCGACGGGAGTCTCGCCCTCCAATGGGGATATGGCGTCACCCCGCGCGTCGTCGTCAACGGTGAAAGAGTATGATTCCATTCCCTCCACGCGCTGCACGTAGAGCCGGACGGTTTCCGGCAGCTCTTCTTCGAGTTCGGGCGGCGGCGCTGGAATGGGGGGAAGCTCGATCGAAGCCATGCCGTCGGCGACGAGCGCGGGCACCAGGCGCGTGGCCAGCGCGACGCCCGCACTGCTCGGCGCGTTGACTTCCTCGCCCACCAGGATCATCGTTGTTACCACGGACCGGCGGTTGTCGGCCACCGGCAATGCCACGGCCAGGCCAGTTTCCGCGCCGTCGGCGCTGTAGGGAATGCCGTCCAGCCGGTACACCACCGAGTTGGCGTCGTCATCGAATCCGAGGCTGCGCTCCGCCGATGCCGCGTATACGGTTGCGGATTCCGCAAAATCGTCTGCGTCGGCGGTGAGAGTGAGAGCGCCGAGAGTGATGCTGCCGCCGGTGGCGGGGAGTTCGGAGTTTCCGACGGGCTGGTACGGGGGGCGTTCGAGCAGGAGATCGATCAGCGCTTCGGCATCCCGCGAGTCAACGGCACCGTCGCCATCCACATCCGCCGCTGCGGCCTCCGCGGTGCGCCCGTCGAGAATTGACTCCAGCAGGACACGGTCTGCGACATTGCGGGCGCCGTCGCCATTGACGTCACCGACGATCTCCGCTGCGCCCGTCACAGCGACCAGAACGCCGCTCAGCGTTAAAACGAGCAACATGTGTCGATGATTCATTGAGAAATCTCCTCTGCAAAGGTGATGGCAGCCGGTTCGTATGCGAACACCCAGTAGGCGGTGCCCGGCAACAGGCGCGTCGCCCGTTCGTAGCGTTCGCCGTCAAACCGCCAGGCTGCGGGAAACAGGCCCGAAACAACAGGCAATGCGGCGGGATAGGGCACCCCGAGCAGATTCCAGCCCTTTTCGAGCTGAAACTCGGCGACGAAGGCCGGTATGAGGGATAGGTTCCGGGTCGTTTTGCCCTCGGTGCGCACCCAGTAGCCCCGGTATGCGCGGAGGTGGGAGGGACGGTTGTACACGCCATTTTCCCACTCATACACCTGCACCTGTTCGTCCGCGCTGTCCGCAAACACGCCGGCAACCTCGTTGCGAACCGGCGTGCCGGGAAAAGCGATCAGGTTCCAGCCCGATCCCAGCGGCAGCGCATAGCCTTCGGGCATGGCCAAGTCAAATTCATGCACAACACCCGGCGCCAAGTCGAGACGGCTCCGATCCCGCATGTCCACCAGCACCGGCACGGCCGATTTGGGCGACACCCGCACCAGATGCATGCCTCCGGGAATGGCCCGCGAATCCCATTCAAGCTTCGTGATTTCCGGGGCGGGAGCGGCGCGAAGGCGCCAGACGGGGGCGTCATCGCGGGCGCGCAAATCCCGCTGCAGCAGGCCGCTCGAATCGGGCGCCTCAAAGCCCACTGTGGCTGCGGAGTCCGCGGACAAATCGACGGTGTCCAGGTCCTCCGACGCCTCCTCGTCCTGTCCGAATACGCACCAGCCGGCACCGCGTCGGAGCGTGGCGGTCCAGCCGCGAGACACGAAAAGCGCTTGGTCGGCGGGGTCGGAAGTGAGGGTGCCGTCGCTCACTGTGTACGAGAAGCGGTCCGGGCCGTTGTACGCGAGGTGCGGCTGGTAGGTGAACGCACCGGTCTCCGCGTCGAAGGCGATGATTTCGCCGTGCTCGGGCTGGTCGACAAGAGTGTAGCTGAGCCTATCGTCGGGATTGTCGTCCGCACCGCCGAGCATGCCGCTTACCTGACCGGCCCAGCGCACCGAGACGGCGGGCCCCGGCTGTGCGGCGGGCGCGGCGTTGTCCCGAAACGTGACGTCCAGCGCGTTGCCGGGTTGCAGGGCGATGGCCGGTTCGGTCAAAACCGTGTCGTCGTCCAAGCGGATTGCGGCGTCCGCAATGCTCAGGCTTGCCTGACCGGCGGTGGTGGGCGCGACCCGGAGCCGGGCGACGCAAGTCCAGTCGCCCAGCGACACGGCACCCTCCGCCAAGCTGCCGCCGAAATCGCTGACGGTACCGCCGTTGACGACGCCGGACACGGCGCTCGTGGCTTCGGTGCCGTTGACTTCTACTGCGGTCAGGGAGGCCGGCAGAAGCAGGTCAAGCTGCGCGGCGGCCACGGGCTGCCCGTTGGCGCGTCGATCCTGTAGCCAGAGTTCCACGTTGAAGTCCCGGTCTGCGCGCAGGCTCGAGGGCCCGGCGGGGCGCGTGGTAAGAATGTCCGTGTCGCTGTCCGCAGGCGCGGCGACCAGGCGCAGGACAAGCCCCTGCGTGGGGTCAACGGTCACGCTTGCCACTTCGGTTTCCGCCCGCTGCCACAGGTGTCCGTCCGCGTAGGCGACGACCGGCGTGTGCGCCGTTCTGTCCGATAGTTCGACGGTGTAAGTTCCGGGGGCGCAGTCGGGCTCGGCGATGATTTCAAAGCTCATCAGCGGCAGGTCGCCGTCCACCAGCAGGCCTGCCTGATCATCGGTGTCGACCAGCACGGCCATTGTGCGCGTGGGTTCGGGAACCGTCTGGGAAAGCTCGCTATTGGGACCATTGTTGAGGCCGTAGCTTGCCGGTCCGAACGAGAATCCGTCGGGTGCGGCCAATTCCAGCTGCACGCCTTCCAGGGGAGCGGATTCGCCGTCGAGAAACACCTCGAGATGGGAGGTCTGCCCCGGAGTCATTCTCAGCGGTGCCAGACGCAGTCTCGGCCCCGCCAATTCGTAGTAGGCCACGGCAGCGAGGTCGTCACGCATGCGAACGGTGGCGGTAGCCAACGTTCCGGACAGGTCGCCGCCCCAGCCGAGAAAACGGTAGCCCGCAGACGGTTGCGCCTGGATTTCCACCAGTGTGCCGCGATTGACGAAGACCAGCCCCTCGTTGGGATGGACGCTGCCGCCTTCTTCCGGGAAGCTGCTGAGACTGAGCGCGCACAGGCCGTCGCCGTCGGGCTGCCCGAGCCCGAGGCGGTCCCAGGGCAAGCTGACCGGGTCGGGTTCTCCAAACGAGTTGCGGTCATAGCCCCATTGCAAAAGGCGTCCGCCGCTGTTGATCGCGTACGAATGAGCATGTGCAGCCACGGCCTGAATGCCGGAGAGCGGCGCACTGCGGGCGGGATCGAGTACCTGCACGGGTGTGTTGCTGTCGGCGAGAGCGCCGTTGCCGAGCCGTCCCATTTCGCCGCGCCCCCAGGCCCAGACTGTGCCGTTTTCATCAAGCGCCAGCATGTGTTCGGGCCCTGCGGCGAGCGAGACGATGGGCGGCAGGCCATTGACGCGGGCGGGCGTTTCCGCGCCTCCCGTCGTGCCGTGGCCGAGCTGGCCGTAGGTATTGTCGCCCCAGGTCCAAACTTCACCCTCGGCGGAGATCATCCCGGCGCAGGCGCCGCCCGCCGCCACGTTGACGGCCGCGGGTACCCTCGGCACAGCCTGCGGGATCGCCTCGCCTCGCCGAGCGATGAATCCCAGTTGCCCGGCATCGTTGTTTCCCCATCCACGCACCGTACCGTCGGCCAGTGCGGCCAGTGCGAACTCCGCACCGCAGGCAATGGCGCGCACGTCGGTCAGGGCATCGCCGTCGGCGTCGCGGACGGGGTTGGCGCTCGGCACCGTGTCCGCTTCCGGGCTGTGGCCGAGCTGCCCCCGCGTGTTGTTGCCCCAACTGTACAGGAAACCGTTAGGATCGAGGGCCAGTGAAAACTGTGCGCCCGCGGCGATGCGGCTGATTCCCTGCAAAACGACATTGTCCGCCAGCACCGTTTGCGGGAACCCGCAGCTGTCGGTTTCCACGTCTCCGGTTCCGCACTGGCCCTGTGTGTTGTCGCCCCAAGCCCACACGGCGCCGTCCTGGCTCAGGGCGAGCTGGTGGGAGGAGCCGACGGCCAGCGCCACGACGTTTTCCAACAAATCGCCCTCGCCGTTCAGAGGGATTGGCGATCCCGAAGCGGTCGCGCCGTAGTCGTAGACCTTGCCCTCGCTGTCGAGTGTCAAGCCGTCGTATTCCATGACATTGTTGCGTCCGGTGGATATCTGCGGTTGCGGCTCCAGGCGCAGTTCGGCGAAGTTAGCCAGCACGCTCTGATCCCGGTCCATGATGATGGTGGTGGTTCGACTGCGGGGATCACTGACGGGCCCCTGCCAGCGCTGAAAGCGGTAGCCGGTATCGGCGTCGGCCCGTACCGTGACAACCGTCCCCGGCTCGTATTCGTGTGTCCCGTCCGCCGGATTCACCTGGCCGCCTGTGCCTGCCCCGATCGCAAGCCGGGCCGCCGCTTCTGCCTGATAGCGGTAGTGAACGCTGATGCTCGTGCTTGTCGACGTGGTCAGCGCGGTGTCCGCACCCAGCGGATCGTCGACGTTTTCCGACCAATGGACAAATTCGTAGCGTTCCGTGTCTTCGGCATGCAGAGGGATGCTGCGGTTCGCCGCAATGTGCGAGCGCCCGGCACGCGGCGAGAATTCACCGATGCCGGACGGTTCGACGGCAACTTCCAGTGTCAGGCTCGGATCGTCGTAGGCCAGTCCGGGAATCTCGGTCAGCGTCATCAGCGGCTGGTCGCGTCCCGGCACCTGGCCGCACCAGGCGAATGCACCGTCGGTTCGGCGCACCAGCGTGTAGAGCGGTCCGGCGGCGATGTCCGCAATGTCGGTCGCCACCGGGACGGGCGCCGCCGCGTCGTCGAAATCGCCGGTGCCAAGCTGAGCGAACGTGTTGTCGCCCCAAGCGTGGAGATTGCCGTTTTGATCGAGAGCGAGACCGTGTCCGTCGCCGGCGGAAATCTTGACGATGTTCGCCAGTTCCGGAACCGCTGCGGACAGAGCGGTGGGGGTTGACTCGTCGACGGTGCGTCCGAGCTGTCCTCTGCTGTTGTCTCCCCAGCTTGCCACGGTCAGATCGTCCAGCAGCGCGAGCGTGAAGACGCGTACGGGGTCGTGTCCGCACGCGACGCGACGCACCCCGCCGCCGGTGCGTACCCGTTGCGGACGTTCGTGCGTCGGCAAACTATCGCCGAGCCCGAGTTGGCCGACAGCGTTTTCACCCCAGCCGTAGAGTTTCCCGTCCCTGGTTACGGCGAAGACGGTGTTCGGGCCTTCCGCGAGCGCGACGATATCGCCCAGATCGCTGTCGAATCCGAGGTCCACACTTCGGTTCACGCTGTCGAACAGTTTACCGTATCGGTCAAAGAAATACAGATTTCGGTCCGTGGTCAAGCCAAACGCGCCCGCACACCCGCGAATTCCGCTGTCCAGCGAGGTCAGTACCGGATGCGCGGCAAGTTCGTAGTCGGCCAAACCTCCCCAGGCCGGTCCCCAACCGAGCAAGTCACCGTTGCTCGTGATGCCGAGGCCGCCGTTTTTGGCGAGAAAAAGCTGGCGCACGTTCGAGGCGATGGCGACCGGCCAGAATTCGCCGGGCTGGTCCGGCGCGAGCGCATGTCCCTGCTGGCGGTTGTCATTGGTGCCGGCCGCCCAGGCCGTGCCGTCCGCCTTGATCACCGCCGCCCACGTATCGCTGCAGGCCAGGGTGCCGGTGGAGAGTATCGGATCCTCAACGAACACGGCGGTGATATTTCGCGGTTCGTCAAGCACGAGGTCCGCCGTGCCGGAGGTGCCGCTCAGATCGCCTTCCCAGTGGTCGAAGACGTATCCGAACTTCGGCGTGGCCTGCACGGTCAGCTCCGCCCCGCGCGGATGCATGTACGTAATGGTGTCCGCTTCCCAGTCCCACTCCCGGTCGGAGGTGCCGGGCGAGACCGAAACGCCGCCAACCCTGATGTCCGGCTGAAAAGTGATGGCCAGCGCGGTGTTCGTGGTGGTGAAATGGGCGGTCACCTCGGTGTCGCGTTCGAGCGCGACGGTGGTTTCGGCGCTGTCCGGGTCCGCTACCGGCCCCTCCCAGTGGTCGAAGGCGTAGCCGATTGCAGGGTTCGCAACGAGGGAGAAGTCGGTACCGAGATCGTCGACGTAGCTGGTGTTGCCGGGCGGTTTGATGCGACCGCCGGCAAGCGGTTCGACGAACAGGCGCAGCCGTCCCATGGTGTCCGGCAGTTCGCCCGCCCCGAGGTACCAGGCGTCGTCCGCGATGTCGCCGTCCGCCTGTTTTCCGCCGACGAGCCAGAGCCGGTCGCCCTCAACGCAGGAAGCCGTGTGGCTGCGCGCGCTCCAGTGGGAGTCGGGATCGGGCGCGATTTCCGACCAGTTGACGCCGTCGAGCGAGGTCCATGTCTGGTCGCTTCTCTGCCAGGTGGTGTTATCATATCCGCCCACGACGACCAGTTTGCCGTTGAAGGCTTCCAGGCAGGTGTCGAGGAGCTGTCCGAACGGGGCGTCGAGAGTGAGGGCGTTCCAATTTTCGCCGTCGGCGCTCTGCCAGACTTCGCTGCGGGCCAGCACAATCAGGCTGCCGTTGAAGGTGGTCGCCTCCACGGTCCCGGCGGGCCAGGGGGCGTTGTCGGTGACCTGGGTCCAGTTTTCGCCGTCCGCGCTCGACCAGACATCGCTGAAGCGGTCGAGGGGATTGCCGCCACCCGCAAATTTTTCGCCGCCGAGAATCCACAGTTTGTCGTCGAACACCGCGCTGCCCGCGTTTATCCTCCTGCCCCATGGTGCGGCGTCGGTCACTCGCTCCCAGGTGAAAACATCGCTCGCCCTCCACACGTCGGCCAGGAAATCTTCCGCCCCCTCGCCGGCGAAGACCCAGAGTTTGCCGTTGAAAACTTCAGAGCAGTGGCCGGCGCGGGCGGGCCAGGGGACAGAAAATTCGATCTCGTGGTCATTCCAGGCGACCTGCCAGAGCTGCCGCCAGGTTTGGCCATCGTCGTTGGATGCGTAGACGAGGTTTTGCAGGGCCCAGCTCGAGGTTTGTCCTCCCATGCGCAGGAGGTACCCGTCAAAGAATTCGAGCGTGTGCTGTTGAGTCGCGTAGTAGCCGGAAACGCCATCCGCCGCGAGCGTCCAGGCCGGGCGTGCGGGGTCCGCAATTCGCCTGAATACCGCGGTCAACTGTCGGTCGGCGTCGAGCGTCACCGTGGTATTGGCGGCTGCGGGATCGGCCACGCCGTCGATGTCGCCCTGCCATTCGCTGAACGCGTAGCCGGCGGCGGGCGTAGCGGTGAGCGAGACGACATCGCCCCGGTCGTGCGGGTAAGTGCCGGGTGCGGGATCGACGGCACCTTCGTACGCCGCATTCCCGTCGACCGCCAGGTACTGGGGGTGCGTGTAGGTGTCCACGGCAGCCTGCTCCTCGGCCGACCAGGACGAACAGATGCCTGCCGAATCCACGGTGCGCACCTGCCAATACAGGGTTCCCACGGGAACATGGTCAAGGAAGTGGCCCGAGCGCTGAAACGCTGCCGGGGTACCGGGCAGATGAACGCCGCTGAACACGTCGTGCCCCCCGCTGGTCGTGCCGCAGCGCAACTGGTAGCGTAAGCCTGCCTCGGGCGTCTCGGCATCTGCGGCACCGCTCCAGGTGAACGTGACGCGTCCGTGTCCGTCATGCTCCGCGTTCAACGAAGTCGGCGCATTCGGTGCGGTATTGCCGTCAAACCACCCAGGCTTGGTGTCGCCGTGCAGATAGACACCGAGGGTGAGCTTGTCACTCGCGACTTCATAAATCTGCGCCAGCGTGCCGCCGACGAGGATGTCCGGGTTGCCGTCGCCGTTGACGTCCGCGAAGTTCGCAACGCCCCGGGAAACGTCCGGCAGCGGCGGGCCGAATTGCTCGAAGTCGCCGTCGGCATTTTGGGTCAGCACCAGGGTGTCGTTTTTGTAGTAGCGGTCGGGATACGCGCCCCACACCTCTTCTTCGCGCCCGGTGGCGAGCAGATCGGGGCGGCCGTCGGCATTGACGTCGGCCCAGGCGAGATTGCCGGCCCGAAGCTGCGGCAGCGAGGTCTCCGTTGCCCTAAAACCACCCGCTCCGTCATTGCGAAACAGCTGCATCTGGCGGTCTCCCCGGCAACCGCTCATTACCAGGTCGAGATCCCCGTCGAGATCGGCGTCCGCCAAGGCCAATGCGGGGAACCGCACGTCGGGCAGCGTGCCTGGCGCGGGAGAAAATCGCAGGGGTACCCCCTGATTTAGGTACGCCCGCGTCGCTTCGTCGTCGCCGATGCCGGAGAGAACCAGGTCCAGGCGGTGGTCGCCGTTAAGATCGGCCGCGCGGATGGCATACCCGTCGGCGTAAGCGCCCAGCGCGGGCAACCCCGCCGTCCGCTTCGAGAAGCTGCCGCCGCCGCGGTTCAGCCAGACGGCCGTTTCGCCGTCGTTGCCGATGCAAAGGTCCATGCGTCCGTCGTTGTCGAAGTCGCCGACGGCGAGTGCTCCGGCGTTGGCCGCGGGAAGCGTTTGCGCAAGGGCGGTGAAGGTCGCGCCGCCGTCGTTGCGATACACGACCGTCTGGTTGGCACTGTCCGGGATTCGGTCGGATGCGCTGACGATGGCGTCGACATCCCCGTCATTGTCGATGTCGATCCAGGCGGCGGAATCTCCTGCAATCATGCCCGGATCAAGAACCGTGAACCCGGCTTCGCCGTCGTTGCGCGCGTACAGCGTCTTCCTCTCGAACGACTCGCCGCCGAAACCGCCGGCAATCAGCAGGTCCAAATCCCCGTCCCCGTCGGCGTCAGCCCACGCCGCGCTCCCCTGGCGCAAATCGTCCGCCGCACCCATGTCCAACCGTTGCTGATAACGTCCGACATAGAGCGTGACGGGACTGGGGTCCGTGTTGTTGTCCACGGTTGGTACGGGCGCGGACAGGGAAGCCAGGGCATGCGTGCCGTCCCAGCTTTCAATTCTCAAGGGATCAAGCGTGCCGGCTTCCTCGCTGAAGTCCCGGATATCGAGGGTGAATCCGGCGCGTCCGTAGTCGAGCAGATCGGAGACATCAATCCAGATGGATTGGTCTGTGGGGTGCGGGGCCATATTCAGTCCCGGAAAAAGTTGGATGCCGTGGTCGCCGCGTCCGCTGGTGGTCAGCGTTCCAAAAAGTTTGGCCTCCGTGTGGGCGACTCCCAGTTCGACCACAAATTCCGGATTATAGGTCCTGCGGTCGCGCATCACGACTGCCTCGGGCCAGCCGCCGCCATTGTCGAACAACTGATACGCCAGCCAGCAGAACCCGCGCGTGCCGACGGTGGGCTCTCTGATACCCCAGCCCGTCCCCCAACTGTTGACCGCGAGAAACGCGCCGCGCCGGAGGATTCCCGCTTCCTCATCCAGATATTCTCGGTTGTCGTCGTAGCCGATGATGGTCAGGGCGTGGTCAATTACTCCGCCGTCGGTGTCGCAGGCGTAGATCACGTTGTTGGATGTCAATTTGCCCTCGGGGTAGTCGTGCAGATTCTGCGAAGCTGTCATCGCGGTGGATGCCAAATCTCCGCCGGCCAGGTGCGCCTTGAGAGCGCGCCGCCCCGCTTTCTGGTCCAACTTCGGGATGATGCCGGCCGCCTGCGCACGCCAGGGCATGGCCGCCCGCCACTTGTCCGCAGGCGGCCAGTTGCGCGATCCCACGGACGTGTCGTCATAAGGCATGTCCTGCCAATTGCACGCTCCGAAATCCACCATGTGCTGCGCCACTTCTAGGGGAGACGCGCCGGACTGAGGTCCGTGCCTCAGCAAATCGTAGCTGTACGCCGGACTCGCGCATCGTTCCGGATTCACGGCCGGGTTCGGACGTGTCCACCCGCGTTCGCGCGCCTCCTGCCAGGTCTTGTAGTAGTAGGTGATCCCATACGCACCGCACGTTCCCGCCTGCCCCTGCGAAGTCACCGCCGGCAAATGCTTGGTGTTGATCACCGAGGACGGCAATTCGGCGCGCTGCGGCGCGGTGGAAACCACAAAGATGCGCGACTCAAGATACCGCCGCTGCTTCGGAGTCATGCCATCGAACACGCCGGCGGAGGCCGAGCCCGCCAATATCCCCGAAAAACCACTCGCAAACGCCGCCAACATCCACCAGCTTCGGCTGCACGCAAACGCTCGACGGCGAAAACTCATCATGTTGTCATATCCCCTAAAAGCTGCAAACATATATCATCTGTTGATTGAAAACAAACCCCACGCTGGAATGGTTATTTTTTCAAAATGAAGCCGGGCAAAGCAGCCACGAGTTTGGCACGGCATTTGTCGGGCGAGGCTCGCTCACTGAGCTGCACACGAGGGAGGCGGATGAGAGGAGTGTCGCGTCGAAACCAAACGGGTTCGGTTGTCATTGTGTCTTCGGCACCGGCAGCTTGCGCCATCCGCAGCAGATCGTCTGTATATCTGCCGCGGGGAAAGGCGAATGTGGTGCAGGGCTTGCCGAGCGCCTCGGAAACCGCCTCAATGGACGCGCGAATTTGGCGTTCAGCTTTGCTGAACGTCTCATTGGTCAGGATGGCGTGGTCCACAGTGTGGGCGCCGATGGTGAATCCGCGACGGTCCAAATCGCGGGCGGTTTCCCACGCGAAGGCCTGGCTTCGCGGATCCTCGGCTTCGGCATCAACACCGAAGCGGCGGCAGGCCTCGTCGACCCGGGGTTGGATATCGGCAAGGGGATGCTTTTTGATGTGGGACTGTTGCAGGTCGTCGGGGAGAGGAACACCCGCTTCGCGCAGGGCGCGCAGCTTGTCGAACCAAAGTGGCTCGGGCGAATCCATGGATGCGGTCACCACGTAGATTGCCGCCGGAATCCCGAGCCGCTCCAGTTCCTCCGTCGCCTCGACCTGAATCTGCTTGCCGTCGTCGAAGGTGAGCAGACAGAACGGTCGCTTCCGCCGTTGTTTGATCGCTGACTTCAGCTCGTCGAGACCGATGAAGTCGAAGTCCCGCGCCAGCGTGTCCACCTGGGCGCGGATCTCCCTGCGACCCTGCAGATGATTGTTGATGATGACGCCGACATGCCCGAACCGGCACGCGCAGGGAGAAGCTATTGACAGCAAGGGACTAAGCATTTGAGTTCGATTCTCCCAGAAGGTTCAGCCATCGTTCACGAATTTTATCCACACCGAAATCCAGGGAGCGTCGATGTCCGAGTTCGGCGTAGCGCGACCGGAGAGTGTCATCCCGAAGGATGCGCAGCAAGCCCTCGACCAGGGCGGATTCCGCCTCGTTGAGCGGGGTGTCGGCTGTGGGAACGACGTGCGGCAAGGAAGGGGTAAGAATGCCGAATTCGGCCAGTTCCACCTCCGCAGCCTTTTGGGTGACATCCGTGGCCGGCGCCAGAATTTCGCGCGGCCCCGAAACACAGTCGGCGGCAATGGCCGGAGTGCCGAGTGCGAGCGATTCCAGCAGAACGTTGGGAAACCCCTCCGACAGCGAACTGAGCACGAAGACATCCGCCCTGGACAGCCATGCGGGGGGATGGTTGGTGAAGCCCGGCAGGACTACCCGATTGCCGAGGTCCAGGCGGTGCGCCAGATCGCGTAGCGCCGGCATCAGCGGGCCGTCGCCAAGAATGACGAGGCGGGCATCCGGAAGCTGTTCGTGAACGCGGCTGAAGGCGCGGATCAGCTGCTCGAAGCCCTTGACGGGTTTGAACCGGCCGCAGGCGACCGCGGTGGGGTGGTGAAATACCTCGGCATATTCCGCAGGAACGACGTGTTGCCCAGCTTCCTCCTTGAGTTCCTCGTGGTCGCAGAAGTTGGGGATCACAGCCAGACGTGCGGACGGCACGCCGAAGTGGTCGCGGAATTCGGTCATGGACTCGGTGGAATTGAACGTGACGATATCCACCCCGCGGAGAAAAAGGCGGAATGCGGCATCGATCAGCCAGCGCTTCAGGGGAGTCTTGAAAAACAGCACGGACACCATGGGATGTCGGATCGAGAGAATGCGACGAATCCGGGCAGGCACCGTCATGCTGACGATGTTGGCGCGGTCCTCGAAGCTGACCAGTGTTTGAATGTCGAAGGCCCTCAGGTGGTGTCTGAGTCTAAGGAGTTGCCGAGGCGTCGCCAAGACTTTGCGCCAGGTTGGGGCCTCGACGCTGAGCTGGCTGAGTTGAACGAGACAGTCCTCCAGTTCCGCCGCTCTGCGCGCATCCGTGTGAAGTGGCATGGCCCGCGTTCCGTCGGTTGTGAACAAAAGGACATCGTGCCCCTGGCTGTCCAGTAGATCAAGCAGGCGCAACGCCATGCGCTCCGCGCCACCGACCTCCAAGCAATTTATAAGGATACCTATGCGCATTGGTGCCAAGACCAGTTTCTCAAGCTCTCATCCACTTCATCGTTGTTGACGATTATACGATTGCACAGTCGGATGTCAACCCGGTACCGTTTGAAGAATCAGCCTGGGTTGGCAAAGGGTCTGGCCAACAAAGTTTCTTGCTGCCGATGAACCCTTCCGATCACGGACTTCGTATGGCTTCCCGAAAAGACGGTGAACGTCCATGTGTTGCTCACGGCGCCTGTGATTTCGGTTTGTATGCATGGTCCTCACCCCGCAGCACCATGACTGCGGCATCCAGGATTCCTCTGACCCTCAGGAATTCATCGCGGTCGTGTTTCACGCACGCCGTTGCGAGCCGTTTCAGGAAGTGCCCCACCCACGAGTAGAAGAAGAGGGCAGTGCGCCCCCGGCCGGTGGTGGCAAGACCGTGCGCCGCCAGAACATAATCCCTGCCACGCCGATACTTGTCGACGCGCTCGGCGGGGGAGTGGAAGTGCCGCAGGCGGGCCGAGGGCTGAAAATAGAGATTGAAGTCGGCGGATACACGCAGCGTGAATTCCTTGTCCTCTCCCTGACAGTATCCGTGCGTATAGTGTTCGGCAAACCGGCACTTTTCGAAAACCCGGCGGTGAAAGGAGAACGAATATCCGAACAGCATATCGGCAGGGGACAGCTGCCTCGGAGGAAAGCAGCGCAGCGCGGGCAACAGCTCGGTGAATCCGGAGGGGCTGATGGTGTACGGACGCCGGGGCGAGATCAAAAACAGCCTGTTGTAAAAATACTCGCAATAGGTCAATGGTGTGGGCGAAGGCGTAAGCAGGTCGAAACCGCCGACACCGCCGAGCTTGGGGTCGTCGGTGTTGTCGTACGCCACCTGAATCTGCTCAACGTAGTCGGGCGCCAGTTCCACATCGTCGTCAAAGAAGAGAATATGCTCGCCGCTGGCCAGCTCGACGCCGAGATTGCGGGAGCGTGTCAGGCCTTTTTCATTTTGCGGTTTTTTGCGCAGTTCGCAGCGCACGCCGAGTTGCTCGAGGCGTTCCCGGTGGGGCAGCCCGGGCAGGTCCCCGTCGTCGATGACCAGCACTTCGTCGGGAAGCAGAGTTTGCTCGGTAATGGAGGCCAGACATCGGTCGAGATCGTCCGGCCGATTGTAGGTGGGGATGATGACGCTATTTGTTGTCATGTGACTTTGTTCTTCCGTCTGGAGCGAGCATGATCTGTGCACCATCAATCTACCATGTTTTGTCGAAAAAGTCCTTTTGGGCGGGCTGGTCTCCGGTGTATGCGTGGAACATGGAGTTCTGCTGTCCTCGGCAATGCAGGGGGTCTCGGTTGCACAGGCGGTAGACAAGGGCTATCGGGGTCAGGATCAGGTAGAAGACAATTGTCCAGACGAGGTTCGGGATGATCCGGCCGAGCAGGTGGGCCAGTCCCATCCACAAGCGGTGGACTATACGGGTCAGCTTCAAGGACAAGCTGCTGCCCAAGCCGACAGCCAAGGCGACCCAGATTGCCCATTGCCAGCTAAAGAGAAGCGCAAGGACCAGAAATCCCGTGCTTACGACAAGTGCAGTTTGATAGGGGGATTCGGACGGATTCCTCATGTCGGCACCTTGCTCAGAAAAGTGTGTAGATGAAAGGGGCAACCGCGCTGCTGGCACCAAAGATTAGAATGCTGCCCAGCAGTAGCAGGACAATAACCACGGGGGCCAGCCAGAATTTTTTTGCGTTCCTTCATAAAGTTCCAGATGTCGCCAAGACAACCCATACTTTAGCCTCGCATATTCTTTGGGTTTGTGTCGCTTGTTTTCCGCCTTTCGTCGAACATCCTCGAAAAACACAATCTCAATCTGGGGCGAACGTTTCCCGCCAGCGTTCGCGATTCCGCCAGTCCGGCTGTTCCGTCTTTTCAAGAATGCAGTCATTGACCACAAGTATGTCCATTTCGGTGCGCATGAAGCAGCGGTAGGCGTCTTCCGGAGTGCACACGATCGGTTCGCCGCGGACGTTGAAGCTGGTGTTCACGACAACGCCGTAGCCGGTTCGTTGCTTCACCGCTTGAAGAAGGCCATGGAATTTGGCATTTGTTTCCGAGTGGACCGTTTGAATTCGAGCGGAGAAATCCAGATGCGTGATGGCGGGTACAGTGCTGCGTGTGTAATAGAGCTTGTCCCAGAGTGCCCAGTCGTGGTAGTCATCCGGAAGATCGGCGCGAATGGATGCGGTTACCGGCGCCGTCAAGAGCATATAGGGCGAATCCGTATCCAAGTCGAAATAGTCGGCAGCATCCTCCGCCAGAACGGCGGGGGCGAAAGGACGAAAGCTTTCGCGATACTTGATCTTCAAATTCAGCTTTTTCTGGATGTCTCGGTCTCTCGCATCGGCCAGGATGCTCCGATTGCCAAGGGCGCGGGGACCATACTCCATGCGTCCCTGAAACCACCCCACTACGTGTCCTTCCGCTATGTGGCTGGCGACTTGTCGGTAGAGTTGAGTTTGGTCATCCACGCGTTGATAGGGTGCTTTGTACAGGCGAAACGTGCGGATAATTTCCTTCTCTGAGAAATAGGGGCCCAGGTAGGCGCCTTTCATTCGGTCCCCTGAGGCAGGTGTCCGGCGTTCTTGATCGAAGTGAAGATGGTAGGCGCCGAGCGCCGCTCCCAACGCGCCGCCCGCATCGCCTGCGGCAGGTTGGATAAACAGTTTGTCGCAGTCGGATTCCCTCAGAATTCGTCCGTTCGCGACACAATTCAAAGCAACTCCTCCGGCGAGGCAGAGATTGCGCATGCCTGTGCTGCGCAGGGAGTCTTCGGCCATCCGGAGAACGATGTCTTCCGTCACTTTCTGAATCGCATAGGCTAAGTCACAGTGCTCCTGCCCAATCTCTTCGCCTGGCCGAAGTCTTGGAAAGCCAAAAAGTTTTTCCCATTTGCGATCTCGTACCATTCGCAATCCGGTAGCATATGCGAAGTACTTTTGGTTCAGGCAAATCGATCCGTCGTTTTTGATCTGGACGATGGTATTGCGTATATCGTCGATGAAGCGTTGGGTGCTTTTTCCTTCGGGGTTGCCGTAGGGGGCCAATCCCATAAGCTTGTATTCTCCGGAATTAACACGGAAGCCGAGGTAGTAGGTGAAAGCGGAGTACAAGAGCCCCACAGAATGAGGGAAGTGCAATTCCTTGATCAGCTCAATGTCCTTGCCGCGTCCTCGGCTTATCGATGCGGTGGCCCATTCGCCGACGCCGTCGATGGTCAGAATGGCGGCCTCCTGAAAGGGCGAGGGATAAAAGGCACTGGCGGCATGGGAGAGATGGTGAGAGGAGAAGAGAAGGCGCAGTGTCTTTTTGTCGTATTTCTCCAATTCCGCCAGAGACTGGTGCAGAACTCGTTTCAGAAACAGCTTGTCCTGAACCCAAATCGGGATGGCCGCGAGAAAGGACAGCAAGCCGCGGGGAGCGAAGGCGTAGTAGGTTTCCAAAAGGCGTTCGAATTTAAGAAGAGGTTTGTCGTAGAAGACAACGGCGTCCAATTCATCCAGAGTATACCCCCCTTCATCCAGGCAGTAGCGGATGGCCTGCTTGGGAAAGTCGGCTGTGTGTTTTTTTCGTGTGAAGCGCTCCTCCTGCGCTGCGGCCACGATCTCATCGTCCGCCGTCAAGGCTGCGGCGGAATCGTGATAGAAGGCAGAAATTCCGAGGATTGTTTTTGGTTTTGCCACAGTGGTCTCCGCATCCTTTCACGCGATGCTATTCCGAATGGTTGCTGGATCGTTCCTTCAAGCTTCGCTCAAGGATATTGGCGGCAAAGGCGTTGCCGCGGATGTTCAAATGCCCGTCATTCGGCCAGTAGAAGTCACAGGGAAAAGAATCCTGGGGAAAGGCGGAGGCCAGATCGACGAAATTGACATCATTGGAGTGCAGAAAATTTTTAAGTTGGGCGTAGTAGTCATCGTTGAGATGCTCGAACATCGGTGGAACAAGGAGGAAAAGAAGGCGTGCCCCATGGTGTTCCGCCGCTTTGCGAAACTGCAGGATGGCGGTTCGGTTATTCTCGGCATGGGGGTTGTCGGCATACCAAAAGCGATCATTTCGCCGAAAAATCTTCGGGCGGGAGTAAATGCCCCTTTGGTGTTGCGAGTTCGAAGAGGCGGCCCCCAGGAAATCTTTGGCACGGTCCAGCAAGGTAAAAGTCAGAGAGTACTTTTTTGCTCGGAATCGAAAGGCAGCAAGCCGGTCCGGAGGCTGCTTTTTGGTTGTCTCTACAACTCTGCGCACTTTCGCGCGAAGGATATCTTCGTCCTCGCGGGAAATTTCATAGCCGTCTTCGGTTTTGACAATGTGCTTGACATCGACTTGGTATCCTTCCATCACTGCTGAATGCGGGTAGGCAAAATCGTTTGCCACGTCATTCTCGTAGAAGGAAACCACTATTGTCTTTGGCGAGATGCCGAATTCTTCGGTCAGCTCGTTCATTTTGTCAAGTTGATGGAGTTGGCCGCTGTGGGAGACCCCCGCTTTTACAACTCGCCTGCCCATGTTCTGCTCAAGCACAGTGCCGAACTTGTGCTTGAAGGGGGTGTAGCCCCAAGCATAGCTGTCGCCCGTCAAATAGATGTAGGGCTCGACGATCTCGTCGTCGCTGTCAAAGCAGCCGAAGCGATTCCCCCAAATTTTGTAGCTCACGCCGTCCACCCAGTCAAGTTGCGGAGTTGTGTTGCGTGCGATGGAGAATCCTCGGTGCGGATGTGCACTGTAATACTCGCGGGGGTACCCGCGCAAGGGCTTTGGTTGTTGAATGTTTGGGGGCCGAGGATGGCTGTTCGAACCGCTGCGGTAGGGGAAAAGATTGGCCACCGTCTGGCGCGGAAGCAGAAATCCGGCTGCCTCAAACAGGCCCAACAACACCAGCAGAATCAGCAGATTGACGGCAGCAGCACTGACTGTTCGTTTCCAGAGTGGCACATGACTTCTCTGCGAGGCCTGAGTGTTTACGGTTGTATTCATGGTATAACACCTGGCCTTCACGAGCAGGCAACAATTCTTTCTAACGCCTTCTCATCCCGATGCAAGGATGCTCAAACCAATCAGGTCCTGTACCTTATTGCTGTTGTATATCTCTGTCAAACTTTGACGGGGTCCCATCGGCCGACGGCTTTGCCGCGCAGGAAGTCCAGGAATCCGAGCAGGCTGCCGAACACGCCGATGCAGAAGTAGGTGACGGTCGACAATACCTTGCCGAGCAGTGGCGGATGGAGGTTGAGGCGGCGGCAGAGCAGATGCGTCGGGACTGCGGCATAGAAGGCGGCTTGGGCGAACAGCAGAGCAAGGAAGAGGGGGCGGTCCGCCAGGAAACAGGTGCTGACCAGCAGCAGCAGCAGGAAGACCGCCAGGAGTCGGCGCAGAATTTTGTTGATGAACAATCCCGCGGCGAAGACTCCGTGTCGGAACGGGTTGAGCAGGCTGCGGTGCAGCCAAATGCCGCGCAGGCTGGTGGAGACGATGCGGCGACGGCGGGTGACCTCGTGCGACAGCGATCGGGAGGGCAGAGGAACATGCGCGACAGCCTGGGGTTCGTAGATGAACCGGTATCCCTGAGCGGCAACCGACAAGCAGGTGAAGAGGTCGTCGGTCACGGCCGGGGCGATCCCTTGGTAGAGTGCTCTGCGCATGGTGTACAGTTTGCCTTCATTGGCGGTGATGCTGCTGATTTCGGATTCGATCTGCTGGATGCATGCATGAAAACGGAAATGGCGGTTTTGAGCGGAGTGCAGCGTGTCGGACTCTTCGCCGATGGTGCGGCGTCCGCAGACGCCGCCGATGGCGGGATCGGCATAGTGCCGCACGAGGGCGCGCAGACAGTCTGGGGACAGTCTGGCATCCGCGTCGGTGAAGAGCAGCAGTTCGGCTTCGGTTTTGGGGACGGCTTGGTTGAGAGCGGCGATTTTGCCCTCGTGCGCTTCCGACTCGAGAATGAGGATGCGGGGGTGTTTGGCGGCCAGATCGCGCAGGATTTCCGCCGTGCGGTCGGTCGATCCGTCCGAGCAGAAGATGGCGTCCAGCTTGTCCTCTGGGTAGTCGATTTCCAGGGTGTTGCGCACTTTGGCTTCGATCAGCAGTTCGGCGTTGCGCGCGGCGACAATGCACGTGACCGTCGGCAGCTCGGCATCCGGTGGATTGGGCGGTCCCAAGGGATGCTCGTGTCGCAGAAACGGTGCGCACAGCCGCAGGAGCAGCGGATACAGGCCCAGGACTGTGGCCAGAATCGTTACGGAAGCAATGAATACTGCGATGGCCATGCTCTCTCCAGGCACGGGGACGGTCTTTCGGGTTCAGGACTCTGTCAGCAGGGCGTGCAGGCGCGCCATTTGACGTTCGTTGTCGAATACTCGTTTTGCCTGCTCGCAACCCTCAGCAGAGATTCTACGGCTTAATTCGGGATTGTCAAGCAGCACGTTGATCTGCCGGTCCAGGTCGTCGGCGTCGTCGGACGCGAACAAAAGTCCGTCGACACCGTGACGGATGTAGTCAGACATGGGCCGGACGTCCGCGCAGATCACGGGCAGCTTGTGCAGCCGTGCTTCGACGAAAACGCCGCCCAGCCCTTCCGAGACCGAGGGAAACGCGAACAGGTCGAAGAGCGGGTAGTAGGCGTGGGCGTTGTCGACCGCGCCGGTGAAAATCACGGCGTGCCGGATGTCGAGATGCTCGGCGACCTGCTCGACGTCTTCGCGTCGGTCGCCGTCGCCGACCAGGATCAGCCGGGTGTTGGGGCGGTGCCGGTGCACCCGAGCAAAGGCGCGGACCAGGGTTTCCTGGCGCTTGAGCGGGGTGAAGTTGCCGACGCAGCCGATGAGGGTGGTTCCGTGCAGGGTTTCCCGCAGCTCGGGCGGCGGAGGCGGGATGGCAGGCAGCGGCGCGTAGCCTTCCTCAATGACTTGGAGTTTTCTTTGCGGCACGCGGCTGGCTTTGTGCAGCTGGTCGGCAACGGCGCCGCTGATGCAGATGACGCGGCGGGTCCAGAGAGCGCACAGCCGGTCGAGGCGCCGATACTTGGCCTTGCGGTTGGCGGTGATGCCGCGTTCCATGGCGAACACGCGGCGCCCGAGGGGCGGCAGGCAGGCCAGGCGCGCGAGGTAGTGGGACGGGAACTGGCTGCCGACGATGACGCCGTAGCGTCCGCGCAGCACAAACCACCAGAACCGCAGAAGGGCGGGAACGTGAATCTGCAGGGGACGGTTTTCGCCGGTGTCGTAGGCGTGAAAGTGGAACACGGGGATGCCGTGGCTGCGATAGACCTCGGCGATGTCGCCGACCGCGCGCAGAACACAGACATGAACCTCCAAGTCCTGTTCGCGCAAATGCAGGATTTGGTCTAGGTTGCGTCGCTCGACCCCGCCGTTCACGACGAGCGAGTTGGCGACGTAGAGCACTCGGTTGGATTGAAACAGTCCCACTGTGCTTGTCCTGGTTGGTTTCAAAGCAGGATGACCGCCGCGCTGATCAAGCCGGCCAGCAGGCAGTAGATGCCGAACAGCCAAAAGCGTTTTTTGACGAGCAGCCGCATAAGAATGCCGATGGCCAGCACGCCGGACAGTGCGGACATCGCAAACCCCGCGCCGAGGTGCGCGAAGTTCACTTGGCCGGCATAGTCGCCGTTGAACACCTTCAGCAGCTGCAGCAGCGCGCCGCCCGCCAGGATCGGAATGGCCATCATGAACGAGAAGTGAGCGGCGTCCTTGCTGCCAACCCCCGAGAATTTGGCGACCGAAATCGTCGAGCCCGCGCGGCTGATCCCCGGCAACATGGCGAAGGCCTGGGCCACGCCGATCAACAGCGAACGCCACCAGCCGATATCCGCCCGGCCCTCGGGCACATAGTGAACCGCGATCAACAGCAGACCGGTGACGCAAAGCATGGCCGAAGCGACCAGCGGTTGAGCGAATTGCTCTTCGATCAGGTCCCCGATGCCCATGTAAACAGCAATGGCGGGAAGGCTGGCCAACACGAGCAGACCGGCAAATTTCCAGGCATCCGCTTCAAAGGCCAGACCGCGCCTGACCAGCGACCACAAATCCTTGTGAAAGTAGACCAGGATCGAAATCAGCGTGCCGGTGTGCAGCACCACCTCGAGCAAAACACCGGGTTCATCCACGTTGACGAAGTGTCCCGCCAACACCAGGTGACCGCTGCTGCTGACGGGCAAAAATTCGGTGACGCCCTGCAGTACGGATAAAAAGAGAATCTTCAGGAGGTCCATGTGCAGTAGTTCTCCGGTGTCAGGGTAACTGCGAAATCGCGGATGAGCCTTGGCAGTTCAGCGCAGTGCGGATCGACGGCATCTTCGGCGCTCAGGCAGTTGGCGGGCAGGGAGAGTTCATTCGGCAAATGCGGAGCGATGGTTTGCCGCCATTCGGCCTGATTGGCGATGGCGATGTTAGGATTCGATTTCAGGCGGACCCGCGTGTCCGATTCCGACTCGGCGTGGCACCAGCGGCTGACGCGCCACAGGTCCGCAAACATGCGGGCGACGAGGGAATGATAATCGGTCACTTGCCAGTCCGCCGCTTCGGGGTTCGCCGTGTACAATGCGCCGTATGCGCGGCACCCACTCAACTCTCGGTTCTGCTCCGTCCCTTGCTGCATGGTCATGCCGCCGTCTTCATGGATGGTTTTGATCGTGGCATCTTCGTCGAAAATATAGCGCGTCATTTCGGGCAGCAGGTCGGGGCAATTCGCCGGCGGATGCACGTAGGACTTGTCCCAGCAGTGATCGAAGCGCGGGATGTAGACAACACCTTGATCTGACGTCTGTTCAAGATACCGCATCATGGCGTCTTCGCCGACCGAGAGCGTGTAGAGGATGTCGGAGGCAAAAATCAGGTCGAAGCTGCTTTTGACGCACGGTGGATGCTTTAGGTTGGTGCAGACGTACAGATCGCGATCCGGGTTCAGAAAGAGCTGCCCGAGCAGAAGATTCGCATAGAATTGGTCGACACCGATGTAGCCTGCCCCCGGAAACAGCCTTTTCAGTGCGGTGGTGTAGTGCCCGGCACCGCAGCCCAGGTCCAGGATTGAGTGCGGCGAAGCAGCTTGCAGCATGGTGCAGACCGGCAGAGCGGCATGAAAGGAGGGCAAAGCATAGCGGTCCACCAGGTATTGTCCGAATCCTTGATCATTGAGTCGCTTTGCCCCTTGAGCAAAACTGCGGATGTTGTTAATGGGCGGGGCCGTGAGCCGGCGCCAGAGGGCGACCGGCAGATCGCCCGCCACGCCGGCCAGAGCCAGCTTGCGCATTGCCTTGCCCGGCAGCGTCTGCGGCAGGGTCTCCATCTCCAGCTGTGCGGCGATGGCCTGGTCCACATCGCCAGCCTGCAGGTGGCGCACGGCGGATGCCAGCCGGAATCGGTGCTTGCCGCCGAAGTTGACTATGTTGTGCGTCGCCGGATACTGAGAGCAGGAACACTCCACGATCCCGTGGACTACAACGCCCCCGTCATCCTCGAGGCCGTGAACCAAGTCAAGCGAACTGTCGCAGAACGGACATGCGAGTTGATCGATTTGGTCGGTCAGCATTGAGGTGTACTCCTGTGAGGCTGGCTGTTTCAGGTTTTTAGGTAATCGGTGATCGGTGATCGGTAATCAGTGTCGTCAGTTGTGGGTTGTGGGTTGTAGGTTGTGGGGGGGGTGATATAAAAGACCCGGCGGCGAGGTGCCGCCGGGCTGGGGGGGGTAGGGGATGGTGTCTGCAGGGCGCGGTTTATTCTCCCTGGGGAGGTGTCGGCGGCGCGGGCGGTTGACCTTGACCTTGGGGAGGGGCTTGCGGTGCCGGGGGTTCTTCGATGAGCACTTCTACGTCGGTTTGCTCTTTGAGAACGTTCACGACCTTTTGCAGGGCCTGTTGTCCTTCCTGCTGCTGGAGGTGCTGCATGATTTGGGGTTTTGCTTCCTCGAAGGGGACTGTGCCTGCTTCCTTGTCGGCGCCGCCCTGAATGACATGATAGCCGAAGCGGGTTTCGACAACGTCGCTGAGTTCGCCTTCCTCGAGGGCAAACGCGGCTTCCTCGAAGGCGGGGGCCATCTGCCCTTTGCCGAAGAAGCCGAGGTCGCCGCCCTGCTTGGAACTGGGGCAGTCGCTTTCGGCTTCGGCGAGTTCGGCGAAGTCCGCGCCCTCGTCCAGCTGTTTGCGCAGGTTTTCCGCTTTGCTTTTGGCCTTTTCCCGCTCTTTTTCGGAGGCGCTCTGGTCCGCGGAGACGAGGATGTGGGAGGCTTTTTTCTGCTCGTCGGTGTTGAATGCCTGGGGGTTGTTCTCGTAGAACTCGCGCACGGCTTCCTCGTCGACGGTGACATTGCTCATGACTTCCTCCTGGAGCCATTGACGCACGCCCAGCTCACGGCCGAGGTCCTCGAGGAGTTCCTCGCGGGTAATGCCGTTTTGCGCCAGACTTTCCTCCAGTTTTTCCTTGCCGGCCTGCTCTTCCCATTGCTCGAGCTGCTTTTTGGCGTCCTCGGCGGCGGGGACGTAGCCTTCGTCCTCGGCTTTGGCCGCGATCAGGTGCTGGTCGATCAGCTGCTGCGTGGCGGAGTACGCCAGGTTTTTGAGAACGTTGGGGGGGAGATTGCCCAAATTGCTGACGGGCATCTGACTTTGGGATAGACGACGCGTGATGGCCTGCTGCACTTCCTCGGCGGTGACGGTGAAGTTTTCGGACTTGGCCACGACTTCGGGCATGAAGTCGAAGGCCTCGTCCACCGTTTCTCCGTTTCCGGCTTCGGGCGCGGCGGCAGGCGGCACATCCTTTTGCTTGTCCGCATCGGTGTCTTGAGCGGTGAGGTTGGCGGCGCTCCAGGCCAGCACGACGCTGACGGTGAGCATGATGACGATTTTGAGGTTGGTTGACATTCTGTGGGTTCTCCTTGGCACGTGGGTTGCTTGTTTTCGGGTTCCTGGTTTTGTGTCGGAGCGCAGCGGCGGGTCCGCTGCGGCGGATTCAGGTGTTTTGTTTGTGGTTTTTGATTGTGTCGCGGCTACTGCGCGACATCCGCGATGAGCTGAAGTATCTCTGGCACCGACGGGCAGGGGGGAACCTGCGGAGGCCCATCCCCCTTGGCATCGTCCGGCATAAAAGATGTCAGCATCGCGGTACTGTAGTGCCTGTCAAGCGGCGACTCAAGGTGGATTTCGCTGAGTTGCCGAAAAGCGGGACTCCAGTGTCCGCGCCGCGCCGAATTCAGGGCTTCCAGCAGTTGCTGTGAGCGCCATGCGCTTCGAGCACGCGATGGTTTAGACTCGGATGCATCCGCAGGGTTCCCGCTTCCCAGCAGGGCAAGCACCGTCTCCAACGGGACTATGGTGCCCGGTGTGGATACGGGGCTGCTGTGCTGGGCGCGTTTTTCGAGGGCTGTGCGGAAGTCGGCGTTCACTGCGGCCAGCTGTGCGAGCACAAAGGGGGCCGCCGTCCGATGTGAAACGAGGGCGAAATCCAGTTCGTTGCTCAATTGGCGTCGAGCTTCGGCGTGTTCGCGCTGCTTCATTTGAGCCAGGCGTTTTTGCTGTTTGTCGTGCCATTTTTGAAAGACGTTGATTTCGGCGAGGGTGTCACGGTAGGGTTTGAGCTTGGCGAGGGCGGCCTGCTGCTGTTCGGCCCAGGATGCGGGGAGGTCGCGGACGGTGTTTTGCAGGGCGTTCAGCGCCCGGCAGTTGAGGCGGGCTTTTTGGACGGCTTCAGTGTCGGGGAATCGCTGGTCCAGCCGTCGAAGGATGGGCAGGGCTTCGTCGGGGTTGCCGGTGCGGATGGCTTGAGCGGCTCCAGCGAGTTGTTTGCGGATGCGCTCGTGTTCCTCGACTTGACGGTAAAAAGGGGTGGGATCGGTGAGGGTCCGCAGGCGCTCGATGTCGCGCAGCGCCTGGTCGCTTTCGCCGCGTGTCAGGTTGTCGAACAGGCGTCGAAGAAGCTGCGTTCGGGTGTTGTCGTACTGCACGTCCTCGCGGTTTCCGCATCCGGAAAGCAGAAGCAGGGAAAGAAGGACACAGGCGAGCGATATGTGCGCTCCGACAAAGTTGAGCTGAAAAAAACGCATTGCTGCAGTCTGTGCCACGTGATGGCTGTGATTCTCCGAGAGAGTTTCCGGGGGCGGATGCAGACGACGGTGGTAAATCATACTTTAACATATCGCGACCAATTTAATGCGCAAGATCACAAGGGTTGCCGGTCGGGCACTGCTCGGGCTTTCGCCAATCCGCATTCTTCGAATCCCGGAGTTTTCAGTTGTTGACTTCCATCGAGCACTCTTTACATTGTACGCTTGCGGATTCAGCAATCAGTCCGGAGGCAGTTCTCATGGCACAACTCGAAATTCTGGAAGGGAAGCATGCGGGGCACGTGCATGATTTGAGCCCCGGAACCTGGACGGTGGGGCGCGGTCACGAGGCGGACATCTCGATTGTGGACGACAGCGTGTCCCGGAAACATGCCGTGTTGGAGGGGCGCGGCGGACAGTGGACGCTGCGCGATTTGGACAGCAATAACGGCACTTTTGTCGACAGCCAACGGGTTGCCGAGCACGAGCTGTGCGAGGATACCGAAATCAAATTCGGAACCGTCCGGGTGCTCTTCCGGCGTGAGGACGGGGGCGACGGCAAAAAGACTGCGGAACCTGCGGAGTCCGCAACGCCTTCAGCCCATGAAACCGCGCAGGCCCCGAAGAGCGCCGCGGGAAGCGGATCGTTGGCCGGGGACGCAGACATGCTGAAAAGCGTGGAGCGCATGCGTGAGATATTTCCCCGTGTCGAGGAGGAGTTCGGGCATGCGATCGTTGGTCAGCGAAAGGTCTTGGAACAGCTTTTGACGGCCCTGGCCGCGAACGGTCATTGCCTGATGGTCGGCCTGCCAGGCCTGGCCAAAACCCTGATGGTGCGCACCCTGGCGGACATTCTGCAACTGCATTTTCGTCGGATTCAGTTCACGCCGGACTTGATGCCCTCCGATATTCTGGGTACGGACGTGCTGGAGACCGACGAAACGACCGGTAACCGCAGCTTCCGATTCATGCCCGGTCCCATTTTCACGAATCTGCTGCTGGCCGACGAGATCAACCGGACACCGCCGAAGACGCAGGCCGCCCTGCTGGAGTGCATGCAGGAGCGGCAGGTGACTGTGTCCAACCATGTTTTCCCGCTGTCGCCGCCGTTTTTTGTGCTGGCTACTCAGAACCCGCTGGAGCAGGAGGGGACATATCCGCTGCCCGAGGCGCAGCTCGACCGCTTCATGTTCAACATTATCGTGGAGTACCCCGACGAGGCGGAGGAGGAGACCATCGTCAGCAGCACTACCGGCAATGAGACCGCAGACGTCAGCCCGCTTCTGTCCGCGGAGCAGGTTCTGGAGCTGCAGAAGGTGGTGCGGAGCCTGCCGGTCAGCTCCCACGTGGTCAAGTATGCCACGCGGTTGGTGCGCTCGAGTCGGCCGGCCGAGGAGCGTGCGCCGGACTTCATCCGGCAGAATGTGTTCTGCGGGGCGGGACCGCGGGCCGCGCAGTTTCTGATTCTGGGCGCCAAGGCCCGGGCGGTGGTGCAGGGGCGCGTCAATGTGAGCTGCGACGACGTGCGCGCCCTGGCGCTGCCGGTGCTTCGTCACCGGGTGTACACCAATTTCACTGCTGATTCCGAGGGCGTCACCTCCGATATTCTGGTTCGGAAACTGCTCGAGTCTGTCCGCGAACCGTCGCCGGGAGAGTACGGGAAATGACGCTGACCGTTCAATTTTGTCTAGCTGCCGCGCTGTTCACCCTGGTGGGTATGGCGGTGGCGTTCAGTCTGGTTCGAGTGGCTGCGGATTTGCTGATTTTTCTGATCGCATTGTCGGCATGCGGTTTTGTGATCCACATGATCATCTCGGGTGAATGGCACACTTGGGCGACGGTTTCGGCGGGCAGTTTTGCTACTGGTGTCGGGGCGGCGCTGCTTTGTTTGCCTGCGCTGCCGTTCAGCAGTTTCTTTCGCAAGCGGAACAAGTGAGAGGTGTTTTCGGATTCAATGTTGCTAAATGCAGACATATTACTGGCTCTGCGGTATTTGCGTCCCAAGCGGACGTTCATTTCCTTTGTCACCTTGCTGTCGGTTCTCGGTCCTGTCCTGGGGGTGGGGCTGCTGGTCATCGTCATTGCGGTGATGAGCGGCTTCGATCGTCAGCTGAAGCAGGGCATTCTGAGTATGCAGTCGCATGTGCAGGTTACGCCCTCGGCCCGCAATTCCGAGGATTCGGTGGCGGTTCTGTCCAATCCCGAGCGCATCGTGAGTCGTCTCCAGGCTTTGGATTGCGAGGCTGCCCCTATTGTTGAGGGGCCGGTGCTGCTGCAGGTGCGCAATCAGGCGGCCGGCAAATTCGTGCGCGGCATCCTGCCGGAACAGGAGCGGCAGGTGACCGATTTCGCCGACAAGGTGCGCGGACGCTTCGACGTCGAGGAGGGCGAGGCCGTCATCGGCGCGCAATTGGCCGCCGAACTCGGCATCCAACTGGGCGACAATCTGCTGATTCATTCTCCCGCCAACCTGACTGCCAACTTCGACTGGGATGAAAGCGGGCAGATTCAGAGCCGCGACCGGGCCGAGGTGTATCTGCCCGAAGAGGTGGAGGTGGTCGGCATTCTCTCCATGGGCATCTACGAGTATGATTCCACGCTGGTGATCCTGCACCTCGACCAGGCGGCCGACCTGTTCGGACTGCCTTGGGGAGCGGCCACGACGATCCACGCCAAGGTCCCCAATCCCTTCCGCGTCACGCCGATTGTCGACACTCTGCAGGAAGACTTCCCCTTTCTGCGGATCGTTACCTGGCAAGAGGCCAACAAGCAGTATTTCGATGCGCTGCGTGTGGAGAAGAACATGATGTTTTTTCTGCTGACCTTTATTGTGCTGGTGGCGGCCTTCGGGATATCCACGACGCTGGTTACCGTTGCGGTGCAGAAAACTCGCGAGATCGGCGTGCTCAAAGCCGTTGGCTTCGGCCCGCTGGACGTCGCGCGCATTTTCCTCTATCAGGGAGCGATCATCGGCGCCATTGGAACGTCTCTGGGCGTCAGCGCCGGCCTGCTGGTGCTGCACTATCGGTCCGCCATAGCCGCCTTTCTCGCCCGTTTTCTGGGCGTGGAGATATTTCCGCCCGAGTTGTATCATTTCACCGAGATTCCGGCGCAGGTTCTGCCGACGGACGTGGCGGTGATTGCCGTCAGCGCCTTGCTGCTCTGCATGCTGGCGGCCTTGGTTCCCGCCGGCTACGCGTCGCTGTTGAGCCCGGCCGACGCCCTCCGGGAGGATAATCTGTAAGCTATGCACACCACCGCTGATCCGTTCACCAAGACCCAGGCGATCCCGGCCGAATTCGCGTTCGAGCTGGAAAAAGTCGAGCGCCGGTTCCGCATCGAGGGGCACGTTATCCCCGTGCTCAAGGGGATCTCCCTGAATGTTCGCTTCGGCGAGTGGATCGCGCTGGTCGGCCCCTCCGGCTGCGGCAAAAGCACGCTCCTGCATATCCTCGGTGCTCTGGACCGACCAACGGAAGGTTCGGTTCGGTGCCACGGACGGAACCTGAACCGGCTGTCCGGGATGCGGGTTGCGGCTTTGCGGCGCAATGCCATTGGCATGGTTTTCCAAGCCTATCACCTGCTGCCCGAGCTTTCCGCTATCGAGAACGTCGTTCTGCCCGCTCTGCGTCGGGGCGTGAACAAGCAGGTGTTCCGCCGTCGGGGAGTTGAGCTGCTCGAGTCCTTCGGCCTCGGCAACCGCCTCAACCATCGGCCCCAGGAACTCTCCGGCGGCGAACAGCAGCGGGTCGCCATGGCCCGCGCGCTCATCAATGATCCCGCCATCCTTCTGGCCGACGAACCTACGGGGAACTTGGACGAGGAGGCCAGCGCCCACATTGTCGACATCCTCCGCAAGCTGCATCGCGACCAGCAGAAAACCATCGTCATGGTCACGCACGATGTCGATCTCGCTCATCATGCCGACCGAGTCATCCGATTGGTCGACGGACACGCAGAGCCGGAATCGTGATTCCTTCCGTCGCCGTGTCTGACCACAATAGGCCCCAGGGGGAGGCTCACTCCTTGCCGCTGTGACGCACGATTTCACCTTCGAGGATATAGATGATGTCTTCGGCAATGTTTGTAGCGTGGTCGCCGACGCGTTCGAGGTTGCGGGAGACCCACAGGGTTTGCAGCAGGCAGCGGTCATCTTCGGGGCTGAGCTGAATGGCGCGTATGACGGCATTTTCGGCATTGCCGAGTTCCTCGTCGATGCGTTTGTCCATTTTGCCGATTCTGTAGGCCTGTTCGAGGTCAAGATGGACGAAGGCGTCCAAGGTTTTGCGCAGGAGTTCGAGCGTGTATTCTCCGATGGGTTTGAAATCGAACGGGATTTGGACCTGGGGGTTCCGAGCTAGGATATCGACGCGTTTGGCGATGTTTTTAGCCAGGTCTCCGACCCGTTCAAGGTCGTTGTTGATTTTGAGTGCCGCGACGATGAAGCGCAGGTCGACTGCCACCGGCTGATAGAGGGCCAGCATCTTCAGGCATTCCTCCTCGATGTCCACTTCCATGGCATCAATTTCGTCATCGGCGTCCATCACCTGTTGCGCCAGTTGCGTGTCTCTTTGCTCGAATGCCTGCACGGCCTTTTGAATGTTTTCCTGCGCCAAAGCGCTAATGCTGAGCAGCTGCCGCTCCAGTCGCTTCAGTTCTTTTTGCAGATGCACCGACATGACGTGTTTCTCCGTGAGTGGGTGTGATTGTGAAGCATTTGCGGCTTCAGGGGGGCTTCGCTTTTCGGATGGCGGGACTTATCCGCTATGTCCACAGAATTTGGTTGGATTGCTTACGTACTGCGGCCATCCTGGGTGCAGAGAACTTCACAACAGGCAGGGATGCCCGTTGATACTAAAGCCATTGCGAACTCAACTGACCGGATCCAACCAAGTTCTGTGGACATAGCTTATCCGAAGCGCCCGGTGATGTAGTCTTCTGTCTGTTTTTGTTTGGGGTTTGTAAACAGTTGGCGCGTGACTCCGAATTCGACGAGAGCGCCTTCGTACAGGAACATGGTCAGGTCGGAGACGCGCGCCGCCTGCTGCATGTTGTGGGTGACAATGATGATTGTGTACTCGCCGCGCAATTCGCCAATAAGGTCTTCAATGCGGGAAGTCGCCTGAGGGTCCAGAGCGGAAGTAGGCTCGTCCATGAGCAGGATTTCGGGTTTGACCGCCAATGCGCGCGCGAGGCACAGCCGTTGTTGCTGGCCGCCGGAGAGTCCCACCGCATTATGGTTGAGGCGGTCTTTGACTTCATTCCAGAGGGCGGCTCTGGTCAGGCTTTCTTCCACGAGTTGAGCCAGTCTGTTCTTGTTTTTGATCCCTTGCAGGCGGGGGCCGTAGGCGATGTTGTCGAAGATCGTTTTCGGAAACGGATTGGGTTTCTGGAAGACCATGCCGACGCGTTGCCGCAGCTGCACCACGTCGATGCGTGGATCGTAGATGTTTTCGCCGTCGAAAAGCACTTCGCCGCGCGTATGGCAAATGGGGATGAGATCGTTCATCCTGTTAATGGCTCTAAGGTAGGTGCTTTTGCCGCAGCCGCTTGGTCCTATGATGGCGGTTACGTGTTTGGCCGGGATTTTGGCCGACAGGCTTTTGACAGCTTCGTTGTCGCCGTAGAACACGGAGAAATCTCTGGATTCAACATGCGTTTCCAGGGTGTTGACTTGGTCTTCCCCGAGTGCTTCGGCGTTGAATTTGCCGGCCTGCTGCATGCGGATCGCGCCTTTGTTCTCGTCCGCGGCTTCGGGCTTGTCAAGGAGGGAGTCAGTCATGGATCTGTATTATCCTCTCAGTTTTTTGGAGATGCGGGCTCGTATGGCGATGGCGGCGATGTTAAGGAGGAGGACCATCCCCACCAAGGTGAAGACCATGCCGTATTGGACATGGCGGATTTCGTCGACGGCTTCGTGTTCGGTGGCCAGGTTGTAGATGTTCCACGGCAGTGCCGGTGTGGGGTTGCTGAACACCTCGCTGAGTCCGAGTGGCTGCCCGACGCTGACGGCGGCGGTGAAGATGATCGGCGCGGTTTCTCCCGCGGCGCGGCCCATGCTGATCACAATGCCGGTCAGAATGCCGGGCAGCGCGGCGGGAAGCACCACGGTAAGCACCGTGTGCCAGCGTCCGGCACCAACTCCCAAAGCGGCTTCCTTGTAGGCGAGGGGAACTGCGAGTATGGCTTCTTCGGATGCGCGTATGACCGTGGGCAGGATCATCAGCGACAGCGTCAGTGCGCCCGCGAGCACGCTTTTGGAGTCGGACACTTGGATGGTGTTCAGGAAGAAGGCCAAGCCGAAAAGTCCGAACACGATGCTGGGTACTCCCGCGAGAGTGCTGATGCAGCTCCTCAAGAGGCTGATGGTGCGGGTCGGCTTGGCGTATTCGCACAGGTAGATGGCGGAGATGACGCCAATGGGGATGGCGAAGATCATGGCGCCGATCGTCAGATAGAACGTGCCCAGAACCTCGGGCCAGATGCCGCCGAAAAAGTGGGCGTCTCGGGAGGTGTTGGTGAGGAATCGCCAATAGAAGGTGAGGCGTGGGTTCATGATGTCTTCAATGTTGTTTTCCAGGTAGGGGAACAGCGGTTCCAGATTGGTGCCGCGAAATTCGTCGATGCGCGGCGTCCGGACTTGCGTGCCGCTCTGCGACGGATCGCTGTAGTCCCATTCGTAGCGGTGAAGCACGTGGTCGAGTGCTTCTTTCGCCTTGCCCCAGCGTGTTTGCCCGTATTGGTTGCGCAGCATTTCGGGCGGCTTGTCGCCGGGCAGGGGACCGAGCAGATGGCGCAACGACTTTTTGAGTTCGGCCACCTTGGTGCTGAAGGTTTTGATCTCACTGAGCTTGGTGTCGATTCTGGTGATCAGTTCGCTGTAGTCCTGTGCATTGAGTTGTCGTTCCAGCTTGTCCCGGATGCGTGTCAGTGTGTTGATGAGTTCCCCCATGGTTGCGTCCTCGCTCAATCGCCGCAGGCGGCGGGCAAGAGAGCGTGTGAGCCTGCGGTTGTCGTCAGTTTCGATGAGCTTGCGCACGTCGG
This sequence comes from uncultured Victivallales bacterium, assembly GCA_964604795.1. Lineage (GTDB taxonomy): Bacteria > Verrucomicrobiota > Lentisphaeria > Oligosphaerales > CAZSBQ01 > CAZSBQ01. The sequence continues at coordinate 27,119 of CAZSBQ010000001.1, read as the reverse complement.
GAAGAATGGCCTCCAACTCCGCCTTGATATCGGCTTCAAAATCGACGAGCATATTGAAGATGGGCGCTCTGGCCCGTGCGATCTGCTCGGTCTCCTGCTCCAGGCGCTCGGGGTTGCCCTGCTCGAATTGTTCCATCATGACTGTGCGGTGCTCAACGGTGGCCTTGAATACGTAGGCCTTGCTGCCGCGGTATATGATCGGGAACAGTATGACCATCAGTGCCGCCGCCATGAGTATGATGGCGAAGATGCCGATGGAGGAAAAGCAACGGTCAAGTATCTTTCGGGTGTGCAGTCGCATAGTGCAGGGTTAGTTTCCCAGTTTTTTGCGCGAGCGGCGCACGATGTGCTCGCTGACGAGGTTCATGATGAATGAAAAAGTCAACAGGCAGATGGCCAGGGCAAAGAGGACATGATAGCGGTCCGAACCGGTGACGTGGTCGGCTTCGCCCATGTCGCCGGCGATGGTGGCGGTCAGCGTGCGCACCGGCGCCATAAAGTTGTAGAAGGGCTCGGGCACCTGCGCGGCGTTTCCGGACGCCATCCAGACAACCATGGTCTCGCCGACTGCGCGCATGATGCCGAGTATGATGGCCGCCATGATGCCGCTTACCGCAGCCGGGATGATGGTTTTGACGATGGTTTCAGCACGGGTGGCGCCGAGCGCGTAGCTCCCCTCGCGCAGTTCGCGACCGGTGGCTTGCAGCGCGTCCTCCGAGACACTGACGATGGTGGGCAGCGCCATCAAACCCAGGATGATGGATACATTGAAGGCGTTGGCGCCGCTGCTCACCTCCAGTCCCGCGATGACTTGTCCTCCCGAGTATAGAACGGCCAAGGCGCCTGCGCCGAGGAGAAGCCAAGCGGTGTTTCTGGTCCGATCCTGTCGGTGTTCGGGCGATTTCTCCGCCACGGTGTCGCCCGCGATCAGCACCGCAAGTGCAAAAATGGGGGTTGTGATGATCCAGAATCCGGCCGAGAGCAGGTGTCCTCCGCGTTCCTGCAACAGCGGAGCAAATACGACCAAGGCGAAGAATCCGTAGGCAACCGAGGGGATGGCGGCGAGGATTTCAATGATGGGTTTGGCGACCTGGCGGGCTTTGAACGGCAGGATGTCGCTGAGGCAGACTGCGGCGACGACTCCGAGAGGAACCGCGACAATGATGGCCCCAACCGTCACCATGGCGGTGCCGTAAAACAAACTGACGGCGCCGAAGCTGCCGGGCGTCGCGGAGGGGTACCAGGCGGTTTGCGTGAAAAACTGCTTGATGTTGCTCAGGTTCAGGCCGCTGCCGTCAATGTTGAAGAAGAAGGGGACGGCATCTTTGGCGATGAAAATGAAAATGAAAAGAACGGCGATGGATGAAAGCGATGTGATGGTGAAGAGAAATGACCGGCCGAGGTATTCCGAGGCTCGTCGCCAGCGACTGGCGCTCGCGCTCATCAGCAGGCTTCGACTGGGGGCTGCGGCTTGGTTCGGCGAGGGCATGGGTGTTGGCTCGTTTTCAGACGTTTTTGGTGCTGTCCCGGAAGTAGTGGAGAACCGCGGCGGCGTTGTCCGGCAGCCGCGGCTGGTGTTTTTCCACCCCCGGTTTTTTAGTAGGCCGTCACAGGGATGAAGCCGATTTCCTCAATCATGTAGAAACCGTCTTCACTGAGGTGGAGCGTCGTGAACTTGTACAGATGGCTGCCCAGCTTGGGATAGCCGTTGGTGAACATGTAAAGCGGCCGGGCGATCGGGTACTCGCCGGTCTTCACTGTGGCGGGTGAAGGAGCGATACCGTTGATCTTGAGCGCCTTCACGGTTTCGTCCACGAAGCCGAGTCCGGCATAACCGATGGCGGCCGGGGTGGACTGCACGCGTTGGCGGACGGCCCCGTTGCTGCCCACGTACTCTGTGCCTTCGCCGATCTTGGCGTTGCGCATGACCAGCTTTTTGAACGTCTCGTAGGTGCCGCTGTTGGTGTCGCGACTGATCGAGATGATCGTCTTGTCCGGGCCGCCGAGTTGTTTCCAGTTGGTGATCTTGCCCGTGTAGATGTCCCGAACTTGATCCAGCGTAAGGTCCTTGGCCGGATTGGACGGGTGAACCAGGATCGGCAGACCGTCCAGGGCGACGGCATGCGCGACAGGCGTTCTGCCCGCATCGATGGCGGCTTTGAATTCGCCGTCTTTCATGAAGCGGGACATGCAGCCGACGTCGGCAGTGCCGTTGATGAGGCTTTTGGCCCCGTTGCCGCTGCCGGATTCGCCGACGGTTACGTTGACGTCGGGGTTGTGTTTCATGTAGTATTCCGCAAAGGCCTTGGCGATGGGGCCGACCGTGGTCGAACCGTCCAGGACAATGCTATCCTGTTGGGCTTGGGCTTGGCCTTGGGCGATGAAACCGGCCATCACGGCCAAAACGAGGGGGAGTTTGGTGATAAGTCTCAACATTTCTTCTCTCCTTAGCTGTTTTTGTTGCTGATGCTGATTCGTTTTTCGGGTTGTTGGGCAGTGTTTCTGGATTCGGTTGTTTTTGGCTGTTGACTCTAGTGGGATGGACCTCCTTTGTTGGTGGTTTCGCGCTTCGGGGAATCCCAAGGCCACGCGTTCCTGCTCCTGGGTTCAAGTCGTCGGATGCCTGCTTTCGTCAACCGTGTTCCAGCTCCTGACACGAACGCAGTATATATCACATTCTTTCGTAAGTTGTCGCGCGTCTGTTAGAATTCCGTTAGACCGCTCGGGCGCAGCTGCGGTTTGTCCTCGAAGTCAGGCAAAAGGCAGGGGGATGAACATGCAGCTCCCTTTGCCGAATACGCTCCGACTCAAGTCCAAATCGTGCAATTCCGGCTAGAACTTGTAGATGGTGGAGATTTGGATCAAATCGTCGCCATCCATATCCACGTACAGGAAATTGGCCGCCAGGTTTTTGCCGATGTCGTACCCGAGTTTGACGCTCCACTCCTCATAGTCGTCTTTGTTGTCCTCCTGCTTTTCGCCGTACTGAAGGCTACCCTTGAACGCATCCCATTTGTGTCCCAGGTCGAGCCACCAGACATTGGCGTTGTCGCCCTTCATGCCTCCCTCCTCGAATCCCTTGAGGTCATCGAGCCACTCTTCGCTTGCCAATTGGCTTTCGCCGGGATCAATATCACTGTAGTGAAGATATCCGGCGCCGGCGGAGAGCCCTGCCATCTCGCCGCCGAGATAGGCTTTCCAAGCCTGGGAATCCGCCTGGTTCGCGCCGTCCAGTTTGTTCCATATCTTGTAGTAGTCCAGCGTCCCGTGGACCGAACCTTCTTCCAGCTCATGACGGGCGATGCCCTGGATGCCGACGACCGTGGCCGCATCGGATTGATGCATCAGGTAGGGATTCACACTCAGGACTCCGGGAGCGACATCCACATCGGCCTGCAGCAAGTAGAGCAGTGAGGCGCCGTCCGCGAAGGCGCCGCCCGGCTCGTTGATATCCTCCCACTCGTCCACACCGTCGTCCCAGGCCAGATCGTTGATCCAGCGGTTCAGGACTGCCGCGGAGACGCTGACGCCTGCATCTTCCCATTCGCCGACGCCGAGGGTCAGGCCCTCATGAGAGTCGCCGTCCATAAGCGGAGTCTTGGCTGTCTTGTGCCGTCCGACCTTTGCCCAGGAATTCATGAACTTGTACTTGACATGGAACTCTTTGACCGCCCCGTCGAGCCCATCGCCATAGTACTCGGGATGAGTGTCGTTGGCGTCGTCGTCATCCCACGCCTCCAGATTGTGGAGCAGTTTGGTGTTCAACTGCAGTCCGTTCCAGTAGCCGGTCTTGTAGGACAACTCAATGAAACCGTTGACCAGCTTAGTGTCATCGACGCCGCCGTCTTCCTCGTGCTGATAAAACAAGCCGAGTTTTCCCTTCAAGGACCCCATCTTGAACGCGTCGTCGATGGTTTCCGCATCCTGCGCGGCGGCAAGCCCCCCGCACAGCACACTGCCGCACAAACCCATTGCACAATACTTTCTCACTTTGTTCATGGTCCTTGATTGTTCCTTTTTCTACTGGTTAATCACTGCAGTTGTCCGGTCCGCTTTTTGCCGACGGACGAGCCGCACCCCCGCCGGGACGGGGGGACTGCGGTACAGACGTACTATATCGCGGGGCGGCAACAGTGTGATTCCTGTCAGTATTGTGTTGGAATTGGGTTAGTTTTGAGGCAAGGCAAGAAGCATGCCGAGAAGAAAAGCTAGGGTCGAGTTCGCCCTGCAGGCGGGGATGCCCGCACTTGTTTTGCGGGGACTGCTGGAGAGAGGCGCCGGAATTTATCGAAGGCAACGACAGCAGCCGAAAGAAACCGAACGCAGAGCATCTACGGGCTTGAGCCCGTATGTTCCCGCGGCCTAAAGGCCGGTGGTACTATGGAGTCACCCGTGGTGCCGGCTGGTACCCGCGGGCTTCAGTCCGCGTCTCCGATTTGCCCGTCCTATCGGTCAGTGGTGCTAACTGGCAGTACTACAGGCATCTTGCCTGTGGCGTTCGCCCCGGGTCTCGAACAGGCAGGGATGCCTGTCTTTACTTTGTGCCTATGAGGCATAAATGAAGCAGGCCGGTCTATGAGCAGGGAAAACCGCAGTACTTAATTTCTTTTCGGCAGTGGCGGCGGTTAGCGGGAGAGCGGCAGATGCGCCGTGCGCAGCGAGGCGGCGGCTTGTAGCAACTCGGTGTTTTCCGAGTTGCGGGCCATTTTTTCCGCCAGTGAAAGGTGCTTCTCCGCTTCTTCAAACTGGCCCTGATCAGCCAGCAGGCGGGCTAGGGAAAGACGCACTTCAGCGTTTTTGCTGTAGCGAATGCTCCTGAGGAAGGATTGCTCGGCATCTTGAGTTTGGCCATTTTTCCACTGCGCTTGTCCGAGGGTGTCGAGGTAATTTGCCCGGCGGAGGGGGCTGTCGGCCACTGCGTCAACGGCGGATTGAGCCCATTTGACCGCTTTGGGCAGATCGGTTTCCAGTTGAGCGGCGGCGTACGCGGCATTGTTGAGCGTGTGGGCGGAGCTCGTGTCGTTTTCAAGCAGCGCCTTGTAGATCGGCAGCGCTTTTTCCGAATGCTTGATGCGCAGCCATCCGTCGGCGATCATGCTTAGAGTCGCCTGATGCAGGGGATGTCCTTCGGGCAGCTTGTCGGCAAAGGCTTCAGCTTCGGCTACCGCCGGGAAGTCGGGAGTTTTCAGGCGAATATGATGCAGGGCGAATGCGCACGCCTTTTTGGGGTCCCCGATTTCCATCTGCTTCGCCAGCGCGCGTTGCAGCGTGTCATTGCCGAGAAAGTTGGAGGCTTCGGCGACCATGGCCTTTAGGGCATCGGGCTGGTCGGCACGGTGAAGCATAGCGTTCAGGGCGTCGCCGGCAGCTTTCTTCGGCTCACCCGCCCGAGCACGACTCCAGCTGCGGAGCAGCAGTAGCCGGGCGTTGTTTTTCACTGTGAATGGTGCGTTTTCGAAGAGAGCGTGCGCACGGTCCCACCGGCTGTTTTCCAGTAAAGCCAGGGCGTAGTGGCGGGCAATTTCGGGGGTGGGGGCTTGCTCGTATGCGCGCTTCAGCGTGTTCATGCGCTCCACCGCGTCCTCCGCATGGGCATGGGCGGCGGCCTGCAGAATCAGGAGTTCGGGACTGTCCGGAAACCGGTCAAGCCAGCTGTCGAGGGCGTTCTTCAGCTCATCGAACTGGGACTGTCGTCGCCACGCTTCGCCCACTGCGGCAAGCAGTTTCGGGTCTGCGGCATCCTGCTCCAAGAGCCGATTTGCCGCCTCGGCAGCGCCCTGCACATTCCCCTTTTCAAGAGCTTGAATGGTCAATATCCGGTAGAGCACTGGATGGTCCGGTCGCAGTCGAGCGACAGCTTTCATGTCCTGACTCAGGACTTCCTCGGCATCCTTGAGGTTGCCGGCAAGGGCGGCCTGCATGCGAATGATCCGCGCCTGCAGGCGCTCGGGGTTCCGGTTCAGCAAGATGCCGCAGATTCGGCGTGCGCGCCCCCACTGGTGTTTTGCCGCGGCCAGTTCGGCTTCCGCCAGTTCAATTTCCGGATCCTCGACCTCCGAGGGGATTGAGGTCAATTTTCGTTCGGCCTCCTCCAAGCGGTTCATTTTAGTGAGGCAACGCACCTGAAGCGCCACTGTGCCCGGGCTTTGCACTTCGGGATTTTCCGCCTGGAGGACATCGAGCGTTCCGGCAAAGTCGCCCTCGCGATACAAAAGCAACGCTCGTGCTCGAACCCAGGGTTCGCGCTCGTCACCGGACAGTGATTGCAGTCGAGATTCGATCAGCGAATTGGAGAACTCCGCTTCTCCCATCCGTCGCAAAAGCGAGAGTACGGAGAATAAGGGGCCGGCATTCTTCTTGTTTTCCGCCAAATGCTTTCGGCATGCATCGCGCAGAAGCGTAATAGCATGTTCGCGTTCATCCGCACCCAAGTGCATACGGGCCAGCAGGTGCGCCAGCCGCAGCGATTCCACACCTTCCCGCCGCAGCTCATTCGCCAACGTGCGCGCTTCATTTTCGTTTTCATTGGTGTAGAGCAAGTCGGCCAGGAGCACTCGGTTTTGGAGGTTTTCCGGTTCGAGGTTGGCGATCTGCTTGCGGACCGCAATCACGCGCCGGGCATCCCCGTACCGTGCCGCGTAGTTCAGAAACCGTTCGCGCACACCGGCATCCCGACTCCATCGCCAGGCTTTGCCCAGGCTGTTCAGTGCGTCCGCATGCCGACTCAGCTGGTGATCGCAGCGGGCCAGGGCAAGATGGGCGGCCACATCGCCGGGATTGGAATGCGTAACCACCCGAAGACTTTCGCGCGCATCATCATATCGATTCAATGCCATGGCGGCGGCCCCCCGCGTCTTCGCCACTGCGGAGAGGAAGCCCCATTTCGCGGTCAGAGATTCCACCAGCTCAAAGGCCCTTTGGGGTTGTTCGCTCAGGAGGTTTTGTCGGGCGCGCGCAAGCGTCGCCAACCAGTGCCAGTGCTCCCTGCGTTCGAGTTGGTCGGCCAGGATTGTCAGCGCCTTCGCTTGTTCGCTTCGGCTCACAGCTTCAAGAAACAACAATCCGGGGGCTTCAGCCTCATCCCTTCCGTTTAGAGCCGTGTCCAACGCCGTGCCGAAATCGCTCCAGCGCTTGCGTTCGGCCAAATATCGAAGCCAAACCGCGGTTTTTTGCTGCGGTTCCCCGAGCGCGGACGCAAGCAGAGCAAGGTGCTCCGGATTCCACGAGGCATCGTCTTGCCTTTCGCTCAACTCGGCTTTGATCGCCCCATCGGGCAAAACCGCAAGCAGGTCCTCGGCCAAGCGTTTGGCTCGCTCGGTTTCTCCATCCTGAGTCAAGCGCCGCAGAAGCGTAGCTCCGACACGTCCGGTGCCCGGCGTCCGCATCCGGAATTGCTCCAGATCAGCGTGTCCCTGTTCCCGGTGGCCCATTCTGTCGCGGACTTCGCAAAGAAGCAGGACCGCTTCCGTGCGGTCCTCCGCGGGAAGCTGTTGGATTTTTTCTTTGATGCCGCTTGCCGCATCGGCCAGTTTTTCGGTGGAGTCCGCGGCGCGGACACGGGCTCTGGCCGCAGCGAGCCAATGCTCGGTCGCCGGTGATTCATCGCTGAACTGCTCACTCAAGCGGTTCAACGCCTCAAGCGCTTCCTCGGGGCGCCTCAGCTGCAGCAACGCTTCGGCACGCAATTGTTCAGCGCTCCAATAGGCGCCCGTCGTCAACCCTCGACCATTCGTTCTGTGGATTCGATGCAGCAGTTCCGCCGCTCCGCCCCACTCGTCGACAGCTGTCAGCGCGCGGGCCAGCACAAGTTGGTTTCGGTTCATCAGCTGCGGGGAAAGCGTCATTCGGTCCTGCAGGATGCGAGCGAGGCACTGCACAGGCCTCCCCTCGTAAAATGCCAACCAATGCCCGAGCAGGCGCCGAGCAGGCGCCTTCTCGTTCAGACCGGCTTTCGCCTCCTTGACCCGCGCTCGCAGAAGTGTCAAGTTCTTCTGCCGATGCTCAGGCTTCTCCCCGTCCAATTGGTCCATGGCCGCGATCACCCGTTCAGTCAGCGCTTGTCGCCTGAGCAACGCCAGAAACACCGACTCCACGTGGGCTTCAAGCGTCTCGCGTTCCAGCATCCGGGCGAAGTGCGAATCCGCCTCTTCGAGTTGCCCCTGTGCGGTTGCGGACTCCGCAAGGGCGGCGCGCACCAGCGCAGACTCGGGTTCAGCCTCGACCAGGGACTGAGCGCGCTCGCGCAATTGACTCATTCGCTCTTCAGTCTCTTGATTTCGCTCAACTCCGGGCGGCGGCGTGAAGCAGCGCAGCAGATATCGTATGACGGCGGCTTCCTCGAGCCGGCGACTCCGCTCGTTCAACGGCGGTGGCTGCTCCAACAACTGAAAAATATAGTCGACACCCGGATCGGAACTCAGCAGCTGCCAGGTTTTGGGGCCATGCAGCGTCTGCAATGTCCGCAAGGCGACGGTGCGCGTCAGCAGCCCATCGTTTTCGGGCGCCTGGAGAAGGTCATGCGCGGTTGCAACGGCCTGCCGGCGCAGCATTCTTCCCTGTTGGGGGTTCGATTGTTCCACCTCATTGGCGAGAGCCGCATCGCAGAGCGCTTGCATTGCCAACACCTCCTTCCGGCGCGTTCCGCGTGGATCGCCGAGCGCCTCGCGCGCCGCCTGCCAGCCGTTCGGCGGCTTGCCCCCGCCCAGAAGCGACAATTCGATGCGGCACACTGCTTCGCGAAATTCATCGCCCGGACGAGCGACTCCCTGGTGAACACGGGCGCGAATACCGCGATGGCACAGTTGCCACATCCTCGGATGATGGCTGAGCCGCGCGTACCAGTACCACTTCTCGACCGGCAGCTCGCCGGCCGCTTCCGGCGTCTGCCGAGCGGCGGTCACCCGCAGTCCCGCGGCGGCAAACCAACGCTCGGCCGCTTCCTCGACCGGCACCACCGTGGCTTCGATCCGGTCCGCCATCGACGTGAGCATCGCTACCCGTTGGCGTTCGTTGCGGGCATAGGCCAGACCGCGGCGAAACTGCTGCACGGCATCGTCCAAGCGCCCTTCGTTCAACAGTTCGTGGCTCAGACGCTCGTACCGTTGCGGATTCCGCAGCACCTTGCGGACGACGAAAAAACCGACTCCGGCAAGCAAAACGCCGCCGATCACGGCGCATGCCGCGACAATCAGAAGCATGCGCCTGCGTCGACGGCGGCTGCCGCGCGACCGCCGCCCCTTGCGGTGACCGCCGCTGCTCCGACGCGAGGAAGATTGGGTTTTCGACGGTTTGGCGCTCGGCATGATCAGCTCTTCCTCTCAATGACTATCGACTGCTTTGCTGCAGAGAAGCATCGTCCACGAAGGAATATATCCAGTAGCCCAGGCCGCGTTCGAGGGTCGTGGCTTTGGCGTATTGACCATTGACCCACTTCCAGATGGAAGCCCAAGCAATGTTCGTGTTTGTCATTTCTGAGTCACCGCCGACTTGGTAGATAGTCAAGCCCCGTGTGTTGTCCGCGCTTGTCGGCTCGGAGTCGCCGCCGACGAGGTTCCAGTGCTTGTGGAGGGTGGTCGGAGGGGCGGCCGGGATACCCGTGATGTTGAGCGTGCCGCCTTGTCCTTCGGGGATGTACACCCAATATCCCTGATAGGCTTCGATCTGCTCGGCGGCGACATATTGCTGCGCTGCCTCGTCCCAGTCCCATACAGCGCCGCTGTGGAGCGCGCCGCGTCGAGAATCGCGCAGGGTGCGCTGTTCTCCGCCGACAGTCAGATTGGTGTCGGAGAAGACATCCTCCACGGCCGGGTTGTTCGGCGTCAGCGGCAGAGAAATCAGATTCCAGGCACCGCCGTTCAAGCTCAACGCGAACTCGATCTCACCTTCAAAGGGCTGGATGCAGTAGCGGACGACCCCGTCCTGGTCCGTCACGGTGATTTCCGTCTGATTCGCCATCAGCGTTCCGACATCGTTCTGCTCAAGCGGAGTGCCGTCCGCGTCGCATTCGGACAGCGCCAGAGCGATGTCGTCCGGCAACGTTTCGGCATCCCAGGACACGGTCAGGGGATCGTTGCCGTCCTGGACTTCGAGTTCGAGAATCCACCGGTAGTCACCGTCCAAGGCTCGAATATCGCGCCGGAAGTACTGTTGCGGTTCGGCAAACGGGGGGCGATACAGGCCGGCGAAATTGCCTTCCACCGAGCGGCTCGACGTGGCTGCTGGCGGCACAAGCTCGTCGAAGCTGTCCTCGTGACCGTCGGTCGCTTCCGGGTCCGCGCCGATGGTCAGAGTTGCGAAGTCCGCACCGTCCAGATTGAGATTGACCATCCATCCTTCCTCGCTGCGCACCAGCACGAAGACCTTGACGACATCGGAATTAAGCTCGCCGTCGCTTGCCTGGAAGGAGAAGTGGTCTTCGCCAGCGAACGTAGCATCGGCGGTGTACTGAACCGTCTGGGTTTCCTGATCGATGGTACCGAGCGAACCGTTGGCGGGAGCGTCGACAATGCTCAGCTGGACCTCGTCTCCGTCTTCGTCAGCCGCGACCAGGGGAATGGTCAGCGTGCCGCCTGCTTCGACGATCATCCCCTGCGGTGCTTCTGCGATGGGCGCGTGGTTTACGCGCTCGTTGACCGTGACGGTGATCGTTTCGCTGTCTTCCTTCTGCGGATCGCCGTCGTCGGTGACGGTAAAGGTGATATTGAAGTTGCTGCCCGCCTGCTCATCGCTTGGAGTCCAAGTGAACGTCGTTCCGTCGAAATCCGCTCCGTCGGGCACGTTGGTGGCCGAAAAGGCAAGGATGTTGGCGGGAACGTCCGCATCGGTTGCCGAGATGTCAAAAGTCAGCGTCTCGCCCGCCGTCACGGTTTTGTCGCCGATGGACTCGAGGACCGGCGCGCTGTTGACTTCGTCGACCGTGATCGAGATCGTTTCGCTGTCGGACAGGCTGCCGTCGCTGACCGTGAATTCCACGGATTCATATACGCCGCTTTCGTCTTCCTGGGGAGTCCATGAAAAGCTCCAGGTGGCGGGCGAGGCTTTGGGGTCCGCACTGAAGAATTCGCCGTCGGGGAGACCAGTCACGCTCAGGGTCATGTCATCATCGTCGGCGTCGGATGCGTTAATGGTGAACGCCAGTTTGCCGCCTTCGTCGACCGATTGGTCGCCGATGGCCTCCAGCACGGGCGCGTCATTCGTGCCGCCCCCGCCGCCGACTTGTTGGTCGGGAAACAATTCCGCTATAACTTCTCCGGTAAAGTCACCGCCCGGAGAAGGCACCTCGAAAGTGCTCTTGGTAAAAAAACCGTAGGAAGTGCCGGTTGCCAATGTCCCTTCGGTATAGTCGCTCAGGTTGACGTCACTGAAGAAATACACGGCAAATGGTGTTCCGGGGCTGAACACGCCCGCTTCATTCCCTTCGACGGACAAGCCCAATGCATTGGGCTTGCATTGCCCAAGCGCAAATGGCGGCGTTGAAGGAGACTCCCAGGCCTTGATGACACGATCATCTTCACCCAGCTCGAACTGCTCCCCGATTTTTCCCATGTTGTCCACCCCAAAGCCGTCGCGATCAATGTCAGCCACCAACAAATAAAGTTGCCCCCCTTGAAATTTTGTTTCTTTGGCTTCCGATTCATATACATAGGCAATTGTCGGTGCTATGCCCACAGTTCCCAAGTCTTCCGCTCGCAGTATGCCCGCGCAGGTTGCCAAGAACGCAAGGGCGCATAGGCAAGCCTTGTGTTTACGAGTTTTGCGGTACCAGTCGATCTTGATTGTTTTCAGCATTTTTATTCTCCTTTTGTTGGATTTGACATTGTCTGCTGTTTTTTTTGAAACCTAAAATTGATCGTTTCCATGATCAGTGCATAACTATACTCTCTCTGTTTTTTTATAAATGCTGCATTAGTTAGAAGTTTGTTTGGTTGATGTTTGGAATTGATTTCGATATCCATTTTCACCGTCCCTTTGCGACTCGTTCGACTTGCTCCAGATATTTTTGGACATCCTCTCGGGGGTTGATTTGCTGTGCGCTGCGGAGGAGCGGGAGGGCTTCCTCGTATTTTTCCTGGGAAACGAGCAATTGTGCATGGCGGAGATTTGCGTCGGCCTCATAGTCTTCGACGGAGGCGGCTCGTTCGAAATAGAAGACGGCTTTTTCGGGGTTTCCCTGACGGCGATGGTATTGGCCGAGGAGGATGAGGGCTTCGCCGTCGAGCGGATCGAGTTCGACGATTTCCTCCAGAACGCGTGCTTCCTCGTCTCCGGCACCGCGCGCTACGGCGATGCGCGCCTCGAGTTTGAGCAGGTCTTTTTTGACGTCGTCGGCCAGGCTCTCGGCGTAGCGTGATTTGATCTCGGCAATCAGGGTCTGCGTTTGCTCGAAGGCGCTGCGGGCGGCCAGAACCTTGGCGGCCCGGACGGGGCGGGCGGGGGATGCATCATCGCCCTTTTTCATGGCGCGCACGTAGGAATGCACGGCCATGTCGAAGAGTTTTTCGTTGATGTAGATGTCGCCGAGCATGTTGAGCGTGGCGGCGCTGGATTTGCCGAGTTGGTCGATGAACTCGTAGTTTTTGGCGGCTTCGAGGGGTTTTTCGAGTCCGATGTACGCGTTTGCCTGGAGCATCCAGAGATCGGCGCGCTCGGGGTTTTTGGCGAGCAGATTGGCGCACAGCTCGGCGGCCCGCGCGTAGGACTCCTGCCTGAACAGGCTGCGGGCCAGGCCCATTTTCCAGTCCATGGTTTCGGGATCGAGGAGGATCGCCATGCGGTATGCGGACTCCGCGGCGAGGTGGTTCTCGACCGAGGAGTAGGAGTAGCCGAGCAGGCCGTAGATGAGGGAATCGCCCCCACCCAATTCGATGGTCTTGGTGAGAGCGGGCAGCGCGTCGGCATAGTTGGCCTTGCGGACGTGAATGAGGGCAAGATTCTTCCAGGCACGACGGAATTTGGGATATTTGTCGACGGCGGTTTCGTAGTGTGGGACGGCCTGGTCGAGATTGTCCCGCTGAAAATGGAGGTTGCCCAGCGTGAAGTCGAACACCGCGCTGCTTGTCTCGTCCAAGTGTTTGCGCAGCAGCGCGGCGGCTTCTTCGAGTTTTTCATCGGCGATGTGCAGCATGATCTTCTGCATGGTTTCGCGCTCGTCCTCGGATATCCGCGGCTCGATCTCGGTTTCGGCGATGTAGCTCTGGGTGAATTGCTTCTGGAATGCGGGATCGTTCCACAGGTTCAGCTCGGCCTGGGTCATGGACCGAGGACGGACGGGAATGGATTCGCTGTTTGCGGACGCGGACACGGCCGAACAAAGAAAGAGGGCGCACAACAACCGGGCGCGCGGAATCCGGGATGCAAGTGATGAAACGGGACGAAGATGAGCTGCCATTGCTGTTTTCTGCATTCTTTTATCCTTTGGGGAATTTTATGGGCACGCGCATGCGGAAGCGGACGGCCTGGCCGCTTTTTTTGCCGGGTTCGAATTTCCAGCGCTTGACGGCCTTCAGAGCGGGCTGTTCAAACACGGGGTGGCTTGATTTCTGCACCTTGGCATTTTCGACGCGTCCCTCGCGGTTGACCAGGAACAGGATATAGACTTTGCCGGGTGCCTTTTTGCGAACTTCGCGGGTCAGGGTCGGACCGGGTTGATAGATCACGCGCGGTCGTTGGTCCAGGTCGGAGAGTCCGAAGACCGCGTCCAGGTCCTCGCCCGATGCGGCTACGGTTTTCAGGTTCGCGGCGAAGTCACCGCTCAGTCCGCCGTTGCCCATGCCGGGGTTGAGCGCCATCTCGAGCTGGGAGAGATCGAGGGGCTGGCTTTCTTCGGTCAGCTCGGGCGGTTTTTCCTCGGGCTCGGGCTCTTCCGGGGGCTCGGGTTCCTCCGGCGGCGGCGGTGGCGGTTCTACTTCGGCAGTGCTTACCGTGCGCACAACCACGTCGGTATCCCGTGATTGGTTGATCGCCTGCATGACCGGGAGTACCAGGAAAAACGACAGAGTCAGCGCTGTCGCGCCGACAAGCACGCAAAGCGCATGGAAAAATCGCTTGAATATGTTTAGAATCGCCTTCACGGATCAGACTCAGTTCGAGGGTTTGAGGGTGGCCAGGCTGACTTTTTTGGCGCCGGCCAGTTTGGCTTCGTCGATGACGCGCACCAGCAGCCCGGATTTGGCGGCGGAATCGGCCTGAATGATGACGGGCACATCCTCCTTCTGCAGCTCGCGCCGCACTAGGGGGCGGATGCCGCCGATGCCGATTTCGTTGCCGCCGTAGACGACTTCGCCCTTGGCGGTGAGCGCGATCAGGATGCTGGTTTTTTCGAGCATGGAGGAGGATGCGGCCTGGGGCTTGTCGACTTCAACGCCGGTTTCCTCCACAAAGGTGGTGGTCACAATGAAAAAGATGAGCAGAATGAATACGCAGTCAATGAGCGGGGAAATGTCAATGCCCGCCTCGCCGCTGTCGTCCATGTCCATTTCACGAAAACGTCCCATGGGACACCTCGGTGGTTTGTGGTTTGTGCTTGGCCGTTAGTTTTGCTTCTGCAGTTGCCAGTGCAGCCGCTGGGTGCAGACGGTTTCCAGATGCGCCAGAAATGCCTTGTAGCGTTCGTGCTGCCTGCTGAGATGATACTGAAAGAACAAACCGGGGATGGCGATGACCAGCCCGGTTTCGGTGGTGACGAGGGCTTCGGAGATTCCGGATGCGACCATGCTCATGGTTTTTTCGCCGCCTGCGCCGGCGGCCAGGGCGCCGAAGGTGGCCAGCATGCCGGTCACCGTGCCCAGCAACCCCAGCAGGGGGGCTACCCCGACGCATTTCTTCATGACCCGCAGATCGCGGTCGAAGGGATGCAGTTCGCGGGTGCGCAATTCCTTGAAGAAGACGGCGATGTCCTCGAGCGAGGTGCCGCCCCCGACGAAGTCCAGCAGTTCGCCGACTCTACCCTTTCGCTGCTCGGGATGCTCGAGCCATCGGCGCCATTTCTTCTCGGAGACGGACTGAAAGCCCTTGGCGCGCAGCTTCAGGTGGACATGGGTGCCGATGGCGAACATGATGAACGCGTTGACGGCGATGGCGAGCATGGCCCAGCCGCCGGACATCCATATGGACTGCGCCTCGGTCCAGAGGGTTGTAAGTTGTTCTATCGGTTCTGTCATTGGGAGCTCACGGGCGCGGAGGCCGCGCCCTGTACTTTTTCGGTTGGTCGGGGGCGCGGGGGCCGCGCCCGGTACTTTGTAGGGGCCGGCGCCCCGACGGCCTGCGGGGGGTCGGGCGCGGGGGCCGCGCCCTGTACTTTGTAGGGGCCGGCGCCCCGACGGCCTGCGGGGAGTCGGGCGCGGGGGCCGCGCCCTGTACTTTGTAGGGGCCGGCGCCCCGACGGCCGGGTGCGGGGGCCGCGCCCTGTACTTTGTAGGGGCCGGCGCCCCGACGGCCTGCGGGGGGTCGGGCGCGGGGGCCGTGCCCTGTACTTTTCACGCTGCGGTTATGTTGTTTGTTTCTGGGGCACTTTTTCCTCGTGGTGTTCGAGAGTCCACTCTCCGCCGGTGGTTTCGTGTTCCCCGCACTGTGTGCCGTTCGAGCCGTCACAGCCGGAGGTTTTTCGCTTGGCGATCTGATTGATGAAGGAGACGGCGGCCTTTTCCATGCCGTCGACCACGCCGCGGGCCTTGCGGGACAGAAAGGCATGCAGCAGCAGCGAGGGAATGGCGACGATCAGGCCGAATTCCGTGGTGATCAGTGCCTCGGAAATGCCGCCGGAGAGGGTTTTGACGTCGCCGGACCCGAACACGGTGATCAGCTTGAACGTGTTGATGATGCCGGTCACAGTACCCAGCAGCCCGAGCAGGGGCGCCGAAGCCGCGCAGATCGCAATGAACGGCAGCAGGCGCTGCAGCTTGAGGCGCGTGGCCAGGACGCGCTCGTACATGACTTCCTCGATCAGCTCGCGGGGCTCGTTCAGGTGCTCCACCCCGTCGGACAGCATCTTGCCCGTCGGGCCGCCGACCTTGGCCACCCGCTCTTTCGCAACTTCCCACTTGCCCTCGGCCACGGCGGACAGCAGCTGACGGATGCGCTTTTGCGACGGGTTGCGCGTGAGCAGCAGCCCAACCCATTTGAACAGCGCCACAAGCAGGGCCGCGCCGGCAAGCCCGAGGATCGGGTACATGACCACGCCGCCCTTGGAAATGTGTTCGAGCAGGGTCTCCTGCGTGGCTTCAACCTTGTGGGCGTTGCCGAGGGTGGGATCGAAGGGCAGATCGCCCGAGCCGGTTTCGATGACGGTGGCGGCTGCGGCCTGGTCCTCGGGAGCGTCGAAGGCCAGGATGGCCGGGGCCACGGAACCGAGACGCTGCTCGGCCGTGCCGATCTTCGCCCCGTCGTCGGAGCGAAAGAACGCCGCAGGGCCCAGCAGGGCGAAGGTGCCGCGGGTGACCAGGCCGGTTTCGTCCACGGCGTCGCCCTCGAAGCGGTCGCCGCCGAGCGCGGCTTCCAGGCGGTCGATGGAGGCGGCGACCAGGGCGTTTTGCCGCTCATAGACCTGCTGATCGGTGAGGGTCTCGCTTTCCGGCGCCAGCGTCGCTTTTTCGAGGATATCCTCATAGCGCTGCAATTCGGCGACGTGCAGGCGGGTTTCAAAGGTGCGGATATATTCGCCCAGCAGGTTGGACAGGTAGGTTTTCTCCTGTTCTCTCGCCTTGATCTCCGAGCGCAAATTGCTGAGGTTCAACGTTCGGTTGTCCAGCGTGCGGGAGGTTTCCTGATACTCGCGCCGGACGGCCACCAGTTCGGCCTCCAACTCATTGAGTCTGCGGTTCAGCGGAACCTTTTTGTCTGCGATGGTCTCACGCAGCTCCGAAAGTTCCTTGAGGCTGTCCTGCAGCTGTTGGCTTGCCGAGGTCGAGGCATTCTTGAAATTGCCCGTTTGCTCGGCGTCTTCGTTCGCCCGAGCGCGGCTGCCTGAAAACGGCACAAGCAGGCTCAAAATCAGCAGCAGGGCTGCTAGCGACGGTGTGTTTGGACCTGGGATTGGGGGCCTCGCACCAGCCGGCATGTCGGCAAATTCCTCGTCGACTCGCTCCACCATTGCCGGGGTGACAGACGGGGGGTTCGACCAGATCACGGATGCGTGCGTGCGGACTTCGCAGGGGCGCTTGGCGGACGCGCCCGCTCCGGTGTTGTCGGAATGGTGTCTGGCGGCACTGTTCATGCAGGTTCTCGGGATATTGGTGTGTTGAATGCTCATTGGTGCATGCGCTCCCGCTTGCTATTTGATGTTCACAGGCAGCCGGACAAAAGCGGCCACCTCTTCGTTTTTGAAAATGGCGATGGCCCGGCGAATGCGGGGAGCGGCATCGTTGGCGGCCGTCCACGTCCAACCGTCCTCCGCGGCAAACCCGTAGCCCGCGATGTCGCGCCCGGTGTTCTCGCCGCCTGTATTGGCGTAGTAGGCGTGTCCGAGTCCGACATACATCGCGGTTACCTCGGCGGACTCATCGCCGAGATCGCGCACTTCGCTGGTGACCGTGATCACGCCGTTGAATTTGTTGATTTCGTTGAGGATGCCGACGATGTTCTGGAACCGTTCACCAAGAGACAGCTTGGTTTTTTCCGGATTCTCGGGAATCCGTTGACTCAGGGGCTTGACCTGTTTGCGGATGGGGGCGGGGATGCGCTTCAGCACGGAAAGTGTGCGCCGTTCAAAAGCGGTGACCGCATCGTCCAGTGTGTCGGACGCTTCCTTGAGCGCCTCGTTTTCGGCCACCAGGTCCGCACGTTTTTTGTCGGCTTCGCCGATGCTTTCCTCGGCGGAGGCGTTCTTTTCCCTGAGCGAGTCGATCTCCTGCCGCACCAGCCGAATGCGTTCGGTGAGCATCTCCTCGGCCAGCTTCCAGTCCTGCTTTTCCTCCGAAATCGCACGTCGCGTCTCGATCCATTTCTCCATTGTCATGCGGGCATTGTCGATCTGCCCTTGTACGTCCTGGGTGTCCTGGGCGCCCTGTGCGCGGGCAAGCAGGCCGAGCATAAGAAGCGAGCATACACGGGCAAAGCCCGCGGATGTGCGGATTGTCTTTTTCAAACCAGTTGTCATAGTCGAACTCCTGCTGTTTGCGATGGTTGAACCCGTGAAGCATCCGTTGTTGCTCCGGAAAATGTCCATTGGTGCGGACGTTCAGCCCGCAAATTCCAATCTGTCAGAATGTACCCGTCAGGCTGAGGGAAAAACTTCTTCCCTTTGAGTAGGATGTTTTCACGGCATCGGACGAGATGTGTTGCGACCGATAGACGGTATCGATGTTGGGGTTGAGGAGGTTTTTGACCATGAAGCTCAATTTGTACTTCTCGCCGATCGGGTGGGATACGCCGAAATTCAGTTCGCCGTGCTCCTTTGCGTACACGTTGGGGGCGTATCCGTCGAGGGACGCTTCGCCGGCGATCAGGGTGTCACCCTTTTGGGTGTAGAACAGATTCAGTTGCGTGCCGGTGGGTTCGATGGTGTAGGACAGGCTGCCGTTGAACAAGTATTCTGGTGCCCCTCGCATATCCCGCGAGGATGCGATGACCTGCCCCGGCAGTCCCGAGTCGATCGGCCTCCCCGCCAGGCCGCGATTGGTGCCGGGGAACTGCTCGGGAACGGTTACTTCCGAATCGATGACGGTGGCGTTGAGCCGAAGCTTCAGCCCCTTCAGAACCGGGAGCATATCCCCCATCGATTGCCTCGCCTCGAGTTCGACGCCTTGTAACCAGCCGTCGGGAAAGTTGAACGGCTGAATGTACGGCGACTGCGCGATGACGACCTTGGCGTACTCGATGGGATCGGTGATGTCCTTGTAAAACCAGGAGGCGCTGAAAAAGCTTCCTTCCCTGGGGATGTATTCAATGCGCAGGTCGTAGTTGACAAGCTCACTCATCACGAGGTTGTTGTTGCCGACGAATTGGTCGCTCCCCAGGTATTCGAGCTGCAGGATGGGGGAGATTTCCTTGAATGTTGGCCGAGCTACGGTTTGGCTGTACGCGCCTCGCAGGGTCAAATCCTCTCTCGGACTATATTCGAGCGAGAGGGCGGGCAGCACATCGGTGCGGTCGATGGAGGCGTCCGCCTCCGACCAGCCGTCCGGACCGACCGTATCGCCGGTCAGTTTTCCGTCGTCCCACTTGAAGAAAAACAGCGACTCGCCGTCCGAAGCACGGTACTGGGTGGACATGTGGGTTTTTTCAACCCGCGTTCCGCCAACCAGGTTGAGGTTTTCCCGGATGGGGATATCCGCCATCCAGTACCAGGCGTCGATGTCCTGCTTGCCGTCGTAGCTGGCGTCCTCTCCGCTTTTGAGAATCTGCCAGGGCATTTCGTTTTGCAGGGGAAAGAGGTGTGCGTCGTCGTAGTTGATGCCATCATATCCGGTGGCTTCATCCAGTCCGAAAATGTTGGAGAAGGAGGAATCAAAGAACCCCCCGGAATATTCCTCCTTCCAGGGGGTATATCCCGGTCCATGTTCATATTTGAAGCTGTCCTGCTGGTAGCTTCTCTCGACCCTGTCCACAAACAGCCCCGCTTTGAGCGAACCTTCGGTGTCCGTCCATTGTTTGAAAGGGAGTTTGCCGTCGATTTGGAATTGTCTGCTGGTTTCCTCGACGTCCCGCCACATTCGAGTTCCTGCGAAGTCGACATTGTCTATCGGCACGGTTTTCCAGGTTCCGTTGCCGTTCGGATCATTCGGATCGTCGGGCTTCCACATGGCGAGGATGGAGCGCAGGTCCGGCTCCCACAGAGTGGATGAGTTGTCTGAAGCCACCCACTTGACCTCGGGATTGAGCGTTTTGACAACATTTCCCAACTCAATGTTCGGGGCTGGGATGACATGCTTTCCCCGCAGCTGCAAGGTGGTGGCTGTCCGCTCCGAGTACCTGAGCGTCTCATTGCGGAAATACTCGCTGGCAAGGCCGAGTTCGAATGCCAGGGTGTCGTCCATCCGCATGGCGGAATCCTGCGCGCTGTGCGTGTGCATGTATATCAGGCCCAGCTCGTTGTTTTCATTTTTTGCGCCGAGTGCCAGCAGCCCCCCCCAGAGAACGGACTCCTGGCTCTTGTCCACCTCGTAGAGCTCGTATCGGTCGCCGGTGTCCGTGCCGTCGTACCCGTACTTGTCATCTTGCGGCAGGCCGGTGCGCTTCATGTTTTTGCCGTCGTTGTATCCGTCGAATTCGTTTTTGTAGAAAAAGGTGCTCAACGCCCCGAGCTTCATGGATTTGACGTCCCAACTGTTGCCTGCGGTAATTTGCCAATTGTGGTCGAACGGAACATTTTTTTCTGATACTCCCATGACGGGGGAGAAGGAATTCGCGTGCGCCTCGCGTTGCTTGTACCTGGCCAGGTCCTCGGCGCTCGGCGGGGGATCACCGTCCCGCGGATTGCCGAAGAAGTCGGTGTAGTCGTCGCGGATGGCGGATTCGGTGTCGTCGAAGGCTTCAGTGACGGAAAAGGGCAGGCTTCTGCCTCCGTCGTCTTTGCCGGAGTAATTGACACCGCCGCCCTTGTAGGACAGGAATGAATCGCCGCCGCTGGTCTGAAAATTATGCCCTGTGCCCAGCTTGAGACTCAGGACGGGTTCGTCGGGGATGGATTTCAGCACGACGTTCACGGCGCCGCCGGAGGCGTCTCCCTGCTGGTCCGGTGTGAATGTTTTGGACACTTGGATGTTGTCGATCAAGGCGGATGGGAATTGGTCGAGTTGTACGGCGCGCTTGTCCGGATCCGCACTCGGCAGACGAACTCCGTTCATTTGAGAGTTCACATAGCGGTCGGGCAGGCCGCGCACCACCGCGTACTTGCCGTCCTGCACCGTGGCGCCGGCAACCAGGCGCAGGGCGCTGGCTGCGTCGCCCGCGCCCGCCTGGCTGATCAGTTCCGCGCCGATGGAGTCCAACATGGCGGGCATCTCCATGCGCAGGTTGAGCAGCCCGATCTCCGTGCTGCCGCCCAGCACGAAGTCCTGGACGATGAACTCCTGCATGTCGGTAAAGTCGCCGCTCAGCCAGGCATCCACTTCGGTCATTCGACCGGCGGAAACCAGCACATCGGACTTCACTTTGCGCGCAAACCCCTGCTTTGAAAACACAAGCGTGTACGTGCCGGGCGGAATGTCGGAGAGCAGATAGTTGCCCTCGTCCGTGGAGGAGACCTTTTGGTCGCGCTCCAGGATTGCGATGTCCGCGTTGGGCAGCGGCGCCTCGAAATCCTTGTCGTAGACGACCCCGCGAATCGCCCCTCCTCCCTCCTGCTGCGCGAGCGCCTGGAACGAGGTCAGTACCAGGCAGCAGACGGTCGCTGTCAGGCCCTGGACGAATCGACGCAGAGTTGCGGGAAGCGCAGGGATGGGCCGCCTGGGAAGCCGTGGTTTGCAGATGTTGCAGTGGGGCATGTTCAACAGAGTATTTTCTCTTGGCTGCGGAGTGGATCGATTTCGCTTGCTGATTTCGATGGCGTTGCGGATTTATCCGCGCGCGTCGCTCACCAGGGATTGCCCAGGCGAGTCCGCAGCTCGCCCAGGCGCTTCCACATAGATTCCGGCGGCTTGACGCCGGCTTTCGCCATCGAGAGGCAAATGGCGGACAGATCTTCCGCTCTTGGGCGTGAGTTCGGATTCACAAACGCGGCGTCCATGGCCTGTCGATAGACAGCGAGCGCCGCTTTGGGGCCGTCCGCTGTCCGCACCGCTTCAGCAAGGGGAAGCAGCGCCTCGGCACGATAGATGTTGACAATTTCATCGCCCCTGCGCTCGTATCCGGTTTGCGCTTGTTCGATCAGCAATGCGGCCGTTTCCTCGTCGCCCGAACGATGAGCGACCTTCGCAATGCGGGCCGAAACGGGGATGCCGAAGCGAGGACGCCAAGCGGAATTCTCGAACAACTCCCGGCACTCGCGGACAAGTCGGACGGCGGCGGTCTCGTCACCATGCTCGACAGCCGCATTCGCCAGTTCCAGAAACAGCTCGATTTTCAGGGTGGGGGGCAGTTCCTTTGCGGCAGTGCGGATGCTTTTTTCGATTTCGGCCCGCCGTTCCGGATTCGCGTAGAAGGTGTCGAAAAGGGCGGAGGCGCCCAGCAGACCTTGCCGCTTGACGTCGAAATCGGTTTCGCCCAGCAGCTCGTTCAGCGAGGTCAATTGTGCCTCATACTGTTCGGATTTCGTCACCTTTGACCGAGTGCGGTGGATTTTGGCGGCTTCGTGCTCGGCGATGCCCTCGGTCAGGTCCTCCATGCCCGTCGGCGTTTCCATGTGCTCGAGCGCCTGCGCCATGTGAGCCAGAATCCGGTTCTTGTGCCAGGTGTCGATCGCCCGCGTAATTTTTTCGGCATGAGCGAGTTGCTCCATGGCGGCATGGCGGTCTCCTCGCTTGGCAAGAAATGCAGCCACTTCGGCGTGCGCAGCGCCGCGATGCCAGTTTTTGATCTGCTCGGTCAGGCGGATGGCCCTGTCCGGGTTTTCCAGCTCGAGAAGTGTCTGCACGACCCGACGCTGTGCGAGTGACCGGCTTTTTATGTGGGGCTTGAGGGGAATGGCGGTGGCAACCTCGAAGGCAGTTTCGAGCAGCTTGATTTGAAAGTCGTGAAGTTGGGTCGGCGTTTGCTCGGCGGATGCGGATGTGCGTTTCAATGCGTTTTGAGGCGCTGCGGAGGCCGCGGAACCGGCCAAACAGCCGGACGTGGCCGCAGACAGAAGAATCAGAATGGCGAATTGAGCGATTGTCGACTTCATAAGTGTTGTATCCAGAACGTGGGAGAACCAGGCGGCGGGAACCCCGCCGCCTGGCCTTGGTTGTCAGTGGCTTCGCGTTGCTTACTGGGCAATCACGCGATAGAACTTGGCGGAGTCGAATCCGTCCAGGTCCGTCACGTTCATGATGCTGCCGTCACCCTCGACGGTGGCCAACGGAGTCCAGCTCTTCATGTCGCTGGATTCCTCGACGGTGTAAAGCACACCGCTTTCGGTCGAGAAGAACGTGGTGGCGGTCATCTCGATGGCGGCGTCTTCCGGATCGCTCGGATTGCTGCCGGTGTTGGCCAGCATGCCGAATTCGTCGGCGGCGGTCCAGCCTTCCAGCCAGTTGTTGTTCGGACTGAAGGCGCCTCGGTACGGGGCCGGGGTGAAGAAGCCGTCCGCCGGAGCGGTCCCGACCGAAACGAGCGCGTCGTTCGCCGGACGGGGGTCCAGGGAGGTCACCAGCTGCATGCCGCCGGGCTGGCCGCCCGTCGTGTTGCGGACCAGGTCCACGATGGGCATGTCCGCAGCATTGCGCACGTTGTTCATGCCGGCGTCCCAAAGACCAAGCTCCGCAGTCGTCGCGGTTGCCGGGGTGGTGCCGCTCCAGTTGATGTCACTGTCGTCGCTGATGTTGTAGAACACGGTGTCCTTCACCCACGACCAGTTGCCGGAGCGCGAATCGCTGTAGAACTCGGCCATGGTGCTGTAGGGCAGTCCGCTGAAATCAACACCCGAGTTGTCGTAGGTGTCGTGCGCGGTATGGAACGCGTCGTACATTTCCTGGTTGTGGTTGGATTCGTCGAAGGAAATCAACCGTTCGCCGACATCCATGAAGATGGAGTTGCCGACTTGGAGCCGCATGTTGTCGCGCATGGACATTCCGTTGTCTCCAGCGCCCGGCTGTCCGATCACTGTGAAGTTGTAGAGTTGCGGATTGGCGTACGGCTGCATCCCGTTCGGGTTTTCACCACCGTCCATTTCAAGACAGTTGTCGCCAACGCCGGAGCCTTGTGTGCCTTCACCGTATCCCTGCACGATCAGGCCGAACTGGGCCTTGCCGCGGAAGCCTTCATCGAGGTCGAAGCTGTCGTCGCCGATGTTCCAGATCGAAACATACTTGAGCTGAGGTGTGCCGCCCCAGATTTCGATGCCGTCGTCGACGTTGTTCATGATCTCGATGTGCTCGAGCACGGTTTCGCGCCCGATGCCGCCCATGGACAGGCCGTTCAGTTCGTTGGCCGCGCCAAGAACGGAGCCGCCGAAACGAAGCGAGACATAGCGGAGCACGCCGCTGTCGTCGTCGTCGTTCGTACCGCCGTACAACGAGTTGTCGTCGACCGGCAGCCCTTCCATGTGGTCCTCGCAGGTGCCGTCCTGAACTCCGCCGCTGACGGTTCCATCGGCGATGATGGCGTCGCCGAGCATGGTCAGGTTGCCCCATTCCGAGTTGGTCGGGCGCCAGCTGCCGTCGTCATGGCTGGAGGTGAAGACGATCGGCTCGTCCTTTGTGCCTTCGGCCATGATTTTCGCGCCGCGGCGAATGATCAGCACCGAGGAATCCGAGCGAGTTTCACCCGACCAGTCGCTCAGCTCGTCATCGGTGTAGCCGATGATGCGTGTTCCGGCTTCGATCGACAGTGTGGCGCCTGCGTTGACGTTGATTGCGTCGCGCAGGTGGTACACATTGTCCGCGCTCCACTGGGTGGAGGTTGTGATGTCGCTGGTTACGTCCACGTCGGCCGCGTGCAGAGCACCGGCGGCGAAGAGGCTTGCAAGTCCGAGAATAGCAGTCTTTTTCATCGTTCGTTTTCTCCTAATTGGGTCTGTGTTTCAGAACGGTTGGGTTTAGGGTTAGCGGTTGATCCGACGACGACGAAGCACAGCGGCCATGGCCAGGATGCCCAGCAGCAGGCTCGAGGGTTCGGGAACAACTGTCTGGTCCAGTAGGACAGTTTCAGTATACGAGCCAGTGAAGTCACCGCCATCAGCCGGAGTTACAAACTCACTATCCGTGAAAAAGCCGTAGTCCGTACCGGGTGCCAGTGTTCCACTGTCGTATTCGGTGGTGCTGATGTTGTCGAAGAAGTAAACTCCAAACGGGTCACCTGCTCCGAACTGGCCTGGGTCGTCCCCTTCCAGTGTCAGCCCAAGAGCGTTGGGCTTGCATTGTCCCACGGCGAAGACGGGAGAACTCGGGGAGTTCCAAGCCTTCAGAACTTGGTCATCTCCGCCCAACTCATAGTCCACCCCGATTGAGCCCATGCCATCCGCGCCAAATCCGTTGCGGTCAGTATCTGCCACAAGCAAATACAGTTGGCCGCCTTCGAACTTTGTGACGCCATCCTTCTCATACATGTAGGCAATTGTGGGGGCGATTCCCACTGTTGCCTGCGCGGCCATTGAGACAAAAAGCAACGAAGCGGCAAGATGTCGAATCTTCATCATAAATCTCCTTCAAATAAGGTGCGTTGGTGTATTGGGAAAAGTAGGACTAATAGGGTTTTGGCGCCGACCAAACATCAGTGCTGGAACTGTCGGATTGCTCGCGCAGAACAACGCCCATTCCAGCCGGGACATTCAGATCAGTGACCACATTGAATCCGCCATCATACCAATTGCCGTCTCCGGTGAAGAAGAAGCAAATCTTGGTGGAGGACTTGTTGATGCCTGCGGCATCGTTGTTGAAGACGAGAACCTGTCCATTGAAGGTTGCCCCGTCATTGGAGGATGCCCATGAATCCAAGCCCATTTCACTGATGTTGACAGGTACGGGGTACGGATTCGCAAGATAGAGGTCGTTGTCCTGCGTCACTTTCGACAGCGCAGTAATGATCGGGGTGCTTGTAACTTCACCGGAGACAATTACGGGCAAATCGGTGGTATCCCGGTTGCGTACCTTCACAAAGGTCGCTGGCGGGATCACGATATCATCCGCATTGTTGAAATCCCCGTCAAACCAACCATACTGGCCGAAATGCTGGCAAACCTTTCCGGAGGATTTGTTGATTCCGGTATTGGTGTCCGGAACCAACACCACTGTCGAACCTGTTTCCGTTCCGGTGTCGCCGGAGGAAATGAAGGTTACCCCTTCGTATTCCTGGGGAAACAACGAGGCCAGGGTTTGATGCTCGTAGACCACAACGGTGTCGCCGTTGCCGACGTCCGCGAGACCGACCGGATTCTCCAGAATCATTTCGGACACGCTGTTGCTAGTGATGGTGCTCCAATACCCGGTGCCGTCGCCGGAGGTGAACTTTACATAATGCGTGTTCGCATACATGCCCACTTCGTCGAAGGCTTCCTGGATAATGACCCCGCCAAGCTCATCGTCAGCGGAACTGACGGTAAACGTTCCGGCGGGTTGCTTCGTAAACGGAACGGATACCAATGCGTCCGTTTCCGCCGGCACAACAATCTTGTTGTAGCCCACAGCTTCCTGCGCCTGTGCCATGGGTATGGCCAGTGCCAGCAGTGCGGCTGCTCCCATTGTTCTTGTAATCATGTTCACGATTTTACTCCTTGTTTCGTTTTTCTTGATCGTTGCAGTCTGCATGCAGTTTTTAGCGGCTGTTGCCGCCACGTCTCTCTTCGCCCTTCTTCGTGTTGCGCCATTCGACCTCCTTTGTTATGGGTGGCACCATTCACTTGGACCTTGTCGGTGAACGCCTGCGGCACGTGCGCGCCGTCTTTGCGCTCTCCGCGAAGGCCCTCTCCGCGGATTCTTCGCTGTTTTGCTTTACACGGGACACTATCGCGCCTGTTTGTGAGCGACTGGTTAGGGAATTTTTCAGGTTCGGCTAAATCGTCGCCGTCGGGTGATTTTTTTGGGGGACATTCGTCTACGGGCACAATTCGTCGGCTTTCAGGGCAGTCACTGGCCCCGGTTGGTATGAGCCATCACTATCCACGCCCAGTGTTGGGATTCGGTTAGCGTCCGATGTGGGGAGAATTAAAAAATCGGGATTCCCGCACTTTTTCCCATTTGCACGCACGAATCAGGTCCAACGAATAGAGGAGGGGTTGGCACTGTGTCCAAAGAAATTGCTTGGATTTCACGTACAGGTTATCCGCAAACTCGTAGCAAATCGGGTTTCCCGGCCCGCACGAGCTGTTATGGCGGCCGAAACGACCGCCTTGCTTAAGGCATCCAAGCAAATTCTGTGGACATAGGGGAGATCACGTAGTACCTGGCCCCTGTCCGGAAAGGTATGGCACTTGGCGAAGTAGGTGCGCCGAGCTCGTCAGAGTCGGCGCACTATGTCGATTCGGCACGAATCGATCAACGTTTTTGGCGGTTCAACCTCAGAACTCTTGATCTCGCGGAAGATTCGGTGGTACCGAATTGCCTTCGGGCTGA